>WTJY01000362.1 GCA_011524645.1 Anaerolineales bacterium | reverse complement strand
TGCGGACAGGATTATTGTGAACGTAGCTGTAGCGATTAAAAGTTTGAGGGTCAATTGGATTTGGTATAATAATATCGGGAGTGAGAAAACGGTTCGCGTAAGGGACATAGAACCGCGCATTCATATAAGTCAGCCCAATATCTCGGTTTTCATGGTGCCCCGTAAAGCCCCGTTCCGTGATCTCTGTGCTGGGGGCCGTTTCCCGTTCCCCAAACGGCCGGAACCGCTGGTGGTCTACAACCACACCGGTGCTGTCCACAACCAAGCTCGCACAACAATCATAGTCGCATCGACATCGCTCACCACAGCACTCATTTCAAAAACCTCAACCTCAGCAAGCGTCGGCAGATTGGTCCCATTGAGCTGGATCAGTACACCAAACATCTCAACTTCAGCAAGGCTGTTGTGATATACACAGAGCCATTACGATTGTGTTCGCGCACGGCCGCAAGTTGACCAGTGGATCGGTCGTAGCGTTTTACGATTCAACTCGGCATCAAGTTCGCTCGCCAATTATCGGTGATTGGCAAATTTCAGCCACGAAAGCCCCCTATTGCATAGCCCATTTATCCTATAAACAGAAATCTTCATCACTTTGTCACAACTTTTTCAGATTTTCCTTGCAACTTTTTTGTTACACCTTCCGTATAAGCAATTAACTGTGGTTTCAAACAGACTATAGTGTAAACACAAGGAACAACAAACGATGGTACAAGCAGTTGCAAAAGGGTTACAAACAATGATGCAAAATTCTGGATCGAGCTCCACACTTTTTGGGATATACTCCCCTAAAGTGACCAGCAAAACCAGCTCTCCGGAAATGACACAAGCGGAAAAAGAAGCGCATTGGCTTCTTCTTGCCCGCCAAGGTGACAAGACCGCCTTTGGCCAGCTCATCGAAGCATACCAAGGCCCTGTCTACAACTTGGCGTATCGCATGCTGAACAATTCACGTGAAGCAGAAGAAGCTGCCCAAGAAGCGTTTATCCGCGCATACACCCGCCTTGACAGCTACAATCCAGCTCACAAATTTAGCACCTGGATGCTGTCAATTACATCGAATTACTGTATCGACCTCATCCGTAAGCGTCGCGCTATCTTGCTCTCGATCGATGAGCCCCTTCCGTCCCATCCATCTCTCATGTCAGAGAAAAACAAAGGACCTGAAGGACAAGCGGTTTCTCGCGAACGGGAAGTCATGGTACAAGAACTCTTACAATCTTTGCCTGAGGATTATCGCCAAGCGGTTATTTTGCGCTATTGGTACGACATGCCTTACGATGAGATTGCGGAAACAATGGACACTAGTGTCAGCGCGATTAAGTCTCGCCTTTTCCGTGCCCGCCGCCAATTGGCAGAAGTGGGTGTCGATATGGGCTTGGGCAAATAATTTGGGTAAATAATTTGATCGAACAAAAGGATTTCATTCTCCATGCGTAATCAAAACAACAACACAGACAACCACGCAGCAGAATTAGAAGAAGCATATGCGTTGATGATGGATGCTCTCGATGGCAACTTGAATTCAACACAGAGCAAACAATTCCGTATCTACTTGCGTAAATTCCCAGAACTCAATGCGGAATGGCGCTCGATGCAGGTAATCGATTCGTGGCTAACCGATGCCCCAACGGCCAAACCATCGGCCGCTTTTACGGAACAAACTGTCTTGCGATTGCCCGATATCTCCCTCAGGAGGTGGGCGGTCGCTTTGGCCTTTGCGCTTGTGTTGTTGCTCGGAACGGTCCCACTTATGGGGCTAGCCATCCTCTTCGCTAATTTCTCAATAGCAGATCCTTTAACCTCATTCCAAGCGATCTCCCAAATGGCCGGTGTCATTGGCAATGCGATTTTCCAAGTGCTGACTAATTGGGGTACAGCACTGACGCAAAACCCCGCATCGATCGGTATTTTCTTGGTTATGACCGGCGCAGTCACCTTGTGGTCCGGCATTTATAACCGTTTAACCACGCGGACGGTCGTCATCGCCCGCTCTTAATCATAACAATCTTCGATTTGAGCGATTTCGCGCCATGCGAAATCCAGGGTTACATCGCTCAAATCTTCACTTACGGTGTGGCATTGCTGTCAACAAAGCCACATCACAATCCCCCAGTTAATTTGCAAAAACAGGCATATCGCCTGTGGAGAAGAACACTATGAAGCGTCTAGGACTATTCACAACCCTAGGTTTGTTTATGCTGACCCTGATGTGGCCCACGGCCGCTTTTGCCGATCCCCCCGCTCAAAAAATTGAATCAGACGAAACGATTTATAATGACCTAACCCTTTATGAAGATACGGTTATAGAAGAAGGAGCCCTTATTAGCGGTGATGTCGTTGTCTTTGGCGGCGATCTCAAAATGGAGGGGACGATCAATGGAGATGTCGCTGTTTTCGGTGGCGATATCGAAATTGAAGGTACCATCAATGGGGACCTTGTCATCTTTGGTGGCGATGTTTCCATCTCTGATAGCGGCTTCCTAAGTGGAGACTGTGCTTTATTTGGCGGCAAATTTGTCGATCAACATGACGAAAAAACGATTAGCTGTTCCTTGACACTAGACAGCCCAATGCTAAACAGCTTTGTACGGGATTTCGATTACAGCCAGCTAGCAAACTCCATCACCGATGGGCCGCCAAACCCAGATGAACTCCTTCCCTATAATCCAGAAACCGGTGAGTGGAACAGTGAAAGCTTCGGTCCTGATGGGGATTGGAATTACGATGACTATAACTATGATGAGCCAGGATTTATCGCTCGCTTAGTTGAAGCGATCTTTTACGCAATCGTCATGGGTGGTATCGCCTATTCCATCGCCACTGTTGTCCCTCAAAGACTTTCTCTGGTCCGAGATGCGGTAGAAGGGGAAACGGGCGCAAGCGCCGGTATCGGTTTCCTAAGCATGATCGCCATCCCGTCCGGTTTAGCCATTATCGCCGCGCTCACGGCCGTACTCATTTTTATCTGTGTCGGCATCTTGGGCATTCCGATCCTCATCGCCGGTGTCTTGGCTTACTTGGGTGCAATGGCCCTTGGTTTAACCGCAATCGGTGCTTGGGCAGGCGAACGCCTAGTCGATCATCTACCAGCCCGCAAATGGCGTAGCCCAGAACTCACGGCCGTTGGCACCGCCGCCATTACGCTCGGCTTAGGCTTGCTGGCCCTGATCCCATGTTTTCCCAACAGTTTGATCACATTCGCCACAGTCATGATCGGTGTAGGCGGGGTCGTTTTAACCAAATTCGGCCGTCAACCTTATCCCAACATCATCGTTGACCCACAAAAAGTGGAAGACAATCCGATCGACTTTTAATCAATTCATTTCTCCTTCCTGTTTCTGTGTCTTAGGCGCATCCTTTTGATGGGGTGCGCCTTTTTTATTCCAACAAAAGATGTCTTTGCCAAAATCGATAGTTGACGAGAATCAAAAACGGGTAATCATATTAGCCAACACCTTCGCCCAAATAAGTAGCATGATAAACCGGCCGTGACAAGTCAAACGTGACCATAACTTATTCTTGACAATTCTATGGCTATCATTCACCTCCGTTCATTAACGATACGTTTGATTTATCTCCAATCGGCGCGAATGACACCGTCTATCATGATGCGGATATATCGATCAATTCGGCAAATACATAATACATACTGATTCCCATTCAGAGACAAGACTAAAGTTCACGCTTGCTAAACAAGATTGCCCTGTGATAGACAGGCAAATCAAAATCGAAAACCGATAGCAGAAAGGATCGACATTTACCATTTATCTCCCTTTAACTCCCCCTAAAAGTAGTTCATGACAGTTGTTCAGCTCGAAAATTTACGCCAGACTTACGACGGCCGGCACATCGCAGTTCATCAATTAAATCTAACGATCCCCAGCGGCCAGATTACCGCTCTGCTCGGGCCGAGTGGCTGTGGCAAAACCACCACGCTCAAAATGATCGCTGGGCTCCTAAACCCGACAAGTGGGCGCGTTCTGTTCAACGGCCGTGATGTCACCACCGTACCGGCCGAGCAACGTAGCGCGGTCATGGCATTCCAAAACCATCTGCTGTTCCCCTACATGACCGTGGCTGACAATGTCGGCTTCGGCTTAAAAATGCGTGGGATTTCCGCAGCAACCATCGCCACACGGGTCGCCGAAATGTTAGAGCAAGTGCAACTTCCCGGCTATGGGGATCGCCGGCCGCGCGAGCTGTCCGGTGGCCAACAACAGCGTATCGCCTTAGCCCGCGCCCTCATCATTGAACCGGAAGTTTTGCTCCTTGACGAGCCACTTTCAAATCTTGATGCCCATCTACGGGATGAAATGCGGGAACTGATCTTGCAGTTACAGCGTGAAAAAGAGCTTACCACCGTTTTTGTGACCCATGATCAAGAAGAAGCGGTCATTTTAGCCGACCAAGTCGGCTTGATGTTTGCGGGTAAGTTACAGCAATTCGCCCCACCACGCGACTTTTACGACCGGCCGCGCACCGCAGAAATCGCTCAATTTTTCGGCAATGAAAACCTACTAACCGGTGTCATCCAGAACGGCCGATTCCAACTCGACCACAGCGAAATAGAGCTTCATATCAACCACGCTGAACAAAAATCGGCCCAAATCACCATTCGGCCGGAGCATATCGAGCTGGTTACCCCGCTCACACCGGCCGATAATCATGTCACCGCCAAGGTGACACACCGCCTTTATCGGGGCACACACACCCGGCTACAGGTCACCATCGAAAACATTCCGCTCACCGTCATCGTCAATAGCCATGTCGATTTTCCCCACGGAGCGGCCGTCTCGCTCCGCTTGCCACCAGAAAAGCTTTGGGTTTTAGCGTAGAGCCTCCCCCACTTCCCGTTTTCCACGGTACAATAGAGGTATATAAAAATCACATTAATTTGACTAGAGGAGGTCAAATGGGCTTAAAAGCTGACAACTGGATTCGCAAAATGGCATTAGAACAAAAAATGATTGAGCCATTTGTGGATGGACAAGTCCGTGAAGGGGTTATCTCTTACGGTGTTTCTTCATATGGATACGATGTTCGGGTGACCGACGAATTTAAGATTTTCACCAACGTCCATTCCGCAATGGTAGACCCCAAGAATTTCGTACCAGAATCTTTTGTAGACTTCAAAGGGGATGTCTGCATTATCCCGCCGAACTCATTTGTATTGGCCCGCACGGCCGAATATTTCCGCATCCCACGCAATGTCATCACCATGTGTATCGGAAAATCGACCTATGCACGTTGCGGATTAATCGTCAATGTAACCCCCTTCGAACCGGAATGGGAAGGATATGTCACCTTAGAAATCTCCAACACCACACCCTTACCCGCCAAAGTTTATGCCTTTGAAGGGATCGCTCAAGTTCTCTTCTTTGAAGGGGATGAACCCTGCGATGTCTCATACGCAGACCGCAAAGGCAAATACCAACGCCAAGAGACAATTGTCTTGCCTCGCATCTAACTAGTTTTTAGGGGCTCCGGTGCTTCCTACTTATAAAGGAAAGCCAATCTGAGCCCCTAGCCCCCTAATCATGACCAAACAGATCGGAATTATCGGCGGCGGCGGCGCAATCGGCCGTGTTGTCGATCACTATTTTCAAGAGCTAGGCTACAACACCTTGATTTGCGACCCAAGCCTGCCAGAAAGCCTCTCACTCGATGAAATACTGGAAAGTTGCAAACAACTCTATATCACCGTTTTCCCATTAGATGTGGTGGTCGATATTCTGCAAAAGATATCGGCACGGCCGGATGCTTCACAATTTGTCATTCTGGAAAACAGTTCGATTAAAACGATGCTCGACGAGCCGTTTATCGCTCTAGACCGGCAAGGGGCCAGCATTTGCGCCACCCATCCGCTCTGTAAAGCGGACCAGCCGTGGAAAAACCAAAACGTATTGCTCATCCCCTACGGCCGTAACCCAGATCGCGCGACCCAGCTAGCCCAAGAGCTTTACAATCAAGCTGAAATGAATATCAAGGATGTCGCCTCTATCGCCGATCATGATGAATTAATGGCGGTCTTGCAACTCGTCCCCCATTTGGTCTTACGCATGGTCTCGGCCGTCTTTACCGAGCTTGGGCTTGATCTCGATCTACTAACAAGCGTCGCAACCGCCAACTTCAAGCTCTTTTACCTCAGCTTTTGGCGTGTCATGGTCCAAAACCCGAGCTTATCGGCCGCCATTATCGGACAACTCCTCGAACAAGAAAAAGGGCGCGAAATCTATCACCGGCTTATGATCGCTTTACAACATGCCCCATTGCAAGATTTACAAGTCATGACCGATAAATTCGCCTCTTTCTATGAACAGAGCGAATTGACCGACGACTATATGAAACGTATGAACCGGCAAGGAATCGTCACCTTAGAAAGATTAGCCAACCTTGAACGACGTTCCATCACCATCTCATCAACCCAAAATCGCATTGGCTTATTACGGGATATTCTCAAGCCATTTGACGATTTGGGCATCAATCTCAATGCGATCGACTCCCATTTTGAGGGAGATACCGTCCACTTCGAAATCGGTTATGATCGTGGCGCAACCACCAAATCCTTGACCGAACTACAGCGACAAATTCAAGCGATGGGCCATCAGGTTACGATTGAGCATCATTAAAAAACTTCGTAACGATTCAAATGCCAACTTTTAGTCAAGAGCAAACGCTAGCGCGAGAGTCAGGGGGTATCGCCATTACAGTTCCCAAGTTTATAGCGCAGAATGAATATCCCCTTACTCTAAGCGAAGCGTCTCTTTCTCTTTTTCAAAGCTAGGTCACCTGCATAGTCACAAACCATCCACATAAATCAGCAATCAATAGGAGCGATTGACTTAAAAGAACAAGAGATCAACAATAAGGTTGAACTTCCCAAATTTAATTCAAGTAACCAAGAGAAGATTTTTTATGGCAGCAATCATGCGTGGCCTCGAAGCGGAGGCATATGATCGACAATATAGTGATCGCGAACTGGTCCAGCGGATTTGGAGCTATTTCGCGCAACATAAACGGCGCTTTTACATCGTCATCGTGACCACTATTTTAATCGCCCTACTGGGTGCAGCACTGCCATTTATCATTGCCGGTGGGGTGAATCAACTCGAATCAGAGTCCGGCAATCAGGGCACCATTATTCCGCTCTTGGTCGGGGGCGCCTTTTTTATCGGGGTCGCCACTTGGCTCGTCAATTGGGTGCGTCGCCAAACCTCGGTCACCATGATCGCCGATATCGTTCTGCAAATGCGCCAAGACGCCTTTGAAGCGGCCGCTCAGCAAGACCTCTCGTTTTATGATGAATTTAATAGCGGCCGTGTTGTCAGCCGGATCACCGGCGACACCGATGAGTTTGGCCAAGTAGTTACCCTCGCCCTCGACGTCATCAATCAGCTCGCCGTCGCCCTCATTTTGATCGCTTATCTTTTTTCAATTGAGTGGCGTTTAACCTTTGTTTTGCTGGCGATCGCCCCGCTCGTTATTTTTACAGCACTCGGCTTTCGTCGCTTGGCTCGAACCGTAACCCGCCAATCTTCTCGCGCCTTAGGCGAGGTCAACAAATCGATTCAAGAGGCGGTAACCGGTATCGGTGTGGCCAAAAATTTCCGCCAAGAACAATTTATCTATGAAGAGTTCGCTGATGTAAATCGGCAATCCTATCGTCTCAATGTGCAACGCGGCTTTGTATTGGCCAACATTTTTCCGGTACTCAATGTCTTAGCCGGATTCGCGTCGGCCGGATTGCTCTACTTCGGTGGCCGTTCCGCCATTGCGGGGCTAATTAGCATCGCCAGCTGGGTTCTGTTCATGCAAACCGTTGACCGCTTCTGGTTTCCGCTCATCAATGCAGCCTCGTTCTGGAGCCAATTCCAACAAGGTTTATCAGCGGCCGAGCGTGTCTTCGCCCTCATCGATACCGACTCGAGCGTAGTCCAACACAACAATGAAAAAATCGCCAACCTACAAGGGGAAATCGGCTTCAAAAATGTTCAGTTTCGCTATACAGAACAAGAGCAAGTCTTGCCCAATTTCACCCTAACGATCCAGCCAGGCGAAAGTGTCGCCTTTGTCGGGCATACCGGTGCAGGAAAATCGAGTATCATTAGATTGGTCGCCCGCTTCTACGAATTTCAAGGGGGAGAAATCACCATAGACGGCCGTGATATTCGCTCTCTCGATCTAACAGCGTTCCGGCGCGAGCTAGGGATCGTCACCCAAGTGCCGTTCTTGTTTGATGGCACCGTGGCCGACAATATCCGCTACGGCCGTCCCGATGCCTCTAACCAAGAAATCTTGGAAATGGCCCACCGGATCGGTGAGGGTGAGTGGCTACAATCATTGCCTGATGGTCTAGAAAGCCAAGTCGGCGAGCGAGGCAGTATGCTTTCTATGGGGCAGCGCCAGCTTGTCGCCCTCATGCGGGTTCTTATCCACAATCCCCGCGTCTTTATTCTTGACGAAGCGACCGCCAGCGTTGACCCGTTCACTGAATCGCAAATTCAGCAAGCCCTCGATCTCATCATGAAACAAACAACCGCCATCGTCATCGCCCATCGCCTATCGACCGTAAAATCTTGTGACCGTATTGTGGTTTTGTCTAAAGGGGATATCTTGGAACAGGGAAGCCACGAAGAACTCCTCGAACAAGAAGGGCATTATGCGGAACTCTACGATACCTATTTCCGCCATCAGTCACTGGCTTATATCGAGCGAAGCGACACCCATTATTTAAAAAGCGAATAGCGGTTGGCGGGTTAAATACCGTTCAGAAACAAACAATTCACAAAAAGAAGCAAGAGACTCACCTACATACGCTCTTTTTCAATGCAGAACAGCCCAACTTAATAGGAAAACAGGGTTCAACACTTGTCCATTTTAAGGGGAATGGTTAATCTACACTCATGGAAATTTTGGAAGCGATTCGTTGGCGGCCGGGCATCGGCGATCCAACCCCATTGGGGTGGCTCACCGTCTTAGCTTATTTGGTCGTCACTATTATTTGTACCGTCTATGCGTTCCGTTTATGGCAAGCAAAAGGGCTTGAACATCGGCGTCGTCAAATTGCGGCGTGGGTGTTGGTCGCCTTTTTACTATTTCTTCTTGGCATTAACAAACAGCTCGATATACAGACGCTGTTGTCCCAAATCGGCCGTGAAATCTCTCGTACCCAAGGATGGTACAGCGACCGGCGCGCGATCCAGTTCGTCTTTATCATTTTTGTCGCCTGCACCGGCACGACTTCTATCGCGGTTCTAGCCTTCATCTTACGCAAATCACTCCGTCGCCACTGGCTAACCTTTTTGGGGCTACTGACCTTGCTCTTATTTGTCGTCATCCGCGCGGTTTCGTTCCACTATGTAGATGCTTTTCTCTATACCAACATTTTTGGGCAATTCACCTTAAGCTCCGCCATTGAATTACTCAGCCTCATTATTATCGGGACATCGCTCATTACAGCGATACGCGCCCTCCGCGCTCAAAGCGATAGTGGCTCGAATCCGATTTATACGATCCTAATTAGCGGCGCGGTTTTCGTCGCTATGCTGGGAATCGCACTGGTTTTGGGCTTACTCACCTTATTGCTCCCCAACCAAGCGACCAGTTTTGCCGAAGCGGCCGAGCCATACACCCACTCAACCCAACTTGAACAACCCACAAGTGAAGCGGCCGTTTTTAATGAATCATTTGCCGGATCGCCAGACCAACCTACTCCGTGGCGACCTTCAAGCACATGGGATGTCACCATTCATACGCGGGAATGGACCTATATCGATGATTTTAATCCGGTTAATGGGATATACGACACCAACTGCCAAAACCCAGAGACAACCCATCGCATTGAATTTATCGAAGATGGTGTCTATCAATGTAACGACCGGCTGATCACCGCGATTAATGGGCTCGAATATGCGGCCGTGGCCCTAACCCCCAATCAATTAATCGACTTTTCAAATGGCACGGCCGAATTATCATTCGAGCTAAGCACCACCCGCACGAGCCATCGGGACTGGGTCGATATTTGGATTACCCCGTATCATGATCATATCCAACTCCCCACACTCGGCTGGGTTGCCGACTTAAATGGCCCCCCCGCGCGTGGTCTCCATATCCAACTCAATCTCGGCCAAGGGGAACGCTTCATTGTGCGCCAGTTCACGGCCGAGGGTGAAGTCGAAATCAACACCGCTAATTTCACCTATGATGAATATCTCGATACCACACGTGGTGTCATGGGGCGCTATCGCTTAACTCTCAACCAAGATCAAGTTCAGTTCGGCTTGCCCGAACATGACGCATGGTGGGTTGACCGTTCGTTTGATACCCCACTCGATTGGGATATGGGGGTGGTTCAATTTGCACATCATTCATTTGTCCCCACCCAAGATTGTGGCGAATGTACCCCAAACAGCTGGGAATGGGATAATATTGCGATAGAACCGGCACGGCCGTTTACCATCATTCCCGCCACGCAACGATATGTCAATCGTGGCACCGACAGGACGTTAACCTTCGCCGCACCTGCTCCCGAAAACAGCTATTTGCGCTTCATGGCCTTATCCGATGAAGTACAATTAAGCTTTGACGGCGGAGAAACTTGGCAACAAGCGATGAGAGCCCCTTACACACGAGAACAAAATTCATTCCGCTCACACTGGACCCCCATCCCAGCAGGCTTAACCGAGATCACTTTTCGCGCCCTTGATGACAACGGCCGAGATTGGCAAATCCGTGATATTTCTGTCTGGTCATTGCAACACGAGGAATAACAAAATCTTATGAATCCACTTATGCCATCCCTTACCCCATCACCGCAACAAACTTTGCCCTCTTCGGTCAATATCTTAATTGTTGAAGATGATTTATCTCTTCAAGAAGGGATTCGCGATTTACTTGAAATAGGGGATGTCGGGTATGAAACAGTTGTCCATATCGCCGACAATGGTCATGCTGGCCTGCAAAAGCTCGAAAAAATCACCCCAGATCTCATCATCTCAGACATTATGATGCCTCAAATGGATGGTTACACCTTTCTCAATGCGGTCAGAGCGGACGAACGTTGGGTCCATATTCCATTTATCTTTCTCACAGCGAAGGGAAATAAAAAAGATATTCGCCAAGGTCGCCTAAGCGGGGCAGAACTATACATCACCAAGCCTTTCAACAGTGAAGAACTGATGGATTTGGTCGAGTCTCAACTGCGCCGATCTCTCCAATTACAGGCGGTTCGTAATCAAAACATGTCCAAACTCAAACGATCAATCCTCCAATTGATCAATCATGAGTTTCGCACACCACTGACCTATGTCACCGCCTATTACGATATGCTTTATGAAAGCTTGTCCGTCTATGACGATGTACAACATATGGAGGACTATCTAAAGGGGATTCAAAGTGGCTGTGATCGCTTAATCGATCTAGTCGAAGATTTAATTCTCGTTATGGATGTCAGATTGGGAGAGATGAGGCGCTTTTATGACAAAAAAGCGGTCGAAATTTCTAGCATCCAACTTCTCATCAAAGACGCGGTCAGCAAGCTTGAAGCGGAAGCTCAAAAGTTCAATATCCCTATAGAGTTACAGCTCGCGAGCTTGTCACCGGTAATCGGGGTGGCGGAACAGATTGAAACCGCCGTTTATCATCTCGTTGAAAACGCGATCAAATTCTCAGTCTATAAAATTCGAAATGGGGAAGAAGCATCGGTAACAATCACGGCCGAAGAAGTCGACAGTCACATCTATATCCATATCAAAGATGAAGGAATCGGTATCCCCACGAGCCAACAAGAAGCGATTTTTGAAGTTTTCTACCAATACAATCGCGATTACTATGAACAACAAGGGTCTGGCGCAGGGCTAGTAATCGCCAAGGGAATCGCAGAAGCGCACAACGGGCAGATTCTACTGCAAAGCGAAGAAGGAAAGGGAAGCGATTTCACCCTCGTTCTCCCCACCGCCAGAAAAGTCCGAGGAAGCCAAAAAGCCAGACCGGGAAATACGCAGCATCGTCGCAATGCACACGTCTTGCTCGTCGAAGATGATACGACCCTCCTCGATAGTCTACATGACCTCTTGCGTATTTATTGGGGCCCATACAAGCTCCATATCGAAACGGCGCCAGATGGTCTACAAGCCCTCAAAAAAGTCAAAAAGCGTAAACCGGACCTGATCATATCAGACATTATGATGCCAAATATGAACGGGTATGAACTGATTCAAGAGATCCGAAAAAATGAAGCTTGGATTCATATCCCCTTTATTTTCCTTAGCGCGAAAACAGAGCATAAAGAAGTACATCGAGGACTGAGCTTAGGCGCAGAAGAATATATTCGAAAGCCATATGATAGTGACCAACTCGTGTCTCTAATCACCAGCCAGCTTGATCGTTACTTCCAGCGCCAAGCATCCTCCCAACAAAGCTTTGAGCATTTCAAACAAGATATCCTTAATTTGCTCCGGCCGGAATTTCGTGTACCACTCACCTCGGTCAACAAATATTCCCAATCCCTTTCCGATAGCATGGAAGGGGTCAACACATCAGCCGAGCTCAAAGATTCTTTACGCGCTATTCAGCAGGGCAGTCAGCAAATCAGCACCTTAGTCGAAGATTTCATCGCTTTAGCGGAGCTACGAACCGGCGAGACCGCCAACGCCTTTAAGAACCGTGCCTATCCACTCTATGACATCAACTTTATTCTTGAAGATGCGTATCGCAAACATCGACTGGCAAAAACGGATCAGCTAAAACTGGTCTTGCACATGGCCAAGCAAACCAAACCGATTCGCATTGATCAAACCCCATTTATTCATGCATTTAATCGCATTTTCGGCTTGCTACTCCAAACAGGTTTACAAAATAGAGGGCACAATCTTTATTGCTACGGCCGTGATACAGAAGATGGTTACCAGTTGAAACTTTGGCAAGATGGCGGCAATATCTCGGCCGAACTGGCTAAAAAGTTTGAGATTATTCTAGAATCAGATGATTCTGATGAAATTCTCAACTTATCAGAATACGCCCCCGCCCTCAAAATCGCCTCTTGGCTCATCGATATTCACCAAAGCTCACTCATATTTAAATACGGCTTGCGTGATGACGGCCGTTTTATGCCCGATACCTTCTACGTGACACTCCCCTATTACGACATGTCATAAAAGAATACAAATTTGTGACTAGAACAATTGACGACAAGGGGATTTATAACGTAATATGTTAGAGATCAATCGACACACAACAAATATCAGTCTGGATAAATTAGGAGATCAAACATGGCTTCTTTGCTAGAAAAAACAAAAACGCTAATTTCAGCCAATCTACATTCGATGGTTGACAAAGCACTCGAAAACAACTCAATCGGCGTCTTGAAACAATACATACGTGACGCTGAGAAAAATTTGCGCGAGCTTGAAGATGCGGCCGCAACCGTCGGTGGCGAGGTCAAAAGCCTTGAAAGAAAGTACAAAGAGTACAAAAAGAAAGCGGAACAAATGGATCGCAATATCGATACATTTCTGATGCAAGGGAAAAATGATTTAGCGCGTGCCGCTCAATCAGAAGTGAACACCTTGCAAGAGATGCAAGAGCGGTATCACGAACAATGGGTACGCCAAAAAAGAGAGTACGACGCCCTACTCAACGCCCGCCTCAAACTTCAAGCGAAACTACGCACCATCCGCCAGGAACAACGTGAATTAGAAGCCCTCCTCAAGCTAGCAAAATCGAAAGAAAAGACAGTTAAAGCGATCAAGAGCTTGGACGACTTGACCGGCGTTGGTGATGCTGATATCGCTCGTATCGGAGAATCGATTCGCGGCCGTTTGGACCGAGCTACCGCCCAAAGCGAAATGTATGCGGGCAACTTGGATAACCAAATGGACGATGCGCTTGGTGCGGCAGAATTAGATTTGCAGTTAGAAGAGCGCAAACGTCGCCTCGGGTTGCAAGAAAGTGCCCCAGCAGCGGCCGAAGAAAGCCAAGAGGACGTGTCATCTTTCGGTTTTAGCGACGAATTTTAGTCAGACTTATCTCCGTAGAGACGCAAAAATATTTGCGTCTCTATTTATTTCATTACACACAAACACACACAACATCATGGGCCGAGCAAACGTAGATTCTCAAGTAAAGGAAGCGATCCGACTGATTCGGGCGGGCAACAAAGTCCGTGCCTTGCAACTACTCACCGCCGCAGTTGAACTAGATGACCAACACGAGCTAGCATGGCTGTGGCTAAGCGTTGTTGTCGATAATGACGAAGATCGCATAATCGCCTTACAAAATGCACTCACAATTAACCCCGATAATAAAAAAGCACGGGTCCGGTTACTTAAAATTCAGAACCGACAAAAAGAAACCGAGCTAACCGCCGAAGATTGGCAAAAACCACCCGATTCTTCGGCCAAAATCGGCTTCCAAAGCTATTCAAACTTCGATGATGTCTGGACACATGCCGACCAAATCAAAATGTGTGCTTACTGTGCTCACGAAGTCAAAACGGGGCAAAAAAGATGTGACAACTGCCGGCGATCATTGCGCAAAAAAATCCTAACCTATAGCAAACCATCCGACAATTTTCACGTCTACTGGATTCTCGTCCTCAGCTTATCCCAACTCATGTTGGGCCAAGTCATCATCGACCTAATGAATCGCATGCCATTTGATGTTGTTCTCGCTCATGGCATCTTTGTCCCGATTTTCCTCATTCTAACCCCTCTGGTCTATCGTCGTTTCTTTTGGCCGTATCTCATCGCTCAGACATGTCTATTCATCGTCTTGTTGCTTCTATTTACGGCCGAAATGTTCCCCTCATTCACCCTAATATTTCGCGGCCGTGCCTCAGTCATTCTCCTAACCCCAATCGCCGGTTTATATGGTGGCTTTGTACGACTCATCGGATATGCCCTGCGGATGTTACAGGGAACTGCGGCCGCCGTCGGTTTCTTCTACGGCGCATTTGTCATCGCCTCCGATTTCTCACGTGATACCATCTGGATGTATGCACGGCTCAACAAAGACCTGCGCGGTTCCACCGCACCATCACGGGCTCACGCGGCCGCCGAGCGTTATGTCAAACGCGGCATGTGGGCCACAGCCGCCCTCCATTGGCGCCGCGCTCAAGCAGGTGCCCCCACAGAACTACGCTACTATTTCCGCCTCACCGAAGCGTATCTCAAACTCAAATTCCCTGATCGCGCCCTTGATACAATCGACTCCGCGCTCAAAATCGCCACGGCCGAGGAACCCCGTAGCCGCCTCTACGCGATGAGACAAAAAGCACTCGATCTAAAAACATAAAGATCGTGGCCCTGCGCTGATAACCGCAGGGCTCAATTTCCTGCCACTTACTCAGTCTCTTCCCGTAAATCCCCAATCCGCTCCGCTTGCAACGTATCAAGCGAAAAACGATACACCCCTTTCCTCTTTTCCACCTCTTCATCGACTTCTCCCGTCACAGAAAAAGGATCACACAGTACCGCAATATCGACCACAAAATCGGTATCACTTTCCCAATAACCGTTTTTAGGGTAATAGCCAACGGTCCAATCGGCCGGAAAACCGGCAAAATCGGCCGGTTCATACGCGGCCACTACCACCCTATTTTCATTCAACATAGAAAACTGCAAAACCAAATCAATCCCACACGCATCAGCAAACCCTGAACCACGTTCAGCCGCCAAATACCGCAGATCGCTCGTGAACTGCTCATGTCCCAATCTTTGCCCCAAAAGAGCGACAGATCCTGTGTCCGGATTAAACAACCAACTATTGCTCACAATCGCCCACGGTACCAGGGTCTTCACATACTCACGCCGATCCACTTCACGATACATCAAATAGCGACCGTCCTGCAACCAAACCAAATTTTCAAACTCAAATCCGTTCAGAGTCGCTAAAACAGACCCATCAGCCTCTTCCACGATCAATTGTGACATGTTATCAGCATAAGCCACGCGGCCGCTTACCGGATCAACCACACGCTCATCCCCATGCACATAAAACGAAGCGCTACCCGCCCACAAGCCATCGATAAACAAATCAAAGCTATACAGCCCTTGCTCTAATCCTTGCTCGCTTTCATAGTCATAAATAAAAATATCATCGACCGTGCCCTCTACACCATACGACGTAACATCCCACACCTCCGCTCGTTCAAACGCTTCGTTCGGCCAGCGCCACTTACGTCGCACCTCAATTTCGGCCGTCATCCCCATATAATCCCACAGCGCATAAACCTCTTGCGTCCCCGGCGGAAAAATCGCTTGAGACTCCCCATTTGGCTCAGTCGCAAAACGAATGTTTCCAAATTCGGGTGGCCCATCTACAACCTGCTCATCTACAACCTCGGCCGTAGGTTCTGCCGTTGGCTCCGGTATGCTTGTCGGCGTAGATAAGTCGGCCGTAAGTTCCTCATCTGGTACAGCCGATGCCCCCACGGCCACAGTCGGGGTAGCTTCACCAGTTGGCTCAGCCGGTTCTAATGTGGGTTCCACAAGCTCGACCGTGGGATCAGTTGCTGTTTCAGCAACTGATGCTTCTGTCGGCACAGCCTGTTCTGTCTCGGCCGACTCACAGGCACACAACACAAAAATCAAACACCCAGCAAAGAAAAATAATCGTTTCATATGTGATTCTCCAAAGGCAAATAAGTGGCTAAATCGTTATTGTTTCCAATTATGTTGGGAACTAAAAATTTGTCCCATACGCAATCTTTATTATTTGCCTGTACATTGCGCCACTTTTTGCTAATTTCCCCGTGATTTGGTAGCATTAACAGTCGCAGTTATACCAAACTGCACATCCCTTTATACTAGAAATTAAAACCTAAAGATTGTGAATTGATTGCGCTTGGCGCCTGTTTTTATGTCGCCCTTTCTCAACCCTTTCTATAAACATGACACGGTTGTTGCGTCAATCAAAAGGAGATAACAGATCATGAAAGTCTTGCTTAAAAAAGACGTAGACAATTTGGGGTATGCTGGCGAGATTTTTGAAGTAGCGGCCGGATACGGCCGGAACTACCTCATCCCCCAAGGGCTCGCTATTCCAGCTACAGATGGTGCCTTGCGCCAAGCCGAAACATGGATCGCTCAAGCGGCCGCGCGTCGTGAACAACTACGCAAAGAATATGCAGCCTTGACCGAACGCCTCAACGGTACCGTTTTGACTTTCCTCGCCGCATCTGGTGAAAAAGGACGTTTGTACGGCTCTATCACCACCAGCGAAATCGCAGAAAAATTGCAAAGCGAAATGGGCTTAGAAATCGATCGCAAGAAAATTAGCGTCGATGGCAAAGCGATTCGCCAATTGGGGAACCACCCAGTTACGGTCCGCCTTGATGCGGAATTCCAAGCAATCATTCGTGTTGCAGTATTGCCAGAAAACCCAGCAGAGGGCACGACTGACGAAGCGGCCGAAGACGCAGAAGATGTAGAAGCGACGGAAGATGCGGTCGAAGACACAGTTGATGCGGTTGAAGACGCGGTCGAAGCGGAAGCATAAGCCACAAAACCACATCTCAACTAAAAAATCCTTGGAGATTGATGACTAGATCACCGATTTAGTTGTCAATCTCTTTTTAATTTATATAGTTGAGATGACTATATTGAGGTGACAAGAGGTAAATTTGGACGAAATCGGCAATATCTTACGCGATGCGCGGGAAGCGAAAGGGCTCTCCCACGCAGAGGTTTATGAAAAAATTCGGATCACGCCTAAATTCATCAAAGCGATGGAAGAAGGGCAATATGACGCCCTACCTTCACCCGCCCATATTCGTGGCTATCTGCGCAAATACGCCCGTCATCTCGATCTAGAAGCGGACCCGCTACTCGAACGGTACGAAGTTCTCAAAACCTTACGGCCGAAAGAACCGGTCGCTATCCGAGAAATTAAAGCCCCCCCACAATTGGCCTCGGCCGTCTTGCCAGAGCCGGAAACCGGCACCTTTTTCAACCACATGAACGCCGATGTCTCCAATGGGAGTGAAGAAGCGGAACAAGGTGGGGACTGGGTCGGCCGTGTCATCATTCTCGCCCTCATCATCTTTAGCGGCCTCCTCCTTTGGCGCCTCATCCCATTCGCTTTGGGCGACAATGCCAATCGCTCGTTGGTCGATGCCGTTAGCGAGATTCTACTCAACGCGGAAGAAGAACCCGCAGCCGATCCGGTAATCGTCAATAATTTAGCAGCCGATCCGGAGCTTACCGGCGGCGAAGTGCTCACCACCACAGAACTGATCGTCTCGACCGGCCGAACCACAGGCGGCACAGTCGCCGTCGAACAAAGTGAAAACGGCCAAGTCCAGTTTATCGCCCCCGAACCGACCCGCAATCCGCTACCCGCGACCATCGAAGTGATCAATATGACGATAGAAATCGTCGAAAACCGCACGTGGCTCCGCGTCACCGCCGATGATATTGTCCTCTTTGAAGGCCAAGCGGATCAGGGAGACATCCAAAACTACACCGCCAATGACTTTGTCAATATCCGCACCGGCAACGCTTCCGGTGTTTTGGTCACGATTAATGACATTGAAATCGGTTTACTCGGCGAACGGGGTCAAGTCGCCGACCAAACTTGGGAAACCACGCAGTAACACAGGCACAATACAAGCTCTAAACAAAAAACGGCGGTGTAGATCAAATAATCTACACCGCCGTTTTGATTTTAGTTTAGAGGGGTCTACAGCTTAAAACGAAGGGCGAAATTTATAGCCATACACAATCATCCCTTCTTCCCCTTCGGTCAGAAGCTTACGGGTGGTCATTTCAACCGGCAACCCGATACGCAATTCATCTTCATCAATATCGGTCAATTGCGCAGTTACCAATGGCCCTTCTTGTAATTTTACCAAGGCCACCGTGTAAGGAGCTTGCCCTTCATACCCAGCAGGGGCATCATAAACGGTGCTATAAGAATAGATTTCACCACGGCCGTTAAACTGAAAATCTTCAGCATTTTGTTGTGTTGTTGTGGCGGGAGCCACACCGTCTTGTCCCATATAGTACCGTTGCGCTTTCATACGCCAATGTTTTGCGACTTGCATGTTTTGAATCTCCTATCGAATTTAACAATCGAAAAATCGAAAAATTTCACTGTACGGTGAAAATTATGCCAAAATCGGCCTATCAGAAGCTTTCAATCCCCGAAAAAGAGCTATCAAAAGCTATCAACTCTAAGCTGGCAGATATTTTTCTGTTATCATTTCGTCAATTAAGACGAATAGTGCAACCCTAATCGATCTGTAGCACATGGGTCACAGCTGTTCCGCCTGTCCCCCCGATATTTTGCGCCAAGCCGACTTTGACATCCGCCACTTGGTTGGCACCGGCCGAGCCGCGCAGTTGATGAGCCACTTCAACGATCTGATAGATACCGGTCGCCCCCAACGGGTTGCCACGTGCTTTCAAGCCACCAAATGTGCTCATCGGTAAACGGCCGTCCAAAATATTTTCTTCGGCCGCGAGCTTCCAGCCACGCCCCGGATCAGCAAGCCCCATCGCTTCAAGTGCCAGCGTAGACATAATCGTATAGCTATCATGCAGTTCAAATAAATTGACATCTTCGATCGCTAAACCGGCCTGCCGCAAAGCACGTTCGGAGCTGAGTTCCACCGCTTTAAGCCACAGCGGATTTTGCCGATCCGCCAAAGCGAACGCATCGGTCGCTACGGCCGAACCGCTAACCCGCACCGGCTGAGGCACCATATCCATCGCTCGTTCTTGCGAAGTAATCACCACAGCGGCCGCCCCATCCCCGACAGGAGAGGCATCAAACAAAGAGACCGGATCGGCCACCAGCGGCGCTTTGGTAAATTTCTCCGCCCGAAAACGGTTGCGGAACATCGCCAGCGGATTCTTTCCTCCGTTGGCATGGGCGTTCACACTAAAGTTTGCAAATTCAGCCACACCCACTTCGTTTTCATGCATATAACGGCGCATCATCAGCCCCGCCATCGCGGCCGGGGTCAACCCATGAACCGTTTCATAGTCTGCATCCAAACCGGTCGATTGAGAAGACAACGATTCGCTACCGGTCTGATCGGTCGCTTTTTCAACACCGACCACCAGCGCGGTCCGAATCTGCCCGCTCATCACAGCCAGTACCGCTTGGCGCATCGCCACCGCGCCAGATGCTTCACCCGCATCTACAGCGACCGCTTCTACGCCACGCAAGCCGGAATAATCAGCGATCAGCGCTCCCAGATGGTCTTGGTGGCTCGATTTGCTCGCCAACATGTTTCCCACATACAGGGCATCAATATCAGTTGTGGCGGCGTCGTCTAACGCTCGTTCAATCGCTTGCCACGCGAGATGACGCAAAGAGACATCCCAATGCTCACCTACAGATGTTTGTCCTAATCCTACAATTGCTACTGTCATAATGTTTTAGTGACGAGCTACGAGTTTAGAGTGACGAGCCGTTTATTCGTCACTCGTCACTCGTCATTCGTCACTCCTTATCCCTTCAGTTTGTCCCGGAAACGGGCATAGGTTGCATAATCAATCAGTTTGCGCCGCGCGATATAATCTTCTGTTTTGGCGGCACGATCCCGAATTTCGTCAATTTTTTCAGTGACCTCTAAGTCAAAGGCGTCTGATCCCGCGCCGGAGCCGTAGCTGACCATTAAAATGCGATCACCCGCTTGGGCAACATCGAGAATAGCGGTCAAACCGATCATCGCCGCACCGGAATAGGTATTGCCGATCCGTGGACTGAGCAAGCCGGCTTCGTATTGCTCCGGCTGGAAGCCAAGCATTTTTGCAGCCCGCATCGGGAATTTCGCGTTGGGCTGATGGAACACCACCCAGCGATAATCGGCCGCTGTACGCCCCATCTTTTCCATGAGTGTTTCAGAAGCACCGATCACATGTTTGAAATAGGCCGGTTCACCGGTAAAGCGGTCCCCGTGCGAGGGGTATTGGGCATGGGCCCGCCGCCAAAAGTCAGGGGTATCGCTTACATAAGAGAAGGAGGCATTGATGACCACGGCCGCTTCCGCCGCAGGTCCCAGCATAATCGCCGCACCACCGGCCGCAGCGGTGTACTCTAGCGCGTCACCAGGCCGCCCTTGGGCGGTATCCATGCCGATACTCAAGGCGTATTTCCCCATACCGCTACCGACCAAACCGATCCCCGCTTGCATCGCTTCAGTTCCCGCTTTACAAGCGAATTCCCAGTCGGCCGCTTGGGTATTAGGCACTGCGCCGATCGCTTCGGCGACAATGGTGCTGGTCGGCTTTACCGCATATGGGTGGCTTTCACTCCCGACCCATACCGCACGAATGTCGTGCGGGTTCACTTGTGAGCGATTCACGGCGTTCCGTGCCGCTTCAATCGACATAGTGGTGACATCTTCATCGAGTCCGTTGACCGCTTTTTCTTTAATCGGGACCCCACCTTTGCCACCGGTCCACATGCGGGAAATTTCAGTCGCTTCAATGCGATAGCGGGGGACATACGCCCCGTATCCCACGATCCCAACCGGATTAACCGGCCGCAGGAGTGTTTCATCCTTGTTGTTTTGTTCCAACGTTGTCATTGTTTCTCCAAAAAACAAAGTTACATGATGAATTACGAATAACGAGTGACGAGTGAGAACATATTCGTCACTCGTCACTCGTCGCTCGTCACGAAACTGTTGCTTTAGTCATCGTCTCGAGCAACTCAGTTGCTCGGTTAATTCGAATATTTTTTTCTTGGACCAATAATTGAGCGATCGCATCAACCAGTGGTCCGGTCGCACCGGCCGCCATAGCGACCTGACGCGCATGCATCCGCATATGTCCCGCTTGAATCCCAACGGTCGCAAGGGCACGAATCGCGGCTAAATTCTGCGCCAAACCGACACAAGCCATCACTTGGGCCAGTTCACCAGATGATTCAACTTGCAAAATCTTCAGTGCCACTTGGGCGGTCGGGTGAACTTTGGTCGCCCCACCAACAGTTCCGACAGCCAAAGGCAAGGTGATCTCCCCATAGAGGTCCCCATTGTCATCGACGTGCCAATCGGTCAGAGAAGAATATTGACCGAAGCCATACCGACTACTATTGGCCGCATACGCATGGGCCCCCGCTTCGAGCGCACGCCAGTCATTGCCGGTAGCGATACAGATCGCATCGATGCCGTTCATGATCCCTTTGTTGTGGGTCGCCGCCCGATACGGGTCCACCACCGCAAATGCGTTCGCTTCAGCGATCCGTTTGGCTACTTCACGGCCGTCCATTCCCTTCGGCGCCAACGCCTCGGCCGGAATCGTACAAGTAGCCGTCGCGGTCCGCTGATCGGTCAAATTAGACAGGATTCGTAAATTGGTCCGGCCGCCGGTCAAATCGGCAATCGTCGTCGCCATCGCTTCGACGGCCGTGTTAATCGCGTTGGCCCCCATCGCATCCCGACAGTCATAATGCAAATGCACAACCAACATCGGGCCAACAGCCGTTTCAGGGAACGGCCGAGCGATCACATCACGTGCGCCACCACCCCGTCGCACAATGTTCTGGCTGGTGCTATTGGCGATCTCCATCAGCAATTCCCGATTGTCATGAATCGCTTGCACGGCCGTGTCTAAATCGGGCATATCGAGCACTTGCACTTGGCCTATCATCACCGGTTCGGTTGCGGTCGCGGTAAACCCGCCCCCCGCATAAATCATTTTGGCCGCATTCGAAACGGCCGCCAAAACGCTCGGCTCTTCCACCGCCATCGGGATCAAATAGTGGCGCTGATTAATCATAAAATTAACCGCCACCCCCAATGGCAAGGCATGTGTCCCGATTCCATTCTCGATCATGTTGCTCGCTTGCTCAGCGGTCAATCCGGCCCCCAGCAAAACAGCTTCTTCATCGGAGCCTAGATCGGCCCATTCGATTACTTTCTCAACTCGCTCCGCAACGCTCAATTTATAGAAGCCGGGGAAACGAGAACTTTTATTGGTCATAACTCAATTTTCCAAATAATCAGGTTGGTGATGAATAGAATTACCCTCTTTTTAAAAGAAAAAGTCTCCCAAAAAGTACCGTGATAGCTTTTGGGAGACTTTCTAGCTGTTTTTTATTAAATTGTTGATGCAAAAATAAGAGAAAACGAACGTGCTATCGATAGAAGATAGGAAATCTGTTCCTCCCTATCTCTATCCTCAGTCCCTACCTCTTTATTTGCGTCTTCCACCTTTCAACTTCGCTTGAAACGCTTTCAACGCTTTCATCCCTTCATCGACACCAACCTTGGCTTGTTCTGGCCAAGTTGTCGGATCGGCTAATTTATAGCGTGATCCGGCATCTTTAAGAATCCCTTTCAAGCTATCAACTTGGGTATCCGCCAAGGCGGCCAAATCAGGGATGCCATTTTCAACCAAAATATGGGAGATTTTCGGGCCGATCCCTTCGATTTTTTGCAGATCTTTCGGTTTCGCTTCCCGCACGGCAGCAACGACTTCGGCCGCTTTTTCTTTGACATCGGCAACTTTCTCAGCAACCAATTCTTGCGCAGCGACAATCGTCTTGGTTACCGCTTCAGTCGCGGTTTCAACTACACTGGGCGCAGCCAAAGGACGTGTCACAATCGCAATCGCATCGATATACCAATCGGCACGGCCCGCAAATCCAACCACTTCTGCCCCAGCCGGAGCATGAAGCGCGAATTTCTGACCACCAGCCCCCCCATAAATTGGAGAAGTGCGAAGGTTCGTATGGAATTGAATTTGATCGATAAAACCAGCATAACGGCCACTAATTCCGGTCAAATATTCCCCATCATTAAGTTCGAACAAAAACTGTTGGCCGCCAGAGCCACCCACAACGTCAAGTTCACTGTATTGTCCGGCAGCGTTCAGTGAAATGATTTGAAAAGCATCCACGAAATCTCCGGCCGTGCCTTGAATAGCCACAATGCGTTCTGAATCTTCTTGCAAATGGATGATAAATTCTTGGCCCCCTTGGCCACCAAATTGAGATGAAATTTCTACAGACATGGTTCCTCCTTGTGAAAAACAAATAGCCTATTGAGAGCCTATATGGTAAACCTACTGAGCCTCCAATCCACCACAAAGCAACTCATGATAACAACGAAACAATCTTGACGTTTGCCAATTAAATTAATTGTGACGGAAAGGAAATAACACGGCAAAAAAATCATCATTCTTGCCACTTCTAAGGGAATTTTCTGCGCATTTCGCACAAACGAAGGGGGGGGGAAAGGCAAAAGGGGAAAGGAAAAAGGCAAAAGGCAAAATTCCCCCATGTCGCACGCAAGGGATAGACAAACGGCTAATCTAGTTCGATTTACCAGCAACCAAGCCGCCGTTTTTCTCTCTTCGGGCAACCACAAAACCCTTTACACAATCGCCAACAACAAGGTCAATGTAATCACGCTAGCCAGCGTCGAAAAAAGAACCGATTTCGTAACAAAATCAGGGATGAGGTCATATTCAAGCGCAATAATTGAGGTCAACACGGCCGCAGGCATCGCCGATTGAAAAATCCCTGCGCCACGCTCAATCCCATCAAGTCCAAACACACCAGCGAGTGCAATAGCCAATGCAGCCCCGCCAATCAAGCGGACGCTACTGGCGAAGACGACATCCCAATCGACATTAATCCGCTTCATTTCTGACAGTTGAGCACCCAGTGCCACCAGCATGGTAGGCACCATCGCCCCACCCAGCAACCCACTAATCCGATAAATCATCAAGGGTGGCTCCCAGCCAGAGAGATTGACGAGCACGGCCGGTACCACCGCGATCAAAGCGGGTGTTTTTAGCACCGCCAAAATCGCACCAAAGCTGCCACCGGTCTGCCAATTAGCGGCCGCCACACAAATCACAAAAGCGATGACTAAAATCGCCAAAAAGTAGATCGTCGCAACCCCGATCGCGTCCGGTCCTAAATGAAATTCAATAATTGGCAAACCGAAATTACCGACATTGCCAAACGTCGCAAGCAAAACATAGGCGGCGATCATTTGGGGCGGCCGTCCCAACATCCACGCCAGCAAAGCAGCCATACCAGCACACGCGATATGCACTACCACCGCAAACGCCATCATCCGCACAGCTAACCCCGCTTCGATCTCAATCCGGCTAATCACATCGAAAATAAACGCCGGAATCAGAATAAAGTAGGGATAACGAGACAAAGTGCGTGCATCCAAACCCAAACGCGGGCCAGCCAAATAACCGATCAGAACCAAGGCGAATACCGGTGTAATGACATTGAAGAAAATTTGAGCAAGTTGTATAGCCATAAGGGTAGAGGGTAAAGAGTAGAGATGGAATTATGGCACAATCGAACACCGTGCACCACACCCATAGCGGCAAAAAGGGTGCGACATGAGAGTGGAAAATCAGTATTGAGAAAATCAACCACAATAGGCTTAGAGTGTTAAGCGGTTTCGTGTCAGAGCGATTAAGCTCTCTGCTATGGCATGCAACGTGTGTAGAAAAGTGCGGAGGCTCCCCCGACTAAACGTATTACATATAGTCCTCAAGTGGCGCACACGTACAAACCAAATTCCGGTCCCCATACGCGTTATCCACCCGCGACACACTCGGCCAGAACTTCCGCTCACGGACCCACGCCAGCGGATACGCCGCCTGTTCACGGCTATACGGCCGGTCCCAATCCCCTGCGATCACTTCGGCCGTGTGGGGCGCATGCTTCAATGGATTGCTCTCCCCATCCAATTCACCGGCCGCCACGGCCGCAATCTCCGCGCCGATCCCGATCATCGAATCACAGAAGCGATCCAACTCCGCTTTGCTCTCGCTTTCAGTCGGCTCAATCATCAACGTCCCCGCCACCGGCCAAGACATCGTCGGCGCATGGAATCCATAGTCCATCAGCCGTTTAGCGAAATCATCAACGGTCGCCCACTCCTTAACCGGCCGTGTATCCAAAATACATTCATGAGCCACCCAGCCGTTTTCACCACGATAGAGAACAGGGAAATGGGGTTCTAAGCGGGTCGCAATATAGTTCGCGCTCAAAATCGCAATCTTGGTCGCTTGGGTCAGCCCCTCCGCCCCCATCATGCGGATATACGCATAAGAAATCGGCAAAATGCTGGCACTGCCCCACGGTGCGGCCGAAACCGCCCCAATCGCCTGCTCACCGATTCCATTATCGATGACAGCATGTCCCGGCAAGAACGGTGCCAAATGAGATTTCACCCCGATCGGTCCCATCCCAGGGCCACCACCACCATGTGGAATACAGAACGTCTTATGCAAGTTCAAATGGCAAACATCCGCGCCGATCAATCCGGGGCTGGTCAACCCAACTTGGGCGTTCATATTCGCCCCATCCATATAAACTTGACCACCATGTTCATGAATAATGTCACAAATTTCGGCAATCGCCGTTTCAAACACACCGTGTGTCGATGGATAGGTGATCATCAGCGAGGAAAGGTTTTCGCTATGTTTTTCCGCTTTCGCACGCAAATCGTCAACGTCAATATTGCCGTTATCGTCACATTTCACCACAACCACTTTCATCCCCGCCATCACCGCACTCGCAGGATTGGTCCCGTGCGCCGAGCTGGGAATTAAGCAGATATGGCGATGATCGTCCCCATTGGCCAAGTGGAACGCCCGAATCGTCAACAGACCGGTATATTCCCCCTGTGCACCTGAGTTCGGTTGCAAAGAAACCGCATCAAAGCCGGTGATTTCGGCCAAATAACCTTCTAAACGGCCGAACATTTCTAAATATCCTTCAACCTGATTCAAGGGAGCAAACGGGTGGATTTGCCCAAAATTAGGCCAAGTGACCGGAATCATTTCGGTGGTCGCGTTGAGCTTCATCGTACAAGAGCCGAGCGGAATCATGCTGTGAACCAGCGACAAATCCTTGCTTTGCAGGCGATAAATGTAGCGCAACATCTCCGTTTCGGTGCGATAGCTGTGGAACACTTCATGATCCATAAATGAAGATTCACGTTGATGTGGGGTGTCATACCCCAAGGCGACTTGGGTCGCCAATGATTCAACTGGCGCAGCCGCACAGCCAAACAAGCTCAACAGATCAGCGAGATCGGCCGTGGTCACCGCCTCATCCAAAGAAACCCCCACGCCACCATCTTCGTAGTAACGCAAGTTAATTTCATTTGCGAGGGCGGCCGTTTGAATCTCAGCCGCCGTTTTCGGCCCAGACTCGATTTTAATCGTGTCAAACAGATCGCGGCTGGCCAGCGTATACCCCGCATCGACCAACGCCTGCGCCAAAATGCCGGTCAGCAAACGCACCCGTTGCGCGATTCGTTTCAAGCCATCTGGCCCATGATAAACCGCATACATAGACGCGATTACCGCCAAAAGGACCTGCGCCGTACAGATATTGCTAGTCGCTTTCTCACGGCGAATATGCTGCTCACGGGTCTGCATCGCCAACCGCATCGCCGGTTTGCCGTCCGCATCGACAGACACACCGATAATCCGGCCGGGGATGATCCGTTTATACTTTTCTTGGGTCGCTAAGAACGCAGCATGTGGCCCACCGAAACCGAATGGGACACCAAATCGTTGGGTATTGCCAACAACAATATCAGCCCCAAATTCCCCCGGTGCACGTAGCAAAGTCAGTGCCAACAAATCGACAGCGACCACCGCTAACGCTTTGACCTCGTGGGTCGCCGCGCAAAACGCTTCATAATCAAGCACAGAGCCATCTGTCGCCGGATATTGGACCAATGTGCCAAAGAACTCATCGCTTAACGCAATCGTTTGATGATTCCCCACCACCACTTCGATCCCCAAAGGCTCTCCACGTGCAATCACCGTATCGATCGTCTGGGGGTGACACAAGTCAGAGACAAAGAATCGATTAGCGGTCGATTTACGCGGCCGTGCCGCATACGCCATGCTCATCGCTTCGGCCGCCGCAGTAGCCTCATCCAATAAAGAAGAGTTGGCGATTTCCATACCGGTCAATTCCATCACCATCGTTTGGAAATTGATCAACGCTTCCATCCGCCCTTGGGCGATTTCCGCTTGATAAGGTGTATATTGCGTATACCAGCCGGGGTTTTCCAAAATATTGCGCAAAATCACGCCGGGGGTAATCGTATTGGCATATCCCATCCCGATATAAGAGCGGAAAAGTTTGTTTTTGTCCGCTAGTTCTCGCATATCGGCCAACGCTTCTGATTCACTCAGAGCGGCCGGTAAATTAAGCGGCCGGTCGATACGAATATGGCTCGGAACCACTTGGTCGATCAATTCATCAATCGTTTTAACTTCAAGTGCTTCTAACATTTGGGCGATATCGGTATCACTTAAGCCATTGTGCCGCCCTTCAAATTGATCTGTCATATTGAGCAGATCGAGTTGGTTATTTGATTCTTGTGGATTCGCTTCACGTAACATGATTATTTCCTGGATTTATTATCATTCGTCAGTTGGGAACACAAAACACACCTCAACAGAGGCCATGCTCCCGCAGTCGCATGATTCATATCTTTGTTTTATCGGATTCTAACGCTTGTCGCAGTAAGCACGGTACGCCGCTGCGTCCATCAGCCCTTCAAGCTGGCTCTTATCGCTCAGGGTGAACTTGGCAATCCATGCCCCATACGGGTCACTATTAAGCAATTCGGGTGCATCTTCAAGCTCTTCATTGGCCCCGATGACTTCCCCCTCCACTGGCATATAAAGTTCTGCCACCGCTTTGACCGACTCGACTGTGCCGAATTGATCTCCAGACTCAAAAGACTCACCGGCCTCTGGTAATTCTACAAATACGATGTCAGACAATTGGTTTTGGGCGAAATCGGTAATGCCGATCAAGGCTTCGTCGCCATCTACTTTCAACCATTCATCTTCTTTTGAATACAACAAACCATCGATAATATTTGTCATTTGATAACCTCCACGTTATCTTGATCCTAATAAACAAAAAAGGCGGGCAAGTAACCATGTTTTTTGGTTAGCTTGCCTGCCTTCTGTCATTAACCTGAGAGATTCATCAAGAAAATTTACTTGATTTGCACCTTCGGTGCCTCCTAATTTGGAGGTCTTTTCAGAAGCGACACGGCCGAACGATCCTTTTGCCTGAGAGTTTCACATTCGATTTGCACCTTCGGCGATCTATCTTATTTGACAGATTCTCTCTCGAACGGCCGTTGCTACAGCATAAATTATGATTATAGTTTATGCCCAACCGCAAAATTTGGCAAGAAAACAAACAGATGCCGAGTAACGAACGACAAATGACGAATAGCACACGCACAATCCCCCATTTTTCCTTTTGCTTTTCTTTGTTCCCTTTACTCAAACAGCTCAGCGCCGACCACAACCGTCCACTCACGAATCGTCCAGCCTGTGACAATGCCATTGGTGGTATAAGGGTCGTTTTGCGCAAACGCTTCCACCACAGCCGGATCATCAATATTCTTAAAAATCAGCGTGGCCCCATCGGCCGGATTGGCGTACGCCCCAGCGACAATCAACTGCTCAGCATCGATTGATTTAGTCGCATGTGCAAAATGATCTTGACGATAAGGGGTTCGTTTTTCTAAGTACCCTTCGCAATATTGGTAGTTTAGGACAAATAGGGACATAGGAATATCTCCTTAAAGCTATGATGAGTTTTAACAATACCTTCGCCAAGACGAACGGTCTAATTGGATTTGCTCCCCTCCTATCAGGAAGGGCTGGGGAAGGTTGATTACCGCTCTTCCCCACAAAAAAACGCCTCCTGCCCAGAGCGGGGCAGGAGGCGCAAGCAGAGAGGATGCATTCATTGCACGAGGAGCAGTCGCACAACGAGAAATTAGTTCGTGACTAACGTTTCCGCAGAAACGCGGGAATATCTAAGTCGTTGGGAGAAAAACGGGAAGAGCGCGAGCTACCCGCCCCAACTTCTTGTTCTTGTCGCCGTGGTGATTGGGTCGGTGGAGGCAGTGGCTGGCTGCTTTCCCGGCGTGCCACAGGTTGGCTGCTTTCACGACGTGTTGCGGGGCGGCGGCTCATCTGTTGATGAAGTCGCTGCCGACGCACCTGTTGATCCCGTTCAAAGCCGGTGGCGATGACAGTGATGCGAATCGATGAACCCATATTTTCATCAATAACCGCACCGAAAATAATATTGGCATCTGGATGAGCCGTTTCGCGAATGATCGCGGCCGCTTGATTCACTTCGTACAAGCTAAGGTCAGGACCACCGGTTACATTAAAGAGAATCCCTTTCGCCCCATCAATGCTGACATCCAACAAACGAGAATTGATCGCTTGTTCCGCAGCAACTTGAGCGCGCTCTTCCCCTTCACCAACACCGACCGCCATAAGCGCGGCGCCACCACCACTCATGATGGTGCGAACGTCAGCGAAGTCAAGATTGATTAAGCCCGGGATCGTAATCAATTCACTAATCCCTTGAATCCCTTGACGCAAGACATCATCTGCAAGTTTGAACGAATCGGTCAAAGAGACGCGACGGTCGGTCAATTCAAGCAAACGATCATTGGGGATAACGATCAAAGTATCGACATGTTCTTGTAGACGTTCGATCCCTTGTTCCGCAGAGGTTGAGCGGCGTGACCCCTCAAACATAAATGGTTTGGTGACGATCCCGACCGTCAACGCCCCCATTTCTTTGGCAACTTTGGCCACAACAGGCGCAGCACCGGTTCCGGTTCCGCCCCCCATACCGGCCGTTACGAAAACCATGTCTGAGCCATCGATTACATCATACAACTCGTCGATCGATTCATTGGCCGCTTTTTCACCATGCTCAGGATTACCACCTGCACCAAGGCCTCGGGTCAATTTATCGCCGATCCTCACACGTGTAGGAGCTTCTGATAAGAGTAAAGCTTGTGAATCGGTATTCACCGCCACAAAATCAACACCGGTTACTTCCGCGTCGATCATGCGGTTAACGGCGTTGTTACCGCCGCCCCCCACACCAACAACACGAATCCGCGCGAAGTTTTCTAAATCTGATGGTCGTTGCATTTTCTAATCCTCTCCAGTGCTTGGAATTTTTTTCTGCTTACTTATTTTTATAGAAGCGTCGTTTTATTACCCGGCCGTGGATCATAATGGCTGGCATATTGCTCTAGCATAGACTTTTCTACCAGCCATTTATTCCCGAATTTGATTGCAGGCAATTTGCCTTGGCGAATCAAACGCCGTACTGATTCTTGGTGAATATTAAGCCGTTCACTCACTTCACCTACATCGCAATATTGATCCAGTAATGATTGTTTTCCAATCGGCATAAGTTATTTTATTGCTTCTAAGCTTGCACTTGTTCAAATATCCTCAGCTTATCCACAGTATCTTTGCTCCATTACTGGGATATTTATTATACTTGTCCACACAATATCCACAAATTAATCGATTTTTATGCGGGTTAATACAACAATTGAGGGAATTGCAAGAATACAACAGAACTATATTAGCGTCAACGGCAATTTCGTTTTTTCACGGCAGATTTCCCCCCCCATCCCCTTTATCTAAACAGCCGATTTCCCCCACTTGGCCGCAGCCGCTAAGAAGCGTTCATTCATCTCAGGTATTTGGGTAGAAACACGAACCATCTGGGGCAAGTGGTACGATTCAGCCAAACGAACAAGGATTCTACGACGTAACATATGTTGACGAAAGGCACGGCCGTTAGCCACAGGTAATAGAAAGTAATGTGTGTGTGAAAACAGCGGAGCAAAACCAAGCTCACGCAGTCCATCCTGAAACTTGGCTGTGGTCTGGCACAACCTAGACCAATCGGCCACAAACTGATCATGGGCCTGCAAGACAGCAACACCGGCCGTCTGCGCCAATTCATTCACACTCCACGGGACTTGTCCCGCAGCAATACCTTGAACCAGTTTCGGCTCACCAACTAAATACCCCAAACGCAAACCGGCAACCGCATAATCTTTGGTCATCGAACGCAATGAAATCAGGTTCGGCCGCCTATCGTGGCACACGCTCGCCAAATTAGGCACAAAATTGAGATAGGCTTCATCAATGACAAACAGGGTTTGCGGATACGCATCGGCCCACGCGATGATCTGGGAAGTGGCAACCACTTGACCTGTCGGGTTGTTCGGATTGCATAGAAAACAAAGTTTCGGCCGATGCTGATCAAGGTGCGCCATGAGTACATCCGGCTCCCAAACAAAATTATTTCGCTCTTGTGCATGATATTCAACAACATCGGCCCCCATCAGTTGAGCCATCCGGCCGTACTCACCAAATGTAGGAGCCAACACGAGGACTGAGTCGGCCGGTTCTAAACAAGCAAAGCAGATTAAAAAAAGCAGCTCGGCCGTGCCATTTCCAACCAAAACCGAATCGATCGAATCAATCTTTAAATGGGAGACAATCTCCCGCCGCAGTGCCAAACAGGCTTTATCCGGATAGCGGTGAAATGGCGCGGTCGCTAATGCAGCATGAATCACATCAGGGTGGCCGAACGGATTCGAGTTCACGCTGAAATCTAAAATATCATCAGGGGGGATCCCCCAATCTTCTAATTCAGCAAAATCGATTGCGCCGTGATAGGCGTGGGGAATATGTGCAATCGCGGAACGTAAAAACGAGTAGTTCATGGGTCTAAAATATTTGTGATACCCACTTAGGGGCTGCGGCGACTGGGAAATTATTCTCCAGCATCGCAGAAAAATCTGTCAACCGGCCGTCCTGCCCATAGGCTATCCAATTGACAGAAGCATGGACAAGATGGCTGGAATTATGGGTGAGTCTGGCAAAAAAGTAAGGGTCATGGCCAGCCACCCAGCCCTACACGTATACAAAACTACACACGTCATATCACAACGAAAAAGGATGATTTAGCTTAGCACCAAATCATCCTTTTTATCTGCAATCACCACAGAAACTATTGTGATGCCTGACAATCTCGCGACGAAACGCTCAACGCATCTCTTGCAAAATAATATAGCTTACTGTCCGAAGTGCATCGGCATAATCACATGAACAAAATCGGTGTCCTCATCAATCGGCTTTATGACACCCGGTTCCATCGAAGTCGTTGTTTCAATCGCCACCTGAGGGGTGTTCATCACATTCAAAACCTCAATCATGTACTTCACATTAAAGGCGATTTCAATCCCATCACCTAAAACACTCGCATCCAATTGCGCTTCATTATCACCCGTTTCTGAACTAGTCGCGGTAATAGTCGTTTTCCCGGGGGTGATTTCATCCCCTGCTTCGATCCGAATCCGAGCGGTATGGCTCGCTTCACGGGCGAAAATATTGGCCCGTTTACAAGCGCGAATCAGTTCACCCGTATTGAGCACGGTGCGGGTCATTTGCTTCTTCGGCAAAACGGCCGTGTAGTCAGGGAACGCCCCATCGATCAATTGGGAAATAATCACCACGCTCTTCATATCGAAGATCACTTGGTTCCGCCCTTCGGGAATGCTGATGAAAATTTCTTCCATATCATCACTGATCACACGCGCGACTTCGTTTAGGGAACGGGCGGGGATAATGACTTGGAATGGGGCCGGAACCGGCTGATCAAGAGGCGCTTTACGAACCGACAACCGAAAACCATCGGTAGCCGCCATCGTAACGGTGCTCTCTTCAAAGTTAGTCATAATACCGGTCAAAGTCGGCCGAGTGTCATCAGTCGCCGCAGCAAACGCAACTTGGCTGATCATCTCTTTCAAAATCCGGCCGTTGACTTTAACACGGCCGTCATTATCTGGGTCTGGCACCAATGGAAACTCATGGTAATCGATCCCTTTGATGTTTGATTTAGAATTTTTGCAATCTAAATTCAGCGTTTGTGTCGTTTCATCAAGCGTCAGATCAATCGGTTCTGGTGGCAAATTGTTGACCAAATCACTAAATGTCCGAGCCGGAACCGTAACCGCCCCATCTTCAGCGACCTGAGAACCGAGCCAGCAGGTAATAACAATTTCCAAATTGGTTGCCGAAAGTTTAAGACGGCCGTTATCGGTCGCCAGCAACACATTGGCCAAAACCGGTAAAGTAGATCGCGTACTCACCGCACGGCTCACAATACTGAGCCCTTTTGACAGATTTTCTTGCAAACAAGTGACCTTCATTTCTAAATTAACCTCGCGATTACGCCCATAGCGGATTTTGATTCGATTTCGATAAGGAGTGGACAGAAAAGTTTTGTTGTACTATCCCGCACCGTTTCAGTATAACAAATATTAACATTAGAGTCAAAAGTTTTGTTGTACTATCCCACATGCATGTTATTTCGATAGGGACGAAGGGTAGGGATAGCATTGATAGCAAATTAATCATCATGTTGACTTCTGACGGTTGCGACCCCATCCCCTATCCCTACCAACTTGTAGTTCCACAACCAAGAATTTGGTATCATCGTTCAAAACGAATTGAATATACAAAAGGGAACGTCAATGAACGAAAATTTAGCAGCTGTCAATGAAAGTACGGTGGCAGGGCTCGGCCGTTTGGCCCGATTTTTCGGGTTTAGTGATGTCATGGGTCGTCTCTATGGAGCGCTCCTTTTGAATCCAGACCCGATGTCGCTTGATGACTTGGCAGAACAACTACAAATTAGCAAAGGATCGGTCAGCATGAATATGCGCTCGATCGAACGTTGGGGCATGGCCAAAGAGGTTTGGGTCCGTGGCGAACGTAAAAAATATTATGCGGCCGAAAGCGATTTATGGACCGTGATCCGCAATGTGTTGGGCGGCCGCGAAATGCGCGAAGTCCAAACCGCCCTACAAGTGCTCGGGGACAGTGTCGCTAAGCTTAAAGCGGCCGAAGCGGAAGGTGAACTCACACCGGAAGAGCAAGAGCTATCTGTCTATTACATGGAACGGGTCGCCGATCTACAGGCATTCTTTGAATTCGCCCAGATCATGCTCCAGAGTGTCGTCGCCAGCGAAGATGCCAACAACTTCGATATGACTAGCCCTTTTGAACTAAAAGACAATAGCTGGGACTAGAGATTTAAGATTTGCGGTTTTGAACTTTATATTGGAACCGCACACAAAGTCTATGCACATGACTGCCCTCTAGTCGTAGCGCATTCAAAACCACAAATGTTATTAAAAATCACAACCACACATTCACCAGCAACCGATTTAGGTTATCTTTTACACAAACATCCAGCACGGCAACAGAGCTTTAAGCTCGCAGTCGGGCAAGCCCATGTGTTTTTTACGGAAACGACAGAAGAGCGATGCACGGCCGTGTTGTTACTCGACATCGATCCGATCCAATTGGTCCGTGGCAAAGGGCGCAAAAAAGACAGCGGGTTTACGCTACAACAGTATGTCAATGACCGGCCGTATGCCGCATCTTCATTTTTGAGTGTCGCGATTTCGCAAGTCTATGGCACCGCACTCAACGGCCGAAGCAAAGATCGGCAAGAGCTTGCCGACACCCCCATTCCGCTCGAAGTGCGGGTAACGGCCGTGCCAGACAACTCCAAAGGAAGACTTTTACGCCGTCTATTTGAACCGCTCGGCTACGAAATCGAATTAACAGAGCATCAGCTCGATCCCGATTTTCCTGACTGGGGTCAAAGTCGCTACTTGACCCTCGATTTGCGTGCCACCGTTCGTTTAGCTGATCTGTTATCTCATCTCTATGTGCTCATTCCCGTACTCGACAACTTTAAGCATTATTATGTCGGCCAGCATGAAGTCGAAAAATTGCTGGAAAAAGGGGAACGGTGGCTCAGCCAGCATCCGGAAAAAGAGCTGATTACGCAACGTTATTTGCGTTTCCATCGCTCACTCACCCAAGACGCGCTGGCCCGTTTGCTTATCGCCGATGGCACAACAGACCAAGAGACGACTGATGAATCCCAACAAGCGGAAGAAGACAAACTTGAACGGCCACTTAGCCTGCACGAGCAACGGCTCAATACCGTTTTAGCGGTCCTCAAAGGGAGTGGCGCTCAGCGCGTTTTAGACCTAGGCTGTGGCGAAGGGCGTTTGCTCGGCAAGCTACTGCGTGAAAAACAGTTTCAACAAATTGTAGGGCTCGATATTTCCTATCGGGTCCTAGAAATGGCGCAAAGTCGTCTCCGCTTGGACCGCTTGCCGATTCATCAAAAAGATCGTATCAAGCTACTACATGGCTCATTAACTTATAAAGATAATCGTCTGCAAGGGTTTGATGCAGCGGCCGTCGTTGAAGTAATCGAGCATTTAGATGAATCCCGTCTCGATTCTTTTTCGCGCATTCTTTTCGGCCATGCACGCCCTGCATTGGTCGCCATGACCACCCCCAACGCAGAATACAATGTGTTGTTCGAATCATTACCGGCCGGTCAATTCAGACACCGAGACCATCGCTTTGAATGGACCCGCGCCCAATTCGCCACATGGGCCGAACAAGTCGCCAACCGGCACGGCTATGCGGTGCGCTTTTTGCCTCTCGGTCCAGAAGATCCGGCCGTGGGTGCACCCAGCCAAATGGGCGTTTTCACCCGACTTGGAACAGCATAAAGGAGACATAACATGCAAATAAAAATGCCAGAACTTTCCCTTGTCGTCCTCATTGGGGCGTCAGGCTCCGGTAAATCAACATTTGGGCGCACCCACTTCCTTTCGACTGAGGTCATTAGCTCTGACTTTTGCCGAGGTTTAGTAGACAATGATGAAAATAGCCAAGAAGCGACCAAAGATGCTTTCGAACTGTTGCACTATATCGTCGCTAAGCGATTGAAGCGCGGCCATCTGACCGTCGTCGATGCGACCAATGTACAAAAAGAATCCCGTCAAAAGTTGCTCAATTTGGCCCGTGAGCACCATGTCTTGCCGGTCGCCATCGTCCTCAACATGTCCGAGGATGTCTGTTGGGAACGAACAACAAACCGGCCGGATCGCCATTTCGGCCGTCATGTCATTCGTGGCCACCGCCAACAGCTTCGCCGCTCCTTGCGCAATCTCAAACGGGAAGGGTTTCGCTATATCTATCAGCTCAAAACCCCGGAAGAGGTCGAGGCGGTGTTGATTGAGAGGCAACCGCTGTGGAACAACAAAAAAGAGGAACATGGTCCATTCGATATCATCGGTGATATTCATGGCTGTGCGACCGAGTTAGAGTTGTTGCTGGCCGATCTTGGCTACACGAAGGAAGACAAGCAAGCTCCCTATCGCCACCCCGAAGGGCGTAAAGCGGTCTTCGTGGGCGACTTGGTAGATCGCGGGCCACGGATTCTCGACACAATCGAAATTGTGCGAGACATGGTCACGGCCGAAACCGCCCTATGCGTTCCCGGCAACCATGATGTCAAGCTACTGCGCAAACTCAACGGCAAAAACGTACGTATCATGCATGGCTTACAGCAAACGATGGCGGAAATCGATGCTTTACCGGCCGAGGGGAAAGAAGCATATATCACCGAACTCAAAGCGTTTTTCCGCTCTCTTGTCAGCCACTATGTGTTAGATGACGGCAAGCTCGTCGTCGCCCATGCCGGTATGCGTGAAGAATTACAAGGGCGTGGCTCCGGCAAAGTGCGTGATTTCGCCCTCTATGGGGAAACTACCGGCGAAATCGATGAGTTCGGACTCCCCGTACGCTATAACTGGGCCACTGAATATCGCGGCCGGGCTATGGTCGTCTATGGGCACACCCCGATTCCGGAACCGGAATGGCTCAACAAAACGATCAATATCGATACCGGCTGTGTCTTTGGCGGCCGTCTAACCGCGCTTCGCTATCCCGAAGAGGAATTGGTTTCCGTTCCGGCCGCTCACATGTATGCGGAACCGGCCAAGCCGTTTTTAGAAGAGGACGAAATCGCTCCGATTCTCAGCTTACAACAGCAAGAAGATGACTTGCTTCGCATGGCAGATGTCAGCGGTAAACGGATCATTTCAACCCGTCTGCGCAAAAACATTACGATTCGGGAGGAAAACAGCATCGCCGCGCTCGAAGTAATGAGCCGGTTTGCGGCCGATCCCAAATGGTTGATTTACCTGCCACCGACCATGTCCCCCTCTGAAACAAGCCAAAAAGCGGGCATGCTCGAACATCCTCAAGAAGCGCTCGCTTACTATCGCAAATTAGGGGTGCCCCAAGTGGTCTGTGAGCAAAAACATATGGGGTCCCGCGCCATTGTGATCATCTGTAAAGATGCCACAGCCACTCAAGATCGCTTCGGGATCACCACCGGCGAATCGGGTATTTGCTATACCCGTACTGGGCGTCGCTTTTTTAATGATCGCGCCTTAGAAAGCGCGTTTCTCGGCCGCTTACAAGCTGCGCTCACAGCCGCTAACTGGTGGGAGCAATTTGATACAACATGGGTTTGTCTCGACTGTGAACTGATGCCATGGTCAGTCAAAGCCCAGTCTCTACTGCATGAGCAATACGCGGCAGTAGGCGCAGCCGCGCAAGCGGGTCTAGGTGAAGCGGTCAATTTACTGAGCCAAGCGGCCGCACAAAATGAAGAAATGGCACCATTATTGGCGCAATACCAAGCCCGCCAAACGATGACTGAGCAATATGTCACCGCCTATAGTCATTACTGCTGGCCGGTCAATGAGCTGTCTGATTTTAAGTTGGCGCCTTTCCATATTTTAGCGACAGAGAAAAAGGTTCATGTTGATCAGAATCATGTTTGGCACATGGATACAATCGCCCAGCTCTGTGCCCAAGACTCCGAATTGTTGTTGGCTACACCGTATAAAGTCGTCGATGTGACCGATTTAGATAGTTGCACGGCCGCAATCGATTGGTGGACCGAGCTCACCGCCACAGGGGGGGAAGGGATGGTTGTCAAACCGCTTGACTTTATCGTACGGGACAGGAAAGGGTTGATACAACCGGCCGTCAAATCACGCGGCCGTGAATATCTGCGCATCATCTATGGCCCAGAATATACCGCACCGGAAAACCTGCAACGGCTACGCTCGCGCGGTCTTGGTAGCAAACGGTCTCTCGCCGTACGTGAATTCGCCCTTGGCATCGAAGCCCTTGAGCGTTTTGTCCGCCAAGAACCGCTGTATCGGGTGCATGAATGTGTCTTTGGTGTGCTCGCTTTGGAGAGCGAGCCGATCGATCCACGATTATAAATTACCCGCGTAAATCAATACTTTCGCCATTTTTAGGCATATATGACAACAGTTTTGCCATTGAGGTAAATTTGCAATACCTTCGCCATTTTTAGACCTCTGTGACAAATAATTTGCCTTTAAGGTAAATTTGTTGCTTGAATTAAAAATATCTCGGGCTGATCGCTCAATTATTTCTAGTCCTGTCGGATTTGGTGGGAGTTGATCAATTAACGATTGTCATTCCC
>WTJY01000440.1 GCA_011524645.1 Anaerolineales bacterium | reverse complement strand
GGGAACAAAACCCTACAGCGCTGGCTTGAAATCGGACAAGACGAAGAGCAACACGGCCGTGCGCTCGCCCGTTCTACATCAAGCAAAGTAATCGACCGAATCGTCGAGCACCTTGAGCAAAGTGATAGCACCAAAGATTTAATCCGCGAGCAAGCGGACAGTTATTTGCAATTTCTGACCGAAAACCCAGACGCGGTGCGGGCACTGGTCAACAACGAAGTCGACGCCTATCTCAGCAAACTCGAAGGGAACCCGACCCAAATGGAAAGCCTGATACAAAAATTAGCGGACCAATACGTCGAATACATTCGAGACAATCCGAACCTCATGAACCGACTCGTCGAAGAACAAGCGGATCAATACCTCATGCATTTACAAGAAAACCCAGAACTGATGCAGGCGGTAATTCAAGACCAAAGCTTGAGCATGGCCGGTGAAATGATCGACGAAGTTCGGGAGCGAACCGTCACTATCGACGGACTTATGGAACGTTTGGTTCGCAAAATAGTTCGTCGCGAGCCGCGCACCACACTCACATCACCCGAAGTGCGCCGTTTGGCGGATCATGCCCCCAACCTCACCCATTCAAACCACGTACAAACCGAAGAGGAGTTATTCTGATGATCGAAGATCACCCCCCCTCATTAAAAGGAGAATATGCCGGTTTCGCCAGCCGTTTTGTCGCTTTCATCATCGATTTAGCCGTCCTCGTCGCAGCATCCGGTTTAATCAATTGGGTACTTATCGCGGCCATCGGACTACTCGGCATCGATCTCGTCGGCCCAGTTAATGAAGCCTCAAATCCGGTCACTCGGTCTATCATCATCGTGGGCAAAGTCGCACTCACTATCTTGCCCTTTTTTCTACAGTCCGCTTACTGGTTTGTCTTTTGGATCATCACCGGCCAAACGGTAGGCAAACGAATCATGGGGATCCGTGTCGTGCGGATCGATGGGGAACGTATGCGGACCAGCAACACGATACGACGTATTGTCACTTATTATCTGGGGATGCTCCCTTTCTTTTTGGGCTTCGCTTGGATATTGATTGACAACGAACGTCGGGCATGGCATGACAAATCGGCCGGGACTTGTGTCATTTACACTTGGGACGCCCGCGAAGTCGATAATATTATCGGTTCAAAAGGGGCTTCACGAAATTCTCGTGGCTCCTAATGTGTCGGCCGTTTCCGGCCGACCGTACTCGAAGCACCCCCTGCCCCTCGACACATTAAAATGAAAGCATATCTAGCCATCAAATATCATCCAGATCAAAAAAACCGCCACGCAATTGAGCAAATTTCGGCAGCTCTCAGACAGAACGGCATCCAAGCCCTATGCATCACCAGAGATTTAGAACAATGGGGAGCCATCAGTTTTCCTCCAAACGAGCTCATGCTCAAATCATTTGCTGAAATTGACAGCAGCGATCTCGTCATCATCGAATTAAGCGAAAAAGGGGTCGGGATCGGCATCGAAGCCGGTTACGCTTGGGCCAACAACAAACCGATCATCACCATCGCCCAGCAAGGTTCCGATATTTCAACCACACTGGAAGGAATTTCTCACAAACTATTCCGATACAATTCATTTCAGGAACTCGCTCAGTTTTTCGCTCAGCTCAAAAATTAGTGGCAAAAACCACAAACGTCTGTCATTCACTCATCCTAGGCAAACAAATCTTATGCCCAACCCCATCATTTCAAGCTCTGCAATTCCAGACCCCAAGGGTTTGGACACGAACCATGCCCACTCAGCTTCTATTGAAACCCTTGGGGTCTTGGCGCGAATCGTGCCCACTCAGCTTCTATTGAAACCCTTGGGGTCTTGGCGCGATTACAAAATCCGCGCCCGAACGCGAGAACTAATATAGTCGAGCAGACCGACCACGACAGCGATCGCGATCATCATCACGCTCGCTTGGCGATATTGCAGCAAGTTAATCGCCTGTGCCAAAACAAAGCCGATACCACCACCACCACCGAACCCGATGATCGTAGACATCCGCACATTGATGTCCCAACGATAGAGGGTAAAGGCGATATACGGCGGGATAATTTGCGGAATCACCGCAAATACAATCGTCTGAATCCGATTGGCACCGGTCGCGGTAATCGCTTCTAATGGCCCTTCTGAAATGTTTTCAACTTGCTCAGAGAATAGTTTACCCAGCGCGGCAACCGTATGTAGCGTTAGCGCCAAGACACCCGCAAATGGACCGATCCCGACCCAAACCGCAAAGATAATGACGTAAACCAACGGCTCAATCGAGCGAATGATGTTGAGAATGCCACGCACAATGGCATAGATGATCGAGCCGATCGGCACCGGCCGTTTCGGATGGTAAACTGCGCCAAGAATCACACCAACAAGGGCCGCCCCCAAAGCGGGATAAACGGTCGCCCCAAACACATCATCAAACTGGTAGAGCCAGTTAAGGAAACGAGCGATCCCATAGACCAAAATACCGCTTCCAACAGCGGTGACAGCCATCGTAAAGCCACGCGCACCGCTCTCACTCAGTTTGATCACCGCTTCTTGCCCATAACGGCTGCCCAATGACATGGCGACAAGGCCGACGAAAAAGGCCACAAGGGTAGGGGTTGCCAAAGCGACGAACTCTGACACAAGTGTGAGGAAACTTCCGACGAAGCCAAAGATGCCCAAGGCCTCTTCTAGCCACATCCCAGCGGTTGCCCCGAAATCGGTGAGCAAACTGGTTGCGGCGAAGATCAACAAGAGGCTCACGGCCGTTTTGCTATAGGCGGACACAGCGTTTTGATCATCTGCGGCCGAACGCAACAAATACACCCCACCCGCAATAATCACCACCCCGATCACAAATGCCACGAGAGGGGGTAAGCCGAGTCCGGCCGTGATCGAAAACAACCAGCGCATCACAAAGCGAGTGATATAAAACGTGATCGGCAAAGCGATGATACCGGACATCACACTTCCCAACGGAGAGCCGATAGTGATCATCAAGTTGCGAGCAGCCACAAACGAAATCGGAATCGACAAAATCGTACCGACGGTGGTCGCCAACAGTGCCAACAAAATCGTTTCCGTAATCTTATCGAGCGTCGTCAAAGAGGCTTCACTCAAACCGCTAATACCGGTTTGCCACTTCTCTTCAATTTCGATCCGTTGCGGATCTTCTGTCTCGCGAATGTCAGGCATAGTGACTTCCGCTTCAAAATTACCATCAGCATCGGTGCGGAATGTAGACAAAGCGCGGGTCGTGACAATTTCACCCGGAGGATACCAACGCAAGATACCAGATGTATTCGGCCGGAAGCCGGTCCCACTAATGAGAATTACTTCCTGTGTTGTCGATGCACAATTGGGCGCGATCGTCGCCAAACGATCCCCTTTACTGGTCTGCGACCCTTTGAGTTCTTCACCACAGGGCATACGGATCGTAATATCCATGCTACGGGTTTCTTCGTGATAGGTGAAAAAATCGGGACGCGCCAAAGCGCGTAACGCACGCAATGCGGTTTCTTGTCGCTTTTCGTCTAGCGGTTCTTCCAGATTGACTTCAGTCGCTTGGGTGGCAAAAGAATACACCAAGAAGATCGCGATAAAACCGAGAATAAAGCTTAGGGAGCGCATCGGCCGTTGTTCTGGCGGTTGTGCCCCTTTGGGCGAACGATTGTTGTTTTGATCAAACATGATTTATTTCCCTCTACCCCTTAGCCGATCCGTTCCGCATCTTTGCCATAGATGTCACGGAAACGCTGATCATCGATTTCTTCCGGTTTGCCTTGGAAAACCAGTTTTCCTTCGTTCAGCGCGATCACTTGATCACTATATTGTTGCACCAAGTCAAGAAAGTGAAGGCTAACCATGACAGTAATGCCATCCTCTTTAGAGATTTTTTTGAGGATGTTCATGATGCTATGGGCCAAAACCGGATCAAGACTAGCGACCGGTTCGTCGGCCAACAAAATCTCAGGGTCTTGCATCAAGGCACGGGCGATTCCCACACGTTGTTTTTGTCCACCACTTAGCTCATCAGCCCGGCTATATGCTTTGTCACCGATCCCGACCCGCTCTAAATTGGCATGAGCCCGCGCCACATCTTCGGCCGGAAAACGGCCGAGAATGCTCGCCAACGGGTTCACATAGCCTAAACGGCCGCTCAACACATTGGTCAACACGGTCGAACGATCAACCAAATTGAAATGCTGAAAAATCATACCGATTTTACGACGCGCTCGGCGTAATTCTTCACCGGTCACATGGGAGAGCTGAGTATCGTCCCACCAGATTTCTCCGGCCGTGGGATCGATCAAACGATTCACACAGCGCAACATGGTGCTTTTACCAGAACCACTTAAACCAACAACTGACAAAAACTGCCCTTTCGGCACCTCAAACGAAACCCCGTTCAATGCGGTAACCCCGCCATCATAAACTTTCTTTAAATCTTTAACCCGCAACATTCGTTAATCCTCTAAAAATCAAGCGTTTGGTCAATCCCTTCGCCATTTTTAGGCATATATGACAACAGTCTTGCCTTTGAGGTAAATTTG
>WTJY01000483.1:12858-14059 GCA_011524645.1 Anaerolineales bacterium | reverse complement strand
CTCCCCTCAGGGGAGGGATTTAGGGTGGGGGACGGCCGTAGAACCGTTAAGTCGGTAGCTATGGGTCATGATCGCGTAACATGAGTTATTAATTCTTTAACAACCCTAGAGACAGAGCTTGAAGTTAGGTTTTTCCTTTCGCCTTTCTTCTTTTGCCTTTAACTGCCCGCTTTCACGGCTGTCCACAATTCGTCATATTTCAAAGCGGCATCGTCGCCTACTTCGCGCAACCATTCTAGTTTCTCTTCAACTTCGGCCGGTGGGAAGATGCTTTCATCTTCTATGATTTCCGGCAAAATGAATTCCATCGCGGCCGCATTCGGGCTCGCGTAATAGGTGTAGTTGGTGATCGCTGCACCGACTTCAGCATCCAACAAATAGTTCATGAAGTGAAGCGCGGTCGCTTGTTTTTCACTGCTCGAGGTGACACAAATGTTGTCCAACCATTTAACCGCACCTTCTTCAGGAATTGAGTAATACCAGTTGCCGTCTTCCGTTTCTTCGTCATAGGTTTCGTAGTATGCCAAAGCGACGTCACCAGACCAGCCGTGGGTCAAAACCACTTCGTCTGGGATCAACAATTCGGTGTCATACCCTTCTGAGTTGAAGGTTTTCCAGTATTCTTTCGCGGTCAAAATTGTCTCTAAAATTTGATCTAATTCCGCTGGATCTTCGGTGTTTGGATCAAAGCCAAGGTAGAACGCGGCGGCCGCAGGCAATTCGCGTGCGTCGTTCAATACGTTAATCCCGTCGCCAGAGTAAGTGGCTAAAATTTCTGGATCGAACAAAACAGCCCAACTGGTCGGTGGATTCGCTTCGAAATATTCATTTCCGGCGCGATATCCGATACCGGTCGTTCCCCATTGATAAGGGACACAGTGTTTGTTGCCGGGATCAAAGGGGGCGTCCATGAATGCTGGGTTCATGTTGCCGATGTTGCTCAAGCTACTGGCGTCGATTTCTGCGACCAAGCCCAAATCGATCATGATTGAAACCATGTAATCGCTGGGGAAGATCACATCATATCCTTCCGCACCCGCTTGTAGCTTAGCCAGCAAGTCTTCGTTTGAGGCATAGGTGTCATAGATGATTTCGACACCGTATTGCTCGGTGTAATCAGCTAAAATTTGTTCGTCGATATAGTCCGCCCAGTTATAAACAGACAATGACTCTGCTAATTCCGGCTCGCCAGAATCGGCCG
>WTJY01000483.1:0-12758 GCA_011524645.1 Anaerolineales bacterium | reverse complement strand
GCCGCTTCTTCGCTGCTCGAATCGGCCGTTTCTTCGTTGCTCGAATCGGTCGCCGCTTCTTCACTACTCGAATCGGCCGTATCACCGGTATCCACTTCTGGACCGCCAGCAGGCCCCCCCGCTGGACCGCCACCGCAAGCCACCAAAGCGAGTGCTACGATGAGTGCTAAAAGAATGCTTAGTTTTTTGAACATCTTTCTTCTCCTTAAAAACAATCTCTCTAACTGTAGCCGGTCAATGACCGTACCACGTATGCAACTAACTATAGAATCTCTTACGTTCTACGTTGCAAAACCAATGAAATAATAACCAATAAGGTTGATCCCAAAAATAATAAAGTTGAAACCGCATTAATCGCGGGAGTAATCCCGAAGCGAATCATCGAATAAATTCGCACCGGTAGCGTGGTCGAGCCGGGGCCGGCCACGAAGAAAGTGATGACGAAATCATCGAGTGATAGGGTAAAGGCGAGTAAAGCACCCGATAAGATGCCGGGGAACAAAAGGGGTAAGGTAACCCGCCTAAATGTTTCCCACGGGTTGGCTCCGAGATCGGCGGCCGCTTCTTCGAGCGAATCATCCATGTCTGCCAGCCGTGCCCGAACCACAATGGCGACAAAAGCGATATTAAAGGCGATATGAGCCACTAAAATCGTATAGCGACTGAGCGAGATGCCCAGTACGACAAAGAAGAGTAGGGTTGAGAGCGCCATCACGATATCGGGGATGATAATCGGGAGATACAAAATCGCATCATAGGTGACTTTACCCCAAAAGCGAAACCGCTCCATGGCGATCGCGCTAAGTGTCCCCAAAATCGTGCTAATAATCGTGGACCAAAAGGCGACCCAAAGACTGACCCGAAGTGAACCTATAATCGCTTGATCTTGGAAAACATCGAGGTACCAATCAAAGGTAAAACCGCTCCACACGGTAGCCGCGCCACGGCCGCTGTCGTTAAACGAGTAAATGATCAAGATGACAATCGGCAGATACAAAAAGATAAATATGCCGACAGCGAGCCAAGTTAAGACACGCTCATTAAATGATTTACGTATTTTGTGCCGAACAGGAGTCGAGACTGCGCTTGTCATTCGTTTCGTTCACCTCCGACACGAAAGTAGATAACGATGGCGAGTAACATAATCGCCATCATAATAAACCCGATCGCTGAACCGAACGGCCAGTCGCGGGCGGTCATAAATTGTTGTTGCAGGACATTTCCGAGCATGGATACTTTGCCACCCCCCATTAAGTCCGGTGTCACATACGCGCCCAAAGAGGGGACAAAAACGATGATCGCCCCAGCCACAATGCCTGGCATCGATAGCGGGAGTAGGACCCGCACCGTGCTTTGGAAACCACTGGCCCCCAAATCGGAAGCGGCTTCGAGTAACGACCAATCTAATTGTTCTAAGTTGCTATAAATCGGCAATACAACAAAGGGGAAAAAGCCATAAAAGAGCCCGACCAGAACCGCCCCCGGCGTAAATAATAAGGTCATCGGTTCTGATGTCCATTCGGCGATACGGGCGAATAAAGCACTTGAACCAGAGAGGGCGACCGCTTGATTGTGCAAGGTTGATGTCCAAATATTGTTGATGAGGCCAGAGTCACGTAGTAGCAACATCCAAGCATAGGTTCGGACCAGAAAGTTGGTCCAAAATGGGATCATGACCAAAAAGATTAAAATCTCGCGCCATTTTTTATCTTGGCGTGCGATCCAATAGGCGAACGGGTAACCGAACGCGAGGCATAACATCGTATTGGCTGAAGCCATCCAGATTGAGCGCCAGAAAATCCGTAAATAGATTCTTTGGCCGCCAATGGTGCTAAAAAAGCGCACATAGTCATCGACAAGAAAAGACCATCCTTCGCGTGAAAAGAGCCAGGCGACTTGGGGATAATCGATGGTGCCCCGTGCCCCACGTTCCCCTAAACTGATGATAAAAACGATCAGGTTGGGGACGACGAAAAAGACGATGAGCCAAAAAGCGGCCGGATAATTAATCGCCCACGCCGTTTGTTTGGTGAGCAAGGTGAGCAAAAATCCAGCGATGCCGATCACGGTCGCCGCGCCGTAAAACTCCCCAGTCGCCCACCAATACCCGCTTACCAGCAAAATCATAACGGCACTCCGGCCGATTCCCAGCCAACGGCCGAAATCATTTTGCCTCAGTAGCAAGACACCCACCGCCAAATCAACCACCAATCCGATGCCGAACAGTAAATAAGGGACAATACCGGGAAATGTCGCTAGCGCATTTTCAAAATCGAATGGCGTCCAACCGATTGAGCCAAAGGTAACCCAACGAAAAAAAAGCAAGCCCCAGAGCAAGCCATGTGCCAGCGATACCCACGCGGCGACCCGCAATAGTGGATCGACACCTGCGGTCATCCTTTCGAGGTCTTGATCTGTTTGATTAGATGGAGGGGCGGTGATTGTTGCCATAATTTTGAGTAGAGAGTAAAGAGTAGAGAGTAAGAAGAGGTTTTACATTGCAGAACTTGTTTGTATCGCTATTTCTTGCTCTTACGCTAAGCGAAGCGTCTCTTACTCTGTGAGTACCTGTCCATTGTTGGGGTGCCACTGTACGCAGACCGCTTCCCCTTTTTTGAATTCTTTGGTTTCGGCTGCACCGAGATTCTGTACACGGGCGAAGATTTTATCACCGGTTTGTAGATCGATTTGATACCGGTTGTCTGTTCCGATATAGATGACATCAGCAATTGTGCCGTTCATGGTGACACGGCCGTTGCTACGATCAGCTTCATCGGCGTTGACTAGTGTGAGTTTTTCCGGCCGGATGGCGAGAGCCGCTTTTGTACCGGCCGACAAGCTTTGGCGTGCCACACCGGTAAACGAAACCCCATTTGATTCCAAGGTGATTTGCGAGCCATCGGCCTCAACGACCTTTCCTTCTATAAAATTGGTTTCCCCGATAAAGTCGGCCACAAACCGGTTGGCTGGCTGTTCATAGATTTCACGAGAGCCCCCCAACTGTTGCACCAATCCATTACTCATCACCGCGATGCGATCAGACATCGTAATCGCTTCCTCTTGGTCATGGGTGACATAAATGAAGGTGATTCCCACTTCCGATTGAATCTGCTTGAGTTCAAGCTGCATATCTTTGCGTAGTTTTAGGTCGAGTGCACCTAATGGCTCATCGAGCAAAAGGACACGCGGCCGGTTAACCAGCGCGCGGGCTAGGGCGATACGCTGTTTTTGACCACCAGAGAGCTGTGTCGGCTTCCGTTCGTGATAGGTTCCCATTTGCACCAATTCGAGCGCTTCATTGACGCGCCGTTTGACTTCTTTCGCTTCGACTTTGGCCATTTCTAAACCGAAGGCGACATTTTTGGCGACAGTCATGTGGGGAAATAGGGCATAGCTCTGAAAAACGGTGTTGACCGGCCGACGATAGGCGGGAACCCCTGCTACTGGTTGCCCCATAATTGAGATTTGTCCAATCGTAGGTTGCTCAAAGCCCGCGATTAAACGCAGAGTTGTCGTTTTACCACATCCGCTCGGTCCCAATAAGGAGAAGAATTCCCCGTCTTCGATCGTGAGCGAAATATCATCAACAGCAACAACTAGGCCAAATTCTTTGGTTACATTTTCAAGTTGGACACTCGCAGACAAGAGCTTCTTCCTTTTTGTCTCAATATGGGCGACATATTATGATTCAATATTGTGTTTGCCGAGATGGTAAAAAGCAAAACGGTCGCTAGGCGGAATCTAATGGCCTGCATTTTAATCTGATTGCGAAAATTGTCAACGGATAGTAGGAGAGAGGAAGAGACGCTTCGTTTAGAGTAAGAATGGGCGGCTGGGAACATCATTAAGAACCGTAGACCCTGCCCGTTTCTTTTTGCTCTTACTCTTGTTCTTACTCTTTCTTTCTCTATGACATGCGTACGACTTCGGGTGGGTATAAATATCGCCGTAAGGTGTATAGGGACCAATAGGCCGGTATGGTGAGGACCGCTTGCGCGAGTGTAAAGAGAATGATGTCGTTGAATATCGCCCAGTCGGTTGTGTAGCCGCTGACTTGTAGAAGCACCGCATAGGTGGCAAGATAGAGTGCTCCCCCGATCCCGCCCAGCAACGGTGGTAGCCAATAATGGTTAAAGGGTAAGCCGAGTTGGGCCAACGTGATCGCTCCGACCGCCAACATGATCGCAATCGCGTGGGCACCGGTCGGGCCGATGCTGTAAAAATCTAGAGCAATGCCGGCGATAAACCCCCAGACAATTCCTTCTTCTGGACCACGTAAAACCGCCCAGCAAATGGGTAGTAGCGCGGTTAACTGCAAACTTTGTTCAAAAAGTGTCAGTTTGCTGAGAAGGGTCGCTTGCACGGCCGCAATGAGAATGAAAAGAGGGATGGCGACAAAGTAAGAGCGGCTCACTATTGGTCACCTAGTGGATTTTCAAACGGGGTCAAATCTTCTTGAGGAAATTCGGTGATGACAAAAACCAACTCTAGGTCATCGAAATCAACCGCTGATTGCACGCGCGCGGTTTGTAAAATCTCCGCTTCGTTTCGGCTGATATTGGTGACTCGGCCGATAACTAACCCTTTGGGGAAACGGCCGACCAGCAACCCTTGATTAAATTGACCCACTAAACCGGAGGTTAAGACCATATCGCCAATTTCGACATTGGTTTCTAGCGGAATCCAATCCATTTGCAGGGCGTTGCCACGGCCGTTGCCATGTACCAAGCCGGTGGCTCGCGAAGCGCTCAGACGGCTGGGGATGCCGCTCGACCGGTCTACAATGAGCATCACCATGGCTGAATCACGGGTCGTGCGAAACACTTGTCCCACCAAACCGCGCTCGCTATCAACCGGCATACCGACTTGAACCCCATCGTCTGTTCCCTTATCGATAATAATACTTTGGAAGAGCGGACTGGGATCACGGCCGATGACGGTCGCTAGAACTCTTTCATTGGTGGGGGACTCAGTTGCGTAATCAAATAGGGCGGTTAATAGCTGATATTCCCCCTGTAACTCACGGAGCTCTTCGTTTTCACGCTCTAATTGATCAACACGAACTTGGAGGGCTTCGATTTGGTCTTGGGCTTCGGCGATAGAAGATGGGGCGGATAATTGATCGGAAATCGTATCGGCCGTGGGGGCCAATATCTGAGCAACACTGCTGACAGGATCCCGTAGGAAGTCGAGCAAAATACGGCTATTGCCTGTTTGATCAATGACGAAGAGGGCGATGGTGACTCCCACAAAGCCCAAGATCACACCCCAGCGTAGATTTGTCGGGGACATTGATTATACCTGACCTCGCTTACTTTAAGCGGCGACTACGATCATCCGTGGCTAAGACACGGCTGTATAGGTCGAAGTTTTCTAACACACGGCCGGCACCACGCGCCACACATGTCATCGGATCATCGGCGACCCAAACATGCATGCGAACTTCTTCACGAATCCGGTCATCAAGACCGCGAATTTGTCCACCACCACCAGCTAAACAAATACCGACTTCCATTAAGTCTGCGACAAGTTCTGGTGGTGTTTCATCGATCGCGTCTTTAACCGCATCGACAATGACATTGATGGCTGGGGCCATCGCTTCACGTAATTCAATACTGCTGATTTCTACCGACTGAGGTAGACCGTTGATGAGATTTCGGCCGCGTAATGTGACTGTACGCTCTTCCGGCATCGGGAATGCGGAGCCGATGGTGATTTTGGCTCGCTCGGCCGTGCGCTCACCGATGAGTAAGTTATATTTATCACGAGCATACTGAACAATATCTTCATCCATTTCGTCCCCAGCAACCCGCACCGAACGGCGAATGACCACACCCCCGAGTGCGAAAACGGCAACTTCTGTCGTGCCACCGCCGATATCGACGATCATGCTACCGCGTGATTCGATGATCGGCAGGCCCGCTCCGATCGCGGCCGCGACCGGTTCTTCGATGAGATACGCTTCACGTGCACCGGCCGCCATGGCCGCGTCTCGTACCGCGCGTTCTTCAACTTCGGTCACCCCGCTGGGAATCCCAACCACAACACGCGGCCGTGGGAAGGGGGTTAGCAATTGTTCATGAACCTTGTTGATGAAATAGTTAAGCATCGCCTCGGTGATTTCAAATTCAGAAATCACCCCATCACGCAACGGCCGAATCGCCACGATATCGGCTGGGGTTCGGCCGACCATTTCGCGGGCTTCTGCACCGACTGCCAATGGTTCTCTGGTCCGTTTGCGCACCGCGACCCAAGAAGGTTCATTAATAATGATTCCCTTATCGCGCACACTCACAAGTGTGTTGGCGGTACCTAAATCGATCCCCACATCTTGGGAGAATAAACCAAGCAGCCAGTCTAACGGCCGAAAATTGCGTAAAAACGATAACAAGCGATTGTTCCTAATCCTTTTCTTTGAAATAAACGCGACTGAAATGACCTTTTGCGTTAAATCCGGCCGATTATACCAATGGTAGACAAACCCTGCATAAAATCAGCTTGATTGATTAATAATCGGCATGAATTAGGGGAATCCGTTAAAATTAAACCGCTTCTATCAATACCTTCGCCAAATTAATCAACAGTTTGGCGAAGGTATTGGTTTTATTAGATACACATGATGATCGGCCGAATTTTACATTTAGCTGGCAAATTATGCGTATTGTGTTCCATCTATATTATTTTTGGACTCTTAATGGAAACCAAGGAGATTGACATAAAAACATAGTTGTCTTTCTCCCCTCCTATGAGGAGGGGTTGGGGGAGGTGGAATTTTAAAGAATTTCCCCTCTCCCCCAGCCCCTCTCCCTCAAGGGAGAGGGGAGCAAAACCGCTTGAATCTGCAACTCCTTGAAACGCATAAAGAGCCTGTTTTTGATTATAAAAGGTAAAAAATGGCAAATAAAGCATTATTTTCAGGTGTTATTTATGACGAACGTGGCCGCTTGGTACAAACCAAATTCGTAGGGTCCGATGCGCAATATGTCGTTGATGACGATGGCTTTTTGCGTCATGTCGATGCGGAAGTAGTTGACCGACAAGTATTGCGTGTCTTTATCGAAAGCATTCAGCAAAACAAAAGTTTAGCGGTGTCACAGGCGCTAAATTATCTGGGTAAAGATGATCTCTTTACAAAAGCGGCCCTCGACTCTTCGATTGATCAAGTGAATATCGACCAGATCTTGCAGGCCGGTTTTCCTCAGCAAGCGAAAGATATGATGGCGATGATGGGCTTTAAGATTGTGATTAACTATCACGGAGATGTGGTTGATATCGATCAGCCCACTACATATGAAGCGTAATTGTGTGCCGTGTGCAGGCTATGCGGGGGGCTACCTATCGCCTAGCTAAATCGCATCCCTGACAGATGTGAATTGAGCTTGAACTCGACCGCACGCAAGTGTAGGGAAATGTTTGGGTATTTATCGTGCAAATAGAGCAGTACATCTGGTGGGAGTACCCAAATTTCGGCATCGCTTAAAATGTTTCCTGTTGCGGTGCGGGGCTTGTCAAAGAGTGCGGATCGGCCGCCAAAGAAGGTACCCGGCTTGTCCAAAATATTGACCCGCTCATTATCAACTTTGATTTCGACTTTGCCCGAAATCAAGAGGAAGCTTTCACGGCCGACATCCCCCTGATTGAATAAGCTTTCTCCAGCTTGTAGCTGGCGTGGATGTAAATCAAGAGATAAATCAAGTAAGATCGACCAGAGCAGATCACGGAATAAAGGCTGTGTTTTGAGCCATTCCGCCCGCGACATCGCTTCTGTCAGCCTGAGCTGGTTGGCCAGTGGGGTAAAGACATCACGGCCGATACGCAAGATTTGGGTGTCCCCTTTGGCGATCACGGTGTAATCGTCAATCAATGTTGGCGTTTGAGATAAGATAGCTCGTTCGCCAAAACTGTTGCCTCGGCCGACAATTTGTAACAAATCCCCATCATTTGGCTTCCAAATTTCGACTAGGCCTGAATGCACCACATAGAGCTGGTCATCAATTGAAACCCCATCCCGCATAATTTCTTCGCCGTCATTCCAATATTGAATCACACTGCTTGCTTCGAGATGCGCTAAGTCTGAGTCCGGCAGGCGGCGTAAGATGGGGCAGGTCCGTAGGGTTGAAAGCACTTGTTTGTGGGGCTCCTGAATATGCATTTCCCCGATTGAAGTAATATGGCCAGAGGTGGCTAATTCAACACGCCCTTTCCATGATTCTACGATTTCCGGTAGTGGATTATCTCGCGTATGGGCCAAAATAACTTTTTGTCCTTTGCGAGCCAGAGAGGTTAAGAGTTCGGGAGTGACGGTTGTGTGTATCGTCCCGCCACCGGCATCTTGGACCAAAATATCGGCCCCATCACCGAAATCTATCAATTCATGTCGCCGCTTGTCGGTCAGTACTTTTTTTGCAACGAGATCAGCGAAGAATGATTCGTCGTAGCGCATGTCTCCTGAATAGTAGAGCCCATTTACGCGCATCGCGATGGTGGGGATGGAATGGACCGCATAAAGCGATTCAAATGTGCGGTCCCCTAACTGTACCATATTGCCGGGGTTAACCGGTTCGTAATCGAATAATGAGGCGACTTCATCGGCCGGTAAATCGATCATCGCCCCGAGAACCCGCAGCAAGCTCTTGTAAATAATGTCTGATGTCAAAATCTTGATCCGGCTATTTCCCATGAGCAGGATTTCTGGCAAACCGGCTATATGATCTTCATGTAGATGGGAAATGACCACTTCTGAAATTTGGCTAGCAGATACCCCGAGGTTGCCGAGACGCATTCGTAGGAAGGCGGCCGTATCAAACAATGTCGCTTGTGTTGAATTCTCTCGACTTAAATAGGCGAGGAAGCAGGTTGTGATCCCATTGGGGTCAAAGCCATCGCTACCCCCAAGAAATTGCAGTGTTAGTTGGCGACGTGTGATCACCGGTGGTGATTCCGCCATGCTCAACGGCCGTGGTGTGTCATGAATACTGGTAGGGATCATGGCGACCGTTTGCCCCTCTTCGCGGAAGATATATTGTGCGTTTTTCGCATCATACTCAACTTTTACCCCATCACCTAAATCGAGTATCCCCTCTTCTTCGACCGTACGAATATCACAGAGGTCGGTGTAGTCCGGTGCGCGCCCCATGGGTGGGAAATAGCTGATCGCCCGACATTCATGATAAAGCCATTCATCCCCCATGTAGTGTTCCGGTAGCGTCGGCCCTTCGAATGTTTCTTGCAGAATAAGATTAAGCCGCATCGCTTGATACACGGAAGGGGTAAAAATGAGAGCTCTCCGCGATTTGATAAAAAAGTTGGCGTATAGCAAAAATTCGACGCTTGCATAGTTGATCCCTTTGCGTACAAATCCACTTGATCCCAATTCAATACCGGCCGGAATGTCTGGTGGAAGCAGAATATATTCTGGTATCTCGAAACCACGAGCTGAAATATACTTGAGCGTTTCAGGCGGGCAATTAACGAGAACTGAGCCGACTTTTGTTTTGATAATATAGGTGCTGTTGGGTAAATCAAAAACGCGAGGTGCGTTTGTTAAATCGGTTTGGGGCATGGTGTTCTTGTAAAAATACGGACTATAGGTGGATCTCAATTGGATTCTATTTATATCAAGTTGTAGGAGCGATACTGTCAAATATCCCACAGTTTCGCTAAATTAGCCATGATAACCGAATGGAGGTCCTGATCACAGGCGGTTTGTGACAGATTTGTGTTAAATGTTCGTGAATAGATAACAAAAAATAGCTCTTTGGTACTAATGTTTTAGCAATATGTTGCTTTTTTCTGTGTAATCCATATAATTACCTTTGTGTGTAGGCTCCCTCTGAGGTGGTCGGTTCAACGCCCGTTGTTCCGCCACCTATTTTTTTTGCCTAAAATCAGAAAAAACTGCAAAACATCCCCTAATTCATCAATATAAAACCACTTGATCTTACTAAAAAACTACTGCATCATCTCAAATGTGATCTGTTGTTTTTCTTTCCTCCTATAAAAAGGGGCTGGGGGAGGTGGATTTTATAAATTTCCCTCTCCCAACGGGAGAGGGGGGGCCAAACAGACGAATCCTAAAAAGTAAAAAAACTTTTGAGACGATGTAATTCGTATTGTGTAATAAAAGTAATCCCAAATTTATATCAGGCTTCGACAGGCTTAGCCTTCGTTTTGCATCGAGGGTTGAGCCCGTCGAAGCCCAGCCCCGCAGATTTAGAAAATTAATGTTACAGAGTATTCTGTAAGTTTGTAAAAACCCTATACACATAGATGGAACAATGCGTTTATAGACCTGCAAGACGCCCTAGCAGTCGCAGGTGCTGGCGACGAAATTTGGGTCGCCAATGGCGTTTACACACCCGGCCCATTGGTCCAGTGACAGTTTTAGCCTTAAAGATGGGGTCGCCCTATTCGGCGGCTTTAACGGTAGCGAAAGCGTGCGCAGTGAACGAGATCCCGACAACACCGCTTCGGTGCTAAGCGGAGATATTGATGGTAATGACACCAAGAGTTTTCTGGGCGTTGTCGTCACCACAACCAACATTAGTGGCAACAACAGCTACCATGTCATCAGCAACACAAATGTGGCCGACACGGCCGTGCTAGACGGTTTCATCATCACGGCCGGTGATGCCCCAGCCATCGGATCCGCCCCAGACGGGGCTGGTGGCGGGATGTTTAACGACAACAGTGTCCCCACGCTAAGAAATCTCGTTTTCTCCGGCAACCGCTCAGGCTACATTGGCGGCGCAATGTTTAACGAAGATAGCCATTTAAGCTTAGACAACGTGACATTTACCGGAAATTCGAGCCAATTTGGTGGCGGAATCTACAACCGCACCAGCAACCCCACGCTGACCAGCGTCACCTTTGATGGCAATGTAGCCAGCCGTTGGGGTGGCGGCCTCTACAACTATCTCAATACCAGCCCCACACTGATGAATGTCACCTTTATCAACAACAGGGCCTATGAGTATGGGGGTGGCATGTACAGCAACACCAGCACCCCCAGCATGACCAACATCATTTTCTCTGGGAACTCGTCTCCCAACGGTGGCGGGATGTTTAGCAATACGACCAGTCCCACGATGGTCAACGTTCACTTCTCTGGCAACTCGGCCACCCTCGGAGGCGGACTCTACAACTTTGATAGCAGCAGTCCAACTTTGATGAACGTCACGTTTTCAGGAAATTCGGCCACAGGAAGCGGCGGCGCAATTTACAATCGGGACGACAGCAACCCCACGATTGTCAACACCATCATTGGGAGCAATGCTGCCGCTGGCGCAACCGATACCGCAAGCGGCAGTATTGCCAATCGGACGATCTCAAATACTGTCACCATTAGCTATAGCCTCATTCAAAATAGTGGTGGCAGTGGGGCTGGCTGGGCAAGTGCAATCGGGTCTGATGGTGGCAATAATCTCGATGTCGATCCGCAATTTGTTACGGCCGTTGATCCAGCCATCGCCCCCACTACGGCCGGTGATTTTCAACTTCAAGTCACCTCTCCAGCCAGAAACACAGGCAACAACGCCGTCAATACAGCAACAACTGATTTGGCGGGCAACGGCCGTATCCTGTTCGACACGATCGATATTTGTGCCTATGAATCTACTGAAGAGGAGGATTCATCTGGAGGTGGGGGCTCGTCTGATGTGTTCGTGTTCTTGCCATTTTTGCAGAAATAACCGGTCCGATTCAAGACCAATGTCGTTTAAATCATTGATCTTGTAGCGCCCAATCGTCCCCACCAATAATCAAAAGACCGCTTGATCTCAAAGCGGTCTTTTTGACGACCTAAATCAAATTTGCTGGCTATTGCGATTAATTAAATATCAAACTCAACAAGGCCCTGTTCATCTGTATCCAGAACATTCATCATTTGCTCTAGGTCGACAAGCTGAATATTCATATCACGGCCGTATGTTTTTGCTGCAGGTGTATAACCAGATCGGGCAAAAAACAGATAGTCAACCTGCCATCTATTCACATCAATCTCCATATCTTTGATTGTTTTAGGCACACGTTGCTCTAGAAGCTCACGAACAGTCCCCTTATCGACCGCTTGGCCGCCCCATTTACACTCACCCAAAATCAACCGCTTCTCACGCCAATTGATAGCAACAACATCAACTTGGACATGTCTAGACCAATGACTACCCACTCTTTCTGGTATAAATGAAATACCACCTCTCTTCGCTTGCTGTTGAATCCATTCTCGCGCCAACTCTTCAAAGATTGTTTGACCCACAAACGTGCGAAAATCCTCTTGGATTTTTTTCATTGCAGGTTCAATATCAAACGGAATCGATTCATGGAACGGAGCAATAAAGCGAAAGAAAAAACGAAAATAGGGATCAATAATGCGATATCGCCCCTGTCGAGAGCGACGAAGTTTGGCGGTAGAAAGTGTAGCGGGTAGGCGACGTTCAATAAACTTGAGGTCTTGAAGACGTGCCAGATAAGCTGACAGATTATTTTTTGTAATCAGTGTGGCATGACTAATTTCGCTCAACGTATGAAATCCACTGCCTATCGCTTTGAGAATGGCTAAATAGGACTGAGGTTCACGAACTTCATCATAAAGCAGTAAGGTTGGCTCGCTCAGGAACATGCTTCCGGGAAAAGTATCTGTTTTTGAATATTTTCTACGAGAGATTTGGTTGGATCAAGCCACTGGATGTAGGCGGGAATTCCACCGACAATGGATCGGACGGCGACGCGCTCGGCCGCTGACCAATTCGGGAAAAATGTTT
>WTJY01000518.1 GCA_011524645.1 Anaerolineales bacterium | reverse complement strand
CTCCCCTCCCCCCCTCTTTTAGTGCCTCTCCCCCTCCATCGTTAGGAAGTAGCCAACCGTCTTCACGTGGCAGATCAAATAGCGGATCAAAACGGCGCTCATTTCGCCAACTCCCTACCCCCAAAATGCCCAATATAAAAATGCCGAAGTTTAAAATACCTGAAATGCCAGATTTCGGTGAATTACTGGGCGGAAAAAGCAAAAAAGGGAGCAAAAGCAAAGGGCGCGGCCGTGGCAAAAAAAACACCAAAATTTTTCAAATCCCCGATATCAGCTTTGAGTTTGATCCTCGGCAAAAAGCGCTGGTCGCCGGTTTTCTATTGCTAGCGATCACCTTGGTGCTCGTGTTAAGTTTGCTCTCGACCAATCGGGGCATGATTACCGGCGGTGCCATTAATATTTTGTGGGGCACTTTTGGTTGGGGGTCGCCAGCGATTTTGGTCGCCCTCGCCCTTGGTGGTTTCTGGCTGTTGCTTTGGGGATTAAAAAGTGCTCCAGAGTTCCCTATCGTACGTGTAATCGGAGCGGGATTACTTTTCTTAACGGCCGAAACCTTTTTTACCTTTATCGCCTATCTCAATAACAACGGATACGACACCTTTGATGCGGTCGCCACAGCCCAATTGGGTGGAGGCTGGCTAGGCTATTTTTCCGCCCAGCTGATGATGGATGCGATCGGCTTTGTCGGTTCTCTCCTCGTTCTTTTCACAGTCGGTGTAGTCGGCGCGGTATTGGTTTCCGGCATGAGCTGGGACGATATTAGCCAATTTTTTACCCCAACACCGGCCACAGCCCCCAAAACAGCGCCAGCCGTTCCCGGCACACCACAACAGCCGCCGCTCCCTTTCTGGCAGCGACTACGGGAGTCGATTAAACAAGATGAGGCCCCAGTGGCAACCCACCCTGCACCAGCCAGTGCCGTGTATGATGACGAAGATGATGTCGAACCTTGGGAGGAACCGGCCCCACACACACCCGCTCCCGCCGAAGCCAAAGCGGAAGAAGCTCCCCCGATAGCCAAACCGGAAAAGAAGAAACGCACCCGTCGCAAAAGCAAAAAAGCGGCCGCACCTACACCAGAACCGGCCGTGGCTGAAGCACCTCCTGAATTTTTACCCCAAACCGATCCGGTTGTGCTCGGCCGTGCCGGTGCACCGGACGCACCGCCCCCTTCTTGGCAAACCCCAACAGTAGCCGCAACCCTCCAAAAAGGGAGCGAACAAGCGGCCGATGATACCCATATCCATCAGCAAGCGCTGATTATCGAGGAAACGCTAAATGGTTTCGGCGCACCCGGCCAAGTGGTTGACATCAAACATGGTCCTACGATCATTCAATATTGTGTCGAGCCGCAATATCTTGTTCAAAAAAGTGGCAAACGAACCAAAGTCAAAGTGGGCAAAATCGCCAGCCTTGCCGATGACTTGTCGCTGGCTCTAGCCGCGCGCTCGGTGCGGATCCAAGCACCGGTTCCGGGCAAAGGGTACGTCGGGATCGAAGTGCCAAACGAATCAAAAGCGCTTGTCTCATTACGTGATGTGATGGAGTCGAAAAGCTTTGAAAAAATCAACAAGAAAACGACCCTAACGATCGGTCTCGGGGAAGATGTCTCGGGGAACCCGATGTCGATCGATTTAGCGAAAATGCCCCATATGTTGATCGCTGGGGCGACAGGTTCCGGTAAATCTGTCTGTATCAACGCGCTCATCGCTTGCCTGCTCTTACAAAACACCCCAGAACAATTACAAATGGTAATGGTCGATCCCAAACGGGTGGAGTTAACCGGCTATAACGGAATCCCACACTTGGCCGCCCCCGTTGTGGTCGATATGGAGCGGGTCACCGGTACGTTGCAATGGGCTTTGCGGGAAATGGACAACCGCTACAAACAGTTCGCCAATGTCGGTGCTCGTAATGTCACTGAATACAACAAGATGATGAAGCGGCAAAAGAAAAAACAATACCCGTTTATCGTCATCATTATCGATGAGTTGGCCGACTTGATGATGCTGGCACCGGACGAAACGGAAAAAAGCATCGCCCGCTTAGCACAAATGGCCCGTGCCACCGGTATCCATATGATTCTGGCTACCCAACGGCCGTCTGTCGATGTGGTCACCGGTCTGATCAAAGCGAACTTCCCCGCGCGGGTCGCCTTTGCGGTCGCTTCAAGCACCGACAGTCGTGTCGTTCTCGACACAACCGGTGCGGAACGCTTGCTCGGCCAAGGGGACATGCTGTTCCAAAGTCCCGATGCCCCAGCGCCGGTCCGCATGCAGGGATGCTATGTAAGCGATGAAGAGTTAAACGAAGTCATCGATTATTGGAAAGCGGAAAAGCGTCGCGCCCTCGGTCAAACCGATGACGGCCGTACCGTCAATCGCTTCAAAGCATCAACCGAAAAAACCTCGAAATCAGCCCTAGATCATGATATTTGGGATGTTGATACGGACGAGCAACAAAAGCGTAAAGCGGCCGCGCTCGCTCAAATCAAAAAGGATTCGGCCGAGCGGGCCCCTTATATCCCGACACCGCACAATCAGGAAATCCGGCCGCAAAAGAGCTCGGTAAGTAAAAAGAAGAGAAAAGAGAGAAGAGAGAAAGAGAAAGAACAAGAGGAGATAGAGGCCGAAGAGCAAAAGGAAATCTTAGAGCGAAAGGCGATTTTGTCGGAGTATCAACCCCCGTTGTGGGATGAACTGCGAGAAGAAGTAGAGCTCGCTCAAGAAGAAGCGATCTATGAGAAAGAAACGTTCCAAGATGATTTATGGGATGATGCGGTCACTTTCGTGCAAACGAGCAACAAGGCTTCCATCTCACTGCTGCAACGCAAGTTTCGGATCGGCTATACCCGTGCGGCCCGTTTAATTGATCGTATGGAGGAAGAGCAAATTATCGGCCCACCGACAGGGAACAGCAAAGCGCGAGAAGTGATGTTTACTGGGAATGAGCCGGAAGCGGATGAGTAAAAGCGAAACGGCCGTTTTTCACAGGCTTGATGCCCTTGAAAAACGGCCGTTTCTTTAATTCGTTAGATCGGAAAAGACTGAATTACGCTTCTTTTTCTGCGCCTTCTTCATCCGCCAATTCATCTTTGCCGTCTTGCAAACCTTGACGGAACGCGCTGACGCTACGCCCTAATTCTGAACCAAGCTTGGTAATACGGCCGACACCGAAAATGAGTAACACAATTACCAAAATAATGCCTAATTCCCAAGGACCGAGACCCATAATTTTTCTCCTTTTACGTTACAAATGTCCGTTATGCTTTTTAACAAACCGGTTTGATACTCAACAGAAATAGTGACTGAAATCACTCTCACATTATAACATTCCCCAAACACGACGCAATTTGCACCCGTACAGGCTTCCAAAAGCTTAGCAATACCCTATAATAGAGGGTACTGAAAAATCTAAAATCTAAGATCTAACATTCCATGTCTCAAGCTCTTTATCGCAAATGGCGGCCGGCTCGCTTTAACCAAGTTGTCGGCCAAGAACATATTACCCAAACCCTACAAAACAGTGTAACGGCCGATCGTATCGGTCACGCATACCTGTTTTGTGGTCCGCGTGGCACAGGGAAAACCACCTCGGCCCGCCTATTAGCCAAAGCGGTTAACTGTCTACACGAAGATGCAAGCCAACGGCCGTGTGATCAATGCCGTATCTGCCATGCGATCAACGAAGGGCGCTTCATGGACCTTATCGAAATCGACGCAGCGTCTAATACCGGTGTCGATGACATTCGAGATTTACGAGACAAAATTAATTTCGCTCCCAGTGAAGGTCAATTCAAAGTCTATATCATCGACGAAGTCCACATGCTTTCAACGGCCGCTTTTAACGCCCTACTCAAAACGCTAGAAGAGCCACCCCCACACGCCAAATTTGTCTTGGCTACGACCGAAGAACACAAAGTGCCGATGACCATTAAATCCCGTTGTCAGCAATATAATTTCCGCTTGCTGACCACCCAAGAAATCATCGGCCGTTTGCAATGGTTGGCCCAAGCTGAAGGGCTAAACATCGAAGAAGGGGTTTATTCGCTAGTAGCCCAACATGGGGCGGGTAGCTTGCGTGACTCCGAAAGCTTGCTGGATCAGTTGGTCGGCTCACCGGATGAGCTCATCACGATAGAAAAGGCCCAAGCGGTATTGGGCACCGCCGCGACCGAATCGGTCGCCACGCTCACAGAGTCGATCTTGACCGCCGATAGCCAAGCAGGTCTTGAAATCATCCATGAAGCGTTAAGCACCGGCACCGACGCCCGCCAATATTGCCGTCAAATGGTCTCTTATTTGCGTGACTTGCTGTTGGTACAAACGACAGGTGGACAAATTCAACTCGACATTCCGGTCGCCCAGCAAGAGGCACTACGCGCCCAAGCGGAGCGGGCCCAGCGGAAAACGCTGGTCGAAGCGATCAAACAGTTTAATGAAGCGGCCGTCAATTCATCGACAAACTGGCAGCCCCAGCTTCCTCTGGAACTCGCTTTTATCCAATCGCTACCGGCCGAAGTGGTCACCACCCAACCGGTCGCCGTGGCTCCGATTACCC
>WTJY01000208.1 GCA_011524645.1 Anaerolineales bacterium | reverse complement strand
TACCTTCGCCAAAGTAATCAACTCATTGGATTTGCTCCCCTCCTATCAGGAGGGGGGGGGAGGTGGATTACCCCTCTCCCCCACCCCCTCTCCCAACGGGAGAGGGGAGCTTTTGATCCGACGCGAATTAAAAATAATTGAGCGATCGGCCCGAGATATTTTTAATTCAAGGAACAAATTTACCTTAAGGGCAAATGATTGGTCACAGCGATCTAACAATGACGAAGGTATTGATTTCGCTTATATTTTTAAGGTTTTGACGCTGTGAAGATGTTCATGGTGGTGCATGGTGGAAAAGAAACGCTGTTGGTGGTGATCGCTTTTCTTGTGGTGGAATGGATTGTTTTATTTATACCAATTTGCCATAAATGGTATCAATAGTACTTGGTGGTTGTGCGGCCGGTTGTGCACGCCACTTTCACGCAGGCGGTCGCCACTGCTCCGGCCGGTTCACCCACGCGACATAGAGACAAACGATCATAAGACATGTGATGAGGGTTCCGAGGGAGAGCCTGAAACCGAGTACGGCCGAGCTTGGGGCATAGGTAAAAATCACTTCATGGGGTGTTCCTGACTCACTCGCGGGAATAATAACGCTACGAAACAGGCCGTTGCTCCGTAGAATCGGCGTTTCTGTCCCGTTTATGGTGGCGCGCCATCCCGGATATTTCGCTTCGCTAATGGTTAATAGCCCCTGTGTGTTATTTTCGACGAGCAAGACGATTTCGTTCGGCGTATATTTCACCATGTTGCTGTGAAATTGGATATTTTGGTCCGAAGTAAATGCACCGATGCCAACATCAAGCAGGGCGATATCGGGGTGGGCTAGTTCGGCCGCGCTTCCTTTTGGGGCCCCTTTGACGCCGATGAGCGCCACCGCTTCTTCGCTTTTTTGCGCCAGTTGAATTTGACCGCCGATCGCTTCGAACGCTTGTTGTAACGCTGGGGTGCTGGCCCGCAATCCTTCGTCAAACGTGGCTAGAGCTACGATTGTTCCTTGCGGAGCCGCTTGAATAAGGGCGGCGAGCTGATCTGATTCTCGTTCACTTAGATAGGTGTCGAATACACCGGAATCAAGCAACTCTCCAGATATGGGATCGATGAACGCGAAAATAAAGCCCCGCTCTTCTGGGGTGACTGTTTGACTGTCTATGACTATGGCACTGTATTTGCTGCCTCGGCCGGCCACGACTGTGATGTCGACTGGGCTCGTGACCCCTGTCGTGCCGATTTGATATTGTTCTACGGCCGTTAGTTCCGGCCACTGCTCGGCTAGAACTTCTGCGAGCGGTTGGTCTCCATCGAATAGGGCGAGTGTTGGCTGGGCAAAGGGTTGGTCTGCGGTATGCCATAAGAGGCCATTGATGGTGATCGAATCGGCGACCGGCCGGACACGGGGGCTAAAATGGGCATAGTCGGGTGGGGTCGGCCGTTGCCAAATCTTGCCTTGAGAGTTTTCGACAATTAAGGTGGCTCCTGCCTCTGGGGGGTGTGGGTCGGTCGCGTCGGTGACGATATGGGAAACATGGAGCAGATTCCGCGCTAAGCTGGGATCGAGATAGGGCCATTGGGAAAAGATTTCAAAGCGCTCTTGTAGGTCGAGAATGTTGTAGCCGCTTGAAAAATTAAGGCGCCAGATTTGACTATAGTTGGTGGGTAAAACATCAAGGCTGTTATCGATTCGGTTTTGTGGTGGAATATCTTGCAGCTCGGTAATGATTTGATCCCGCTCGTTCGCTTGCCACCAAGTGAGCGTGTAAATATCGAACCCATCCATACCGATGGTGTCGAAGCTGGGTGAGGGGGCGACATCGTGGCGGGGGGCGAAGGTGGTGATATCGAGTGTGATGAGGGCTACAGCGACAAATGCTAGGGTTGGGGATGAGATACGGTCAATGGTGCGTAACCAAATTAAAAGTAGAGAGCTGCCCCAAAATAGTAAAAAGAGCCAAACCCCATTAATGATACGGGTGAATAAGAGATAGTTATCGGCCGTTTCAGGCGCGTTGGTGAATGCGCCAAACAAGCTGTCATAAAAGTAAAATTGATCGGTGACGGGGCGGTAGTTGGTGGTGAGCAAGCTGTAGCCCAGTAACAAGGCGATACAAGTGAAGGCGAAGGGCCAGCGATTGACAAGCACAAAGCGGTGCAGGCGATCCTTGTTCGCCTGAGTCAATTGGGTAAGCAATGTTTCAAATCCCAAGGCTGCTAAAACGACTAAGGAAAAGTTAGCGAAATAGAAAATACGAGCCGCGACCCGCACGGATGAAAAGCCGGGAATGAAGCGATAAAGAAAGCTGTGTATCGCGGTGAAGTTCCCCAGTGACATAATGGTGGCGATGATGAGGACGGCCGTGAAAAAGATTAATTCGCGCCGTTTCCAGTCGGGCAAAATCCAAGCGACAACTGTTAACACCAGCGTTAAGATTCCTGCGTAAATGCGAAATTCGGTGCCGCTCCAATCGAGAAATTCGGGCACAAATAGGGTGATTAAATTGCGCGGTAGAAGTGGGAACTGGGAGGCGAACGCGAAGGTCGGTTCGCTACGTAAAGAACGGCCGAGCAACTCCCACATCGGTATCCAGGCGATGGCGCTGAGTCCGATGCCGATGAAGGCGGTGATACCAAAGGTGGTTAAGCGGATGAAGGCGTTGTTTTGCCAAAACGGCCGTGATCGATTAAATAGCGTAACCGCCCCTTCTTTGATGTCGGGCCATAATTGGAAGAGGCTGTAGCTTAGAATAAAAATGCCGCTATAAAAAGAGAGTTGGGGATGACCTCCCATAATCATTTGGCTTAAGAAAAAGCCACCGGCAAGCACCCAAGCGAACATTTTGGGGCGTTGTGCTGATTGGCGAATCTGATCGAGTGACCATAAGATGGCGGGAACCCATATGACGACGGAAAACATGCTGTAGTGGCCGCGATGACCGATAAAGAAGCCATTAAACTGAAAGGCGATCGCTCCAAGGAGCGCGGCGCTTTTCGATAGCTTGAGTGATCGCAGATAGCTGTACATAAACAGTCCCGCTAGCGCGTAGTGGGCGACTACGAGTCGTTCAAACCCTTCGTAGGGGATGTCTGTGTTCCAATAAAATAGATCAAGTAATAGGTTGGGGAGATAGAAAACGGCCGCTTGAATGTCCCCTAATAAGGGCATGCCTCCTAATTGATAGGGGTTCCAGAGGGGGATTTGGCCTGAGGTCAATAGCTGGTGGACATAGACCCGTGTCGGGTAGGCCCCGACCAAAATATCACCGATAAAGACGATGCGATCTTCGGGATTGGGGGCCCAAACCGCCCAAAACACGATGAAGGGGAGAAGTGCAAGCAAAAGAATGATGCCTGCTGTTTGGAGTCGGGATTTGTTTGTCTGAGGGACGGCCGTCGAGCCGTTTGGGGTGTCTTGGGTCATTCTTCTTCCCCTAAATCCAATTGAAAGTCGTCAAATTCTACGGCCGCGAGTGATGTGACCAGCCCCAAGTAGCCGCTGCGGTTGTCTAGTTCTTGTCGGCCTATTTCAACATTGTCCAAGAAGACAACCGTTTCTTGTGGGGTAACAACCATCTGTAGGGTGTACCATTCTTTTAATTCGAGAGCGGTGTCTAATGGGGTGGTGGTGATCGCTTCATAGGTGCCATTGCTTTCATATCGGCCGAAGCGTAAAACTGAGTTTGAGCGATCAAGATCGACGAGATAGGCTCCGACACGATTGTCGGTTTCGGCCAGTTGATAGACAAATCCTGGCCCTATTGTGGCTTCTTGCATATAAAAAGAGACGGTTGCGGTGTAGACGGTAATCGGATCGATATTGAAAACGGAGATTTGGTCGAAGTCCGCTAAATTGTCTTGGCTGTAGGTGCCATCCCCTTGTTCCCAATTGCCTGCGAGCAAGGCCCAATTGGCGACGTTGTCTGTAAAGTCATCGAGATAGAGTCGGCTGTTTTCCGGCTCGCTTTGTGCTTGGATGGTTGGCTCGGCCGTGGGTGCGCTGATTTCCGCTGTGGGTTCTGTATTTGTCGGGGGTTCGGCCGCCGTAGTCGTGGGGCTTTCTAGCACAATATCGGTGAGAATTGGTAGCGCGTTAGGGGCTTGGGCTAGCTCGTAATAGGCTAAATCTTCGACCCGTTGTGAGGGGACGATGATGACCGCTTGGGTTTGGGTTTGGGCGTTGACGACATACCAATGAATCTCTTCACCGGCCGGCAGCTGTTCTGCTAATGTCCCGTAAAATGGGGCCAATTGTTGCCGCACCCAATTGGATAGCCCGATATTTTCTTCTGTTTGGACGAGTGTGTAGACGAAGATGCCCCGGCCGGGGGCGTACATGCCACTGGCTTGTGTCACCTCTTCTTCGGTTAGGGTGACAGTTGCGATGCGTTGAGCCAGTGCCTGTCCATTGTCTGGGGTGTTGCTGTCTTGTGCGAATGGGGTTGAACCCAAAACAAATTGAATGAGCACCCAGCTTAAAAAGGCCAAAATGAGCAAGGTTGAAAGCGGGATTAGGAAGTTCGATGAGAGGTAGCGTGATCCGCGAATATGTTGAAGCATTGTCAATATGTTTTATCG
>WTJY01000365.1 GCA_011524645.1 Anaerolineales bacterium | reverse complement strand
TCTGCGCAGTCTTGCAGGGCTCGGCAAAATCGATACCAAAGCAGGGTTAACACCCGGCTATGACAAACAATATCTGCACGGTGATGTAGTCGTGATCGGTGCGGGTCCGGCCGGATTAAGTGCGGCTGTAACCGCCGCTCAATCAGGTGTCCGTGTCTTGCTCGTCGATGAAGGGAACTCCCTCGGTGGGCATCTCCGGTTTAGCCATGATCAAGACGGCCGTTTGGCCTCTCTACTCGACCAAGTAGCCAAATATCCGAACCTGATCGTTTATACCAATACCACCGTCACCCATATACATGAAGAAGGGTGGATCGCCGCCTATTCAGGTAAACGGCTCTATAAAATTCGGGCCCAAGCAACCGTTTTCGCCACCGGCGCAATCGATCAGCCATTGGTCTTCGCCAACAATGATCTTCCCGGCATCATGATGGGAAGTGCCGCACAACGCTTGCTTCATATGTACGGCGTAACCATCGGCCAAGAACTGCTCATCGTAACCGCCAATGATGACGGCTGGCAACTCGCGGCCGATCTACAAGCGGCCGGGGTGAATGTGACAGGTGTTGTCGATGAGCGTCGTCATGCGACGACACCACTCGCCGAAGAGATGACCCACGATGGATTGGTCGCCTATTGGCACCATACAATCGTCAAAGCGAACGGCAACAAAAAGGTGGAAGGGGCCCAAATCGCCCTTCTCAACAAAGATGAAAAAGCCGATTTAATGGCGACCAAACAAGTTTCTTGTGATGCGATCATAGTCAGCACTGCGTGGTCCCCAGACAACGGTTTGTTATACCAAGCTGGCACAAAAATCGCTTATGACCATGACCGGAAAGAGTTTTTGCCACAATCGATGCCGCCCCATGTTTTCGCGGCCGGCCGTGTTACCGGCAATCATGACGACCCCTTAGAAATCGAAGAAGGGGCACTCGTGGCACAGCAAGCCCTAGCCAGCATCGGCCAAGGGGATGCACCAAGCGCAGAAGCGCTAGACATCCTTGCTCGCGCCAAAAGCGATCTACCCACGCGGACATCAGACATGGTTCTCGTCGAAAGTGACGGCAAACTCTTTGTCGATTTCGATGAAGATGTCACATATACCGATGTCAAAACCGCTATCGCTGAAGGGTACAACAGTATCGAATTGCTGAAGCGGTATAGCACCATTTCGATGGGCCCGTCTCAAGGGAAATGGTCCTCGCTTAACACGATCCATTTGACCTCTCGGATCAACGGCTGGTCAATCGAAGAAACCGGCACAACCACAGCCCGCCCCCCCTATCGTCCCATCGAAATGCGCGCGTTGGGTGGACAAATGATGGAACCGGTCCGCTATACCCAGCTTTATGATTGGCATGTCGCTAACGGGGCAAAAATGATGAACGCCGGTTTGTGGAAACGGCCGGAGCACTACGGAGACCCAGCGGCCGAGGTCAAAGCGGTTCGTACAGCGGTCGGCTTAATCGATGTCAGCACATTGGGTAAGCTAAAGTTCACCGGTCCCGGTGTTCCGGCGCTACTCAACAAGCTGTATACCAACAAATGGAGCAAACTCAAGGTCGGCCGTGTCCGGTACGGGGTCATGTGCAACATCGAAGGGGTCATTACCGATGACGGTGTCACCGCCCGTGTCGGGGAGCAAGAATGGTATACCACGACCACTTCGGGTGGTGCTTCGGCCGTCTATGACAACGCCCAATGGTGGATGCAATCAGGCTGGGGTGAAGGGGTTCATCTCACTAACATGACCGAATCTCTCGCCGCCTTTAACCTCGCCGGTCCAAAATCACGCGCGGTTCTAAGCAAGCTACTCACGGCCGGTGATCCTGAAGCTCTAAGCCACGAAACCTTCCCGTACATGCAGGTCCGAACGGTAGAACTGGCCGGTATCGCCTGCCGTTTGCTCCGCATCGGGTTTACCGGTGAGCAAAGCTACGAAATCCATGTCGCCAGCGGCTACGCCCAATATTTATGGGAAGCGATTTTAGAAGCGGGTGCAGACGACGGCATCAAGCCGTTCGGCATTGAAGCCCAGCGAATCTTGCGCCTAGAAAAAGCCCATATCATTATCGGGCAAGACACAGACGCACTAACAGACCCGATCATGGCCGATATGGCTTGGGCCGCGAAGCTAGATAAAGCGGACTTTTTGGGGCAACGCGCCATTACACGAGCGGCCGAGAACGGCACGACCCAACGACTAGTCGGCTTTAAAATGCAAGACAAAACGACGTTACCGGAAGAAGGGTTGCAAATTGTCACCACTGTGAACCGTAACGACAAACACCCCCTTGGCCTGAAAATCGTCGGCTGGGTTTGCTCCAGTCGATACAGTCCCACCATTGGCGAAGTAATCGGCCTCTGCTGGCTTCCGGTCGAAGCGGCCGAAAACCCAGGTACAACCTTCAACATCCGCCGCAACGGCGAACTAATAAAAGGGGTCGTCCATCATGGCCCATTTTATGATCCCAGCGGGATCAAGTTACAAAGCTAATTCGAGTAATGAAGAGCGAATGACGAGTAAAGAGTGATAAGTAATGAGCAGCGAATAGTAGAATTGTTCTGATACTGTCGAATTTGGTGGGATAAGCGTAAATCGTTCAAAAATAGTCGATTTACAGGGTTGTCATCCCCGCGTAGGCGGGGATCCACCGCTCAAGCAGAGTTGGATTCCCACCTTCGTGGGAATGACAATCGTTAATTGATCAACTCCCACCAAATCCGACAGGACTAGGAATTGTTTGCATAAACAATCTCTTACTCTCTTCTCTTACGCTGTCTCTGTCTCTCTTCTCTGTCTCTCTTACTCCCTTCTCAACATTATGATTAAACGAACAGCACTTTATGGCACAGCACAAGGATTGAATGCGCAGTTTACGGAGCAGGCAGGTTGGCAGGTTCCTAATTTGTATTCATCGGTAAAGGATGAATTGCAAGCGGCCACTCGCAAAGTCGGTGTCGCAGATATGTCTCAAGTCGACAAAATTCGGGTTGAGGGAGCGACCGCAGAAGCGTTGCTTCAAGCGGCGCTCAATATGCCAGCGTTAAACATCGGTCAAGTGGCTGAATTGTCTGAAACGGTTGCGGTATCACGCTTGCGCCGTGATTTATTCTTTCTCATGGTGATGGCAGGACAAGGTTCTCTGGTGATCGATCAGCTCTACGAAACGGCCGAAACCCAAGAAGGTTTGGTCACAATCAGTAATAGTACACAAGGTAGCTCGGTGATCGCACTTTTCGGCCCGTATGGGGATGAATTAATGAGTAAGCTATGCGGGCTAGACTTTCACGCTACCGCCTTTCCTAATTTAACGGTTAAACAAAGCAGCGTGGCCAAAACTCGCCAAACGATTATTCGCCATGACATTAATGGGGTAAAAACCTATTTGCTTGTCGGCGGCCGTTCACTCTCTGCTTATCTATGGAGCGTGATCATGGAAGCGGGTGCAGAATATGGGGTCGAACCGGTCGGTTCGGCCGCGATTCAAGCCCTCGCAACAGCCTAAGCACCAAAAATCAAAGAAGTTCTGTTTTGGCGCGGGAACGATTCAAAATGTACCACAACAACGCTGAACTTTGGGTGCACGAACAACCTGTCAGAAAAGTTAACATAACTAAAATTCTGAACAAGCATATGCTTTGTTATCCGGTTTGCCCCGATTTTCGTGCCTCCGGCACGAAAATCGGGGCATTTGAAAGGGGGTTTTGCTGCGACATCGCCGCAGCAAAACCCCTTGGAGGGTAAAAAATTTTTGATGACAACTTGTTCATGCACCCCTGAACTTTTATGATGTGCCTGCTCAGCATAATCCCTACTATAATGGGCATCTCTCTAGTAACAAACAGCCCCCCCTCCAGAAAAAAACTACATCACATTCTCATAGGAAAAGCTTCGTCGCTGCGCTTTATGCAATACATCCACACCGTAAAAATTGTGGTTGCTCACCGCCCAGCCGATTTGCAGGCTGAGAACTTGGCGAATCAAGCGCATTTTCCCATTGGTTGACTCCGTTTTAGCATAGCTCACTTCTTGGATCAGATCACGCAATGCGATATGCAAATGATTAGCGGTCGGCCGCCACAAAACCAATCCAACACTATTGCTATCTATTGAGAAAAACAGATCATCACGCAAGCGGTTTTCATGCAGGATTTCGCACAATTCATTACAAGCGACCGTAAACACAGGGTCATAGGAACGATACAAATTGCTTTTAAGCCAACGAATAACAACAACAGCATGGGTATGGGTTGCCAGCGCATTATGTTGCACAAAGTGTTCTAGTTTAGAGGTTGCAAAATGATTGATGTTTTGGTTGAAGTGGTGAGTGGTTAGAGATGTCGCTGATGCAATCATGTTTGAGATGGACCTTTAGAAAATAAAACTGATAAACAATTCGATACCACTGAATACAAACAAGTTTAAGCGATCAAGCCCTGCAACACTATCGTGGCAATTACGGAGTTTTACACCAAATCGAGCAGACAAAACAATACCTTCACCATTTCTAGGGTGCACGAACAACCTGTCAGAAAAGTTAACATAACTAAAAATTCCGAACAA
>WTJY01000291.1 GCA_011524645.1 Anaerolineales bacterium | reverse complement strand
CTTCTCCAACTCGGTAGCACCCCCTCCCCCCACGTCCCCCACATCATCGACCAACTCCACCAAGACGGCCACACCGCCGAAATCATCCCCGTCCCCTACCAATTCCAACGCAGCGGCAACCAAATGCTCAAAATCCAAACCCACCCCTAACCACCCACTCGTCATCCATCATTTATTTCTATCAAACTCAAAACCAAACAGCGAATCTCATGACTCAAAACGAAATAACCGAAATCTCAAAAATGGGGATCGCCTCCATTTGGCACCCTCTCGTACAGCATAAAAACTTTGAGCAAAATCCCCCCATGCACATGGTCAAAGGGGAAGGCGCGATACTAACCGACCAGCACGGTCAAGAATACCTCGATGCACTCGCCGGAATTTGGTGTGTCAACATCGGCTACGGCCGTAAAGAACTGGCCCAAGTCGCCTATGACCAAATCTCCCAACTTCCTTATCTCGCCCCCAACATGGCTTCAGAACCAACCATTAAGCTGGCCAGCAAACTGCTCGATCTGGCAGAGATGAAAGGACATGTCTACTTTACCCCCTCCGGTTCTGAAGCGAACGAATCCGCCTTCAAAGTCGCTTGGCAATACCACCAACAATCGGGGGAGCCACAAGGGTATCTGCGCCGTAAAATCATCTCGCGCTACCGCGCTTTTCATGGCAACACGATGGGCGCCCTCAGTGCCACCGGCCAGGCGGAACGGAAAATCGGCTATGAGGTCGATGTGCCGATCCGACATATCAATCCCCCTTACCCCTACCGTCGCCATCCCAAACTCACGGCCGAAGAGCATGGTGAAATGGTCGCCCAAGAGCTAGAGCAAACGATTATCTATGAAGGGGAACAAACGGTCGCCGCCTTTATCATGGAGCCGGTTATCTCTGGCGGGGGTGTGCTTATCCCCCCAGACAATTATCTCCCGGCCGTACGCCGTATTTGCGACAAATACAATGTCCTCCTCATTTTTGATGAAGTGGTTTCCGGCTTCGGCCGTACCGGCAAAATGTTCGGCTACCAACATTGGGGGGTCAAACCGGACATCATTACCTGTGCCAAAGGGATCGCCAGCGGCTATCAGCCGATGGGGGCCATGATCGTGAATGATCGTCTATTTAACTCGTTTATCAGCGAACCAGGAGATCTGCGCCACTACCGCAACATAAACACCTACGGCGGCCATCCGGTCGCCACAGCGGTCGCCCTAAAAAATATCGAAATCATTGAACGGGAAGGACTCGTCGGCCGTGCGGCCGAAATGGGTAGCTATCTGCAAAGTCAACTCGAACAGCTCCTCGAACACCCCAACGTCGGCGAAGTCCGCAGCAAAGGGATGCTCCTCGGGATCGAACTTGTCCAAGACAAAGAAAGCAAGCTCGCGCTCCCCAACGAAAAAATCGCACAGGTTCTAAACGGCGCGAAACAAGAGCGGGTCCTGCTCGGCAAAACAACCAACACCATCCCCAACTTAAGCAATGTTCTCGTCGTTTCCCCACCACTAACCATCAGCAAAGATGAAGCGGATTGGCTCGTGTCCGGAATTGAATCAGGATTGCGTTCAATCCTCTAGCCACAATCGATTCTACGATTCTAGACCCCAAGGGTTTTGGACGCGAGCCGTGTTGCGTAGCCTTCAACTAAAACCCTTCGGGTCTTCGGCGCGTAATTTCAACCCCTTCACAACCCATCCATCACCCGTCCCAACCGCGCAATCCCCTCATCAATTTCCACCACATCCAACCCACTAAACCCTAGCATTAATGAGGGACACGCAGGCTCACGCAAATGAAACGGAGTCCCGCCATACACCGCCACCCCCGCAGAGGCCGCCTTTTCAATCACGGCCGTTTCATCCCATTCGGCCGGTAAGCGCAACATCATCTGCAACCCGGCCGGTGTCCGATTATAAGCAACAACCCCATCCAAATAGCGGCCCAACGCATCACACAAAGCGGCATGACGTGGACCATACGCCTTGCGCAGCTTGCGCACATGACGCTCAAAATGGCCATTGGCGATAAAGTCAGCCACGGCCGCTTGGGTCAGAGTCGGTGCACCACGGTCCATTAGCTGTTTGGTCTGCAAAAACGGCCGTAGCAATTCCGGCGGCAACACCACATACCCCACCCGTAACGCCGGAAACAAAACCTTCGAAAAACTCCCCAAATAGATCACACGGCCGTGCTGATCCAAACTCCGCAAAGAAGCCAGCGGATGACCGTCATAGCGTAACTCCCCATCATAATCATCTTCGACGATATAGGCGTTGTTATTCTTGGCCCATGCGAGCAGGCGCAGTCGCCGCGCCAACGGCATCGATCCCCCACGCGGAAATTGATTGGCCGGAGTTACAAACACCAGCTTGGCCCGGCTATCGGCCGGAATCGACTCGACCGGAAACCCATCATCGTCAACCGGCAACGGCCGGAGCTTCGCCCCATACACCTGAAACACCCGATACGCATTGACATATCCCGGTTCTTCAACCAGCACCTCATCCCCCCGATTGATAAACAACCGGTTGACGATATCAATCGCCTGCTGAATCCCGTTCACAATCACCACTTGTTCGGCCGTGCAATCGATCTGCCGCCAGCGGCTTACATACGTCGCAATCGCCTCTCGCAACGGCTCAAACCCGCCAATCGAGCCATAACGGGTCAAAATCGCATCATCGGTCCCCAAATAACGGCTCAACATTTTGCGCCAAATATCATAGGGAAAAATCGTGGCGAACGACCGGCCGAAACCGAAATCGATGTCGATATGGGGCTGGTTGCGCAAAGTAGACGTCCGGCCACTTTGTGACCGCACCGGTCTTGAGGCCTGTAATCGCCCCCCCCAATGAGAAAAACGGGGCGCGGCCGATTCAGCCGTGTGTAAAGCATCCGGCAGGAGCAAATCATCAGTGACAAAAACCCCCGCCCCCGGCCGTGTCACAATATATCCTTCCGCTTGGAGCTGATCGAGTGCCTGTTGTACCGTCATGCGGGCCATATCGTATTGCTCGGCTAGTTGTCGGCTGGTGGGCAGGCGAGCACCGGCCGTCCATTCCCCAAGCAAAATAGCTTGTCGTAACTGCTCATACAGTTGGCGATTAAGTGGTTTGTTCATCTGTTTTCTGTCTACTGTGATTCAGGATAGTTTAAGTAACTAGCAATAATTGATTATGCATGTAAAAACGTTTCTACCAACTACTTGTTTTATTGAATCAATACCTTCGCCGATAAAATGCGTTTGAAAGGACTAGAAAATCGAGGGGTTGCCCTCTTTGACGCCATCTACCAAACGCTAGCGAAACGAGTATCGTTAGCCGAAAATAGCGAATCAAAGCGAGTCTACTACCGATTAATTAACACCTGTTCCACAAAACGAGCAGGTCCACAAGCTGAATTTTCAGAAAGGACATCATCTATGACAGAGCCTGATATGACACCAAACAGTGTACCAGTTCATACCGCCAATCCCCCAAACGAGCACCACGTCACCTTAATGGAAGCGTTTGTCGTTTGGCTCAAAGTCGCCGCTTATAGCTTTGGTGGACCGGCCGGACAAATCGCCGTCATGTATAAGCTACTCGTCGAAGAAAAACGCTGGGTCAGCGAAAATCGTTTTTTGCATGCGCTAAACTACACCATGCTCCTGCCCGGACCGGAAGCACAGCAGTTGGCAACCTATCTCGGCTGGCTCCTGCACGGCACACGAGGCGGACTCATCGCTGGCGGCTTGTTTATTTTGCCCGGATTTGTCTCGATTTTGGCCCTCAGTGTGCTATACGCCGGTTTCCAAGAGGTCACCTTTGTCCAAGCATTGTTTTATGGTCTAAAACCGGCCGTGCTCGCCATCGTCATCGAAGCGGTCGTGCGTATCGGCCGTCGTGCACTCAAAAACGAAATCATGATCGGGTTGTCCGGCTTGGCCTTTATCGGCATTTTCTTCTTCAACCTCCCCTTTCCGGTCATCGTCCTGCTCGCCGGTTTAATCGGCTATATCGGGGGGAAAGTCTGGCTCGAAAAATTCGATGTCATCCAACAGCGCAATCTCAGTGACGAGAACGAATCCGATTATGTCATCACCGATTCAGTCGCCCAAGCACAAAAACCCTCCTTAAACCGAGCAGTTCGCATTTTGCTCATCGGGCTCACGTTATGGGGTGTCCCGCTGTTATTCGCATGGCTCAAGTTCGGGGAAAGCCATGTATTTGTGCAAGAAGGGATCTTTTTTAGCAAAACGGCCGTCGTTACCTTCGGCGGTGCTTACGCAGTTTTGGCCTATATCGCCCAACAAGCGGTCGATGTGTTTGGCTGGCTCCAACCGGGAGAAATGCTAGATGGGTTAGGCATGGCGGAAACAACACCGGGGCCACTTGTTCAAGTGGTGCAATTTGTCGGATTCATGGGAGCATACCGTAATCCCAGCACCTTTACCCCATTACAGGCAGGTATCATCGGCTCAATCATCACCACTTGGGTCACGTTTGCCCCTTGCTTCTTGTGGATCTTTCTAGGTGCCCCATTTATCGAGTTCTGGCGCAACAACAAATCACTCACCACCGCCCTATCCGGCATCACGGCCGCT
>WTJY01000258.1 GCA_011524645.1 Anaerolineales bacterium | reverse complement strand
CTCACCTTCTCAAGACCCGAAGGGTTTCCATAGAAACCAACAGACCTCGCACACAATCACAACCCTTTGGGTCTAGAATTGCAGAACACCCCCCTCTTAAAACCTATCGTCGCAAACCCGCCCCCCACCCGACCAACCCTCTCAGTACAAAATTTAATCTTTCAAAGCGGTCCGTTTCAGCTTGTTCAAAGAGCCGGAAATCTTCGGCACTGGATCAGCATCAGCCAGCCCCAGAAGCACAAATAGTGCCGGTGCATAATACATCCCAGTCATAACCACAAAATAATAACGGACAAAACGCAAGAGCAAAAAGAGACCAAGCCCTTGATCGACCGACCAAATCAACCCAAACAAGGCCCGTAGCCCAGTTAAAACAGCGAAAACTAGTCCCATCCCCAGCACGTACCGGCCGATTCTCATTCCCCACGGCCCATCCGCCAAAAAGCGCACCCGACTCCCCTCAAACACAAACCCGATCACCACACCAGACCAAACCGCAAACGCGAAGGCCCCATCTTCATAGCTGAAAATTTCGGCCGCCGTGCCGAACTCTTGCCATTCAGGCTCGAATGAAGGGGTTCCCAGCAAAAATAAGCCGAGACCATAAATCGAGATCAAACCGAGAGGAATCGCAACCGACAACCAAAAGCGCTGGCCTAAAATCCGTTGTGCGAACGTTTCTTCATAAAATTCCATCCATACCCAATACCCCGCAATAAACAGCAGTGCAATAATCGCCCCAGCGGCCGTATCATGCGGAAAATGATCCCCCAAATACAAGCGACTCACAATCGTCAGCACAATCATAACCACCGAAGTCACAATGACCCATCGTCGTTGACTGATCCAGATCGAAAGGAAGACAAAGGTCACCACCGCCAAAAATGTATGCCCACTCGGTGCGCCATACCCGCCCCCCCATTCTCCTAGAGAAATAGCGGGGTCTAGCCAAAACGGCCGTGGTTGACGCAGCAAATGCTTAAAGCAAATAACAACGGTCCCCCCCATAATCAACAAATAAGCCAAGTGCTTTCCCTTCGCTTTGTCTAAACACCAGAAAATGAACAAAACAATCGCCAAATAAATCTCAAAGCTACCAAAGGCGCTCACCCAAGACAATACACCATCCAAGGCTGACAAATTTGTCTGCAACCAATAAGTCACACCCAAACCGAACTCAAATAAACCATCCATATTCATTTTCCCGCCTTTAATCAAATTGCTGAACCGCTAAATTTTATCTTTCCTAAGACTATTCGCCCAACGCTTTACACGATAAATCCCCCCTCCTATAATCAATCCACTTACAATCATTCAATAAAAGATTACGAACTTCTTAAAAGCAACACTTCTTGACTTTATTGCGCGTAAAGACCAACACAGAATCAGACTCAATAAAACAAACGACACTCCCAGAAGGATAACAATATGACTCAACCGAAAATTTTGATCGTCGAAGATGAAGAGCGCATTCGCAACTTTTTACAACGCGGACTCAGTTTCGACGGATACACCGTAGAGATCGCCCAAGATGGCAAACAAGGGCTACACATGCATGAAGAGTTCGGCCCAGATTTAATCTTGCTCGACGTAATGCTTCCCGGGATGGACGGGCTAGATGTTTGTCGCCGTATCCGCGAAACCAGCAATGTACCGATTATGATGCTCACCGCCAAAGAAGCGATCGAAGATCGCGTGGCAGGTCTAGATGCAGGCGCAGATGACTACCTAGTAAAACCATTCGCGCTTGACGAGCTAAACGCCCGTATCCGCGCCCTTTTACGTCGTGCCCCCGCCTCTCCACCCCAAATTTTCCGCTTTGGTAATCTAGAGCTAGACACCGGCACCCGTCAAGGGCAACGCGGAGAATACCACTTCGATTTAACCATCAAAGAATACGAACTGCTCGAACTGTTCATGAAAAACCCGCGCAACGTACTTACCCGCGACCTCATTTATGATCGCGTTTGGGGTTATGACTTCGGCCGTGAAAGCAACATTATCGAAGTCTATGTACGCTACCTACGCCAAAAAACAGAGCAAGGTGGCATGAGTCGCCTCATCCACACCGTACGTGGTGTCGGCTATGTCATGCGCGAAGAAAGCGACGCATAGACAGCAAGAGCAAGAGTAAGAGTAAGAAGAAAGCTCAAACATTCGTAAGACTGACACAGACCCAATTCTAACTCTTACTCTCAGCGAAGCATCTCTTACTCTTATTTACCCTATGTCATTTCGTCTCAGGCTCACCGTCCTCTATGCCCTTATCCTCACCGGATTCTTTCTTAGCTTCGGTCTGTTTAGCTATCTCACAGCACGACAAACCTTACTAAGTGCCATTGATACCGATTTAGAGGACACAACTGTACAGGTCATTAATTCGGCCGGTGTTTTCAGCACTGGCGACATCACCCTGCTTACATTTCCCGAAGAAATGGATGTTTTTCAAACCGCCACCCTATTCATGATGGCGATCGATCGACAAGGGAATGTTCTCGCCCGCTCTCCCAACCTAGAAAACTTTGAAGGGACGCTCGATCAGCGCAACACAAGTCAAGTTCAACCGACATTTACCACAGTCAACCAGTCGGGACAGCGACTACGTGTTCTCACATATCCGCTCATTCTTGATCGGGAAGGGGGTGCCCAACTCATCGGTTATCTACAAATGGCCCAGTTGCTCGACAGCTACGATCAGTCCATGAACCAACTGGGGACCGTTCTAGGGATCACCGGTGGTGTGGTTTTCATGTTCTTTCTTTTCTTAGGAGCGCGCACCACTCATAGTCTTCTAAACCCTCTAGCCAAAATGACCAGAGCGGCATCACAGATTTCTCGAGCAGATGATTTAAGCCAGCGCCTTCCCGCCTACGCGCGGAATGATGAAATCGGCACGCTGACCAATACGCTAAATGAAAGCTTCGAGCGTTTAGAAAAACTATTCAATGCCCAGCGTCGACTCCTCGCAGATGTCTCTCATGAATTACGGACCCCACTAACAACCATTCGCGGCAACATCGATTTAATGAGCCATATGGGTGAGCTGGAACCGGAATCGATCGACATTATTCAAGATGAATTACAACGCATGACACGACTTGTCGGGGATCTCTTGCTCCTTGCACGTGCTGATGGCGGTAGCATTCCGCTACGACGACATGTCATCGAGCTAGAAACGATTGTGCTCGATGTCTATCGCCAACTACAGCCACTCACGATTTCGAGCAATGTGAATTTGATCTTGGGCAATATCACCCCCGCTCGCATTCAGGGGGACCCAGACAAGATCAAACAGCTTATTTTGATCCTAGTCGACAATGCGCTCAAATACACGCCGACAAACGGCGACGTCAATCTCGATCTAAAAATCGAAGACAACTTTGTCTTCTTTACGGTCCAAGATAGCGGTATCGGTATCCCAGATGAACATCTCCCTTATCTCTTTGACCGCTTCTATCGAGTGGATAAAGCGCGTAGTCGTGCCTTAGGCGGTTCCGGTCTAGGTTTATCGATCGCCAAATGGGTCACAGAAGCCCATCGCGGCCGTATAACGGTCACGAGCGAGGTCGGTATAGGCACCACGTTCACCGTACGGTTCCCCAACTTGCCCGAAGCTCATTTCGCTCCGGCCACCACAGAAGAAACAAAACAACGTACCGGAACCCACCGCCGCATAAGCTTGCCGACTCTACGTTCTTTAGACTAACAAAACACCCCTCTATCAATCCAATATCGGCCCAATCAGGCAACAAAAAAGCCCCGCTCTAATTCAAGAGATGGGGCTTTTCCTTTTCGATCAAACCAAATGGTTAATGACTAAAATCTATTCTTCATCATCACCATAAGATAAGGTACGCATCATGATTTCATCTTGCATACGACGGTTGCGGTTACGCCCTTTACGGCCGCCTCCACCTTCATTACGACGACGGCCACCGTTGTTTTTACGTGAGCTATTGCCACCTTTCATCGCAGAGCGGAACGCCATTTCCATAGCAGATGGCATATCTTCCATAACTTCTTCTGGTTGATAATCTAATTCTGCAACTGACATGTCTCCCAATTCCGGTTCCGGTTTTTCCTGCAATGATTTCAAGCTCAAGTTAATGCGGCGTTTCTTTTTGCTGAAACCCAATACTTGTACCTGTACTTCATCATCAACAGACAAAACTTCAGAGGGATGGCGAATATAGTCGTGGCTCAATTCACTCACGTGGGCCAAGCCTTCTTTTTCCGCACCGATGTCAATGAATGCACCGAAGTTCTCGAGACGGGTTACTTTACCGGTGTAGACATTGCCTTCGGCCAAGTCGCTCCACTCGACCGCTAACGGTTGCACCAAGGTCAACATAATTTGCTTGCTACCTTCATCGACCTTATCAACCCAGACCGTAACCTCTTCGCCTACTGAAAGAACATCTGACACGCGGTTAACCCGTTTACCCAACTGTGACAAGTGGATAATCGCCGGGAAACCCAAACCGATGTCAACAAATGCGCCATACAATTCAAGACGGGTAACGGTGCCTGTGAGCATCATTTTCTTTTTCAAGTCGGTAATGGAAGTCGGTACGACTACCTCGTTAATTTGCATATTTTCTTCGCTCATGGTTCACCTATTCCTATTCATGATATTTTCACCCCAGGGACAAAAAAAATAACCCCAAAATCAAATGATTTTGCGGTTTTGTAACCTTTATTATTGACTAAAGTACACATCAAGGGGGTGATGATTTGCCGAGAAAGAATTATACCCATCTCTGAGAGGGTGTCAAAATTTCACGCCCCCTTATTGGACAGCAATACGGCCGATATCGCGACGGAAATGCGCATCTTGAAAATCGATCTTCGCCACACCCGCATAAGCCCGTGCCAAAGCCTCTGACAAATCGGCTCCACGGCCGCTGACCGCCAACACACGGCCGCCACTGGTCACAATCTGCCCCTCAGCAACCGCAGTCCCAGCATGGAACACCATGGTATCTGCCAATTGGTCCGCATCCGCCAAACCGGAAATCACCAACCCTTTCGGATAACTTTGTGGATAACCGGGAGAAGCCATTACCACAGTCGCACAAGCCCCTGGCTTGATTTCAACTTCGGTCTCGCTCAGCGTTCCTTCCACACAAGCTATCATCAGCGACAACAAATCGCTTTCAAGCAAAGGCAAAACCACCTGCGTTTCCGGATCGCCAAAGCGACAATTAAACTCCAAAACACGCATCCCGTTCGGTGTTAACATCAAACCAGCATAGAGAACACCCTGATACGGTGCACCACGTTCGGCCATCCCATCAACTGTAGGTTGCAAGACATCTTGTACCACGCGATCCAACAGTGCTGCATCGACATCCGCAATAGGCGCGAATGCCCCCATGCCTCCGGTATTTAGCCCTTTATCCCCCTCCAATGCCCGCTTATGATCTCGCGCAGGGAGCAACGGCCGAACCGTCTTCCCATCGCTCAAAGCCAACACAGAAACTTCAGGACCGGTCATCCGTTCCTCGATAACCACTTCCGCACCAGCCGCACCAAACGCCTGATCTTCCATAATTGAACGGACCGCATCCTCCGCTTCAGTTAAATCATCACAGACAATCACCCCTTTACCGGCCGCCAAACCGCTCGCCTTAACCACAACTTGCCCAGATACACTCTCAAGATAGCTGAGCGCCGCTGTCATATCGGTAAATGTCGCAAACGCCGCAGTGGGAATCCCGACCTCTGCCATAAACTGTTTCGAAAATGCTTTCGACCATTCTAGTTGGGCCGCCGCACGTGTCGGTCCAAATACAGGGAGACCGGCCGCTTCAAACTGATCGACAATCCCTGCTGCTAGCGGTGCTTCTGGCCCCACAACTGTCAAAGCAACACCCTGTTCAACCGCAAAGCGTTGTAAACCATCTAAATCAGTCACTTTCAACGGCACATTTTCTGAAGCACAGTATTGATCTGTCCCATCCCAATTGGTACCCGCATTCCCCGGAGCCACATAAATCTGTGTCGCTTGTGGCGACTGCGCCAATTTCCATGCCAATGTATGTTCGCGCCCACCTGAGCCCACAACCAAAATTTTCATCTCTCTCTCCATATCAATTACAAAAATCTAATTCTTATTAGTCATCACCCGAGCCAGTGCTTGCACGGCCGTTTCGGGGCTAGAGAACACAGGAATCCCCAATTCATCTAAATAAAGACGTGCAACCGCCATCGATGCCTGCGCAAGAATCACGGCATCCACCGGCTCACTTTGCTGAATCGCGGCCGCAATCGACTGACCATACCGATCCATATCACCCGCCTCGAAAAATGGCCAAGCCTCTGCACAGGTCAATTCTAAAATGGTCACAGGTTGGCCGAGTGATTGAGCAACAGATGTTAGCAAATCCCGTGTGGGAGCAATCGTGCTCGCCAACGTGGCCACAACCAGCAGTTTTGACCCAGCTTGCACGGCCGCTTCCATCATCGGCCGATCAACCCGCCACACAGGAATGTGTACCTCACATTTTTCAGCCACATCCCCAATCGTCGAGCAAGTACAAACAATCCACTCTGCGCCAGACGCCGCGAGTTTACCAACTTCCGCTTCAACAGCCGCAACAATTTCCGGTGTCAAACCATCAGCACGCGCTCGGGCCAACAGCTCTGGCATCACACGGTGAATCACTTCAATCGTCAGTCGGTTCTCAGCCAACAAACGGTCAAATGTATTAACATGAACTTGGGCTGTATGCAAAAAAGCGAGTTTCATAACAACTTCTCTAATTCTGTCTCTAATTTTCCCAACAAAAAAGGGCCTTAGCCTATTCGCTAAAGCCCTTTTCTATTCTTACACAAAAGCCGGTCAGAATCTAATCAGCTGGAATAAAGTCAGTTTCATCTTTTGATGATTCCGCTTCCTCATTCATCAACTCTTCAAACTGACGGCGATCTAATGTTTCATGTTCTAACAACGCTTCCGCCAACCGAACCATTTTATCGCGATTGTCGCTCAAAATTTTATAGGTTCGTTCATAGTTACGGTCCACAATGGCCCGAACTTCTTGGTCGATTTTGTCAGCCGCATCATCGCCATAGTTACGATCAATCGACATGCTACGGCCGAGGAAGACATTGCCATTTTGCTCACCATAGGTCCGCAAACCAAGCCCGTCACTCATCCCGTAGACCATAACCATTTGACGTGCCATGTTGGTCACTTGTTGCAAGTCGCCACTCGCCCCATTGGTCACTTCACCGAAGAAAATTTCTTCCGCAACACGGCCGCCTAAAGCGCTTGAAATTTGATCTTCGAAGTGTTGACGACTATTCAACATGCGATCTTCAGGCAGATATAAAACATATCCGCCAGCACGGCCGCGTGGAATAATCGTGATTTTTTGTACCGGATTGGTATGGGTTAAGAAATAAGCCGAAACCGCATGACCCGCTTCATGATAAGCGATAATCTCTTTTTCAGATTCGCTCATGACTCGGCTTTTACGTTCTGGACCGATTGCGATACGATCAAACGCATCTTGAATGTCACGCAAGGTAATGAGATTACTACCACGACGTGCTGTAAAGATCGCCGCCTCGTTCATGAGATTTTCGAGGTCCGCACCGGAGAAACCGGCCGTCAACCGGGCGATATCACCCAAAACGATATCTTTGGCCAACGGTTTGCCACGAGCATGAACTTTCAAGATCATTTCACGTCCGCGCACATCTGGACGATCGACAACAACTTTACGGTCGAAACGGCCGGGGCGTAAAAGCGCTGGGTCAAGCACGTCCGCACGGTTGGTCGCAGCAATAACAATCACATTGGTTTCATTGGTAAACCCGTCCATCTCAACCAAGATTTGGTTGAGAGTTTGCTCACGCTCATCATGACCACCACCAAGACCGGCCCCACGCTGACGGCCGACCGCATCGATTTCGTCAACGAACACGATAGCCGGTGCATTTTCTTTCGCTTTGTTAAACAGATCGCGGACACGGCTCGCACCAACACCCACAAACATTTCCACAAATTCAGAACCTGATATATGGAAGAATGGCACACCCGCTTCACCAGCGATCGCTCGGGCCAACAATGTTTTACCGGTCCCAGGTGGGCCGATCATCAAAACCCCTTTCGGAATCCGCGCCCCTACCTGAACAAATTTTTCCGGCTCGCGCAAGAATTGAACCACTTCTTCAACTTCTTGCTTCGCTTCTTCCACACCAGCCACATCGTCAAATGTAACGGTTGGGCGATCACCATCGTTCAGATTTTTCGCCTTACTCCGGCCAAAGCCAAAGATATTGTTCCCACCCGATTGAATTTGTCGAAAGCCGCGTGTGAAAATCCAGATCAAGAGGATAATCGGAGCGAAAGAGATCAGGACACTCAACATTAAGTTGTAAAAAGAGTTATCTTCAATCGTAATCTCAACACTCTTAAACTGTTCTTCACTCACACCCGCATCGGTAAGAAGCTGATAAATGTCACCTTCTTTATTAGAAACAAAGGTGTTTCCGTTATCGAGTTGCGCTTCAATCGCGTTTTCCGAAACGATCAGCGCCTCTACGTTGCCAGATTCAATTTCACTGATTAGGTAGGAAATCGGTTCTGTTTCTTGGGAATTAAACGCGCCAGAGTACCATATCTGCGCCACAATTAAGAGCGCAACAAATCCCGCAACCCAAGCCCATGGTGGAATTGGGGATCGTGGTTGTTGTTGTTCTTCATCCATAGTTTGTCAAATACCTTTTGATTTGCATTCATGCTCATTCATTTCATTATTGTTGAGCATCAAACGAGAGTTTTGAATTTCTATTGTGATTAGCTACATTATCGATCCTATATAGGATTTTGATAAATACGGCCGATTTATCAACCAAATGTAAGATGTTGTTAAGCCAAAATTAATCCCTATTCAAAATAAACAATCTATGATCAAAAACTTATCTGTTTTTTACATAGATAGGTTCTACAATCGATCAAATATATATTCCCAAAATATATCACAAAATCAGCATACATACAGTGACAGCCTCAGATATTAGCCAACCGCTAATATCATTCCAGCCTATTAATGACCGATGTCCCCTACGATTTCACCTCAGCCTGTTTACGTTCTGTTTACTCTTCGCTATAATCTCCGCCGTTGCTTTGTTCACACAAAACAATTACCCATTACGAGCCACAAAATCATTTTATCTCTTAGACAGAATCCATTTCAAAACTAACCACAAAAATAGGTAGGAGAAAATAATGCCAACAGCACTCATCACCGGCATAACCGGCCAAGACGGTTCTTATCTGGCCGAATTATTACTAGAAAAAGGATACAACGTCATCGGGATGGTCCGTCGTACCAGTACGGTCAATTTCCATCGTATTGCTCATATCCAAAACAAAATCACACTGGTTCCCGGCGACTTACTAGACCAAATGTCTTTAGCTCAGATTTTAGAAGAGCACAAACCGGAAGAAGTCTACAATTTAGCAGCACAGTCATTCGTCCAAACCTCATGGAATCAACCGGTATTCACTGGGGAAGCAACCGCACTTGGTGTCACACGATTACTTGACGCTGTTCGCATGGTTAACCGCAAAATCCGTTTCTACCAAGCAAGCTCAAGTGAAATGTTTGGTAAAGTCATGGAAGTACCACAAAAAGAGACCACACCTTTCTACCCACGTAGCCCATACGGTGTCGCCAAAGTATACGGCCACTGGATTACCATCAACTATCGAGAAAGTTTCGACATACATGCCACCTCTGGTATTTTGTTCAATCATGAATCGCCACGCCGTGGTATGGAATTCGTAACCCGCAAAATCACCTATCATGCCGCTATGATTAAATTGGGAATGGCCAATGAATTACGCTTAGGCAATTTAGACGCCCGCCGCGACTGGGGTTTCGCTGGAGACTATGTCGAAGCGATGTGGCTCATGTTGCAACAGGACAAGCCCGATGATTTCGTTATCTCGACAGGTGAAACTTATTCAGTGGAAGACTTCTTGGATGCGGCCTTTGGCCAAATCGATCTAGATTGGCGCGACTATGTTGTTCAAGACCCACGCTTCATGCGGCCGGCCGAAGTTGACCTTCTTGTTGGCGATCCAGGCAAAGCGAAAAGAGATCTCGGCTGGGAACCCAAAGTTTCATTCCAAGAATTAGTTAAGATGATGGTAGATTCCGACATTGACCTGCTACAATCAGGTAAAACCCCGATGTAAACCATCTCGGACCCCTTTCATCATTTCAAATTTAGATCATCGCGCTAGCTAACTGGCGCGATTTTGCTTTATGACTAAAAAATTTACACTATCCTTACTTGTTCTAACCTTGATCGGACTCATTAGCGCCTGCACCGCCGATGAATCCGCACAAGAGTATCCGCCAGTTGGCGCATCTGACATCCCCAGCTACCAAATTGTCGTCCCTGCCGACGATATCGCTAGTGGTTCTCCACGTATCCCATTTATCATCTATGATGGTTTCGACCAAGTTTCCACGATTGATCGGGTCACCATCAACGCCTACGCTCTCCAAGATGATGGCAACGGCACCCTCGTTTGGTCAGGAGAAGCGCAGCCTTTCAATGACTATGCGGTTCCCTACTGGGTGACCTATCCGGAACTACCCACGGCCGGTTTATGGGGATTAGAAGCAACCATCGTTAATGCGGATGGGGTCGAATCGGAAGCGCAGTTCGCGGTCCAAACCGTAGACGATACAGAAGGCCCCCAAATCGGCGAGCTTCCTCCAGCGAGTATCAATCGCACGCTTGAAACAGTTGATGATGTCAAATTACTAAGCTCGGCCGTCACCCCAGATCCAGCTCTCCACCAGTTCACGGTGGCAGAACTCTTAGACAATGGGCGTCCGTCTGTCATTAGCTTCAACACGCCAGCCTATTGCCAAACCGCAGTTTGTGCCCCTGTTTTAAACAGTATCGAGCAATCACACGAAACATACAATCAAGATGTCGATTACCTTCATCTAGAAATATTTAAAGAATTTGATCCACTCACTACGGCCGATGAAGTCTTGGAATGGAATCTGACCAGCGAGCCATGGACATTTGTTTTAGACGAAGACGGCCGGGTCGCAGCACGTTTAGCAGGCCCTGTATCACCGGTTGAATTACAGTTCCATATCGAAAACATTTTAAACGAATAAACAAATGACACAATTTAGGAATTGGTCTCTCTTTTGCATCTTCATTCTGCTATCATTAGCCCATAGTCAGGTCGTTATAGCCCATAGCGAATTGATTGCAACCTTACCAACTCAAGGTGCTATACTCACCACTCCCCCCAACAAAATTCGTTTACAATTTAATGAACCTCTCAATGCCGGAAGTACATTCGTCTTATTTAATGAAGCGTTTCAGCCGATCAAGCTAAACCCGCTTATAGATGAATCAAAACCGGCTATTTTATACGCTAATCTTCCCGCAGACTTACATCTACCGGCCGGTTTCTACACCGTCCAGTGGCTCGTAATCAGCCAAGATGGGCACCAAATATCAGGCAGTTATCGTTTTCAAATTATAGGAGATAGAGACATGGAAATACTCGCAGAAGGCGTATCCATCAATTTACCAGGGTGGTTCGCGTGGCTCATGATCATCCTCGCTCTAGCAACCCCAGCTATCGTGTGGAATTGGGCGAAAAACTCAAAGTAAACACCCTAAATCGGATTTTTGTTTAAGACAAAAATCCGATTTTTATTTTCGATCAGTTTCACATCAAGTCAGAAAACACAGAGGTCTATACATAGAAGAATGAAAATCGTACCACCTGTCTTATCAATAAGGAAGAGAAACAAAGGAGAACAACAATGGTATATGGGTATGGAGATATACAACTTTTTGCGGGGTCAGGGTGTCCCGAATTGGCCCAAAAAATCGCAGATTATCTAAATGTGCCTCTGAACCCTTGGGAAGTCATCGACTTTCCCAATGAGAATTTATGGGTCCAGCTAGGGGGTAGTTCACGCGGAAAAGATGTCTACATCATCCAAAGTCACGCCAAACCGGTCCATCGCAATATTATGGAAACACTCATTGCGATCGACTGTCTTAAAAGAGATTCAGCCGGTCGGATTACGGTGATCCTACCCTTTCTTGCTTATTCTCAGAGTGATCAAAAAACCCAACCGCGCGTCCCCATCACCGCACGTCTTATGGCCGACCTTATTGAAGCGGCGGGTGCAGATCGTTGGGCCACAATCGATCTTCATGCGGGTCAAATCCAAGGATTTTATAAAATCCCTGGCGACTCACTAACCGCACGCTATCTATTCTGCGACTATTTCAAATCAAAACATCTTGAAAACTTAATGGTCGTGACCCCTGACTTGGGCTTTGCCAAAGCGGGCCGTAAATATGCAGACTTACTCGGTGTGCCCTTAGCTTTTGTCGAAAAACGCCGCCTCGGCAACGACATGCGCCGCGAGGCACTTACCTTGATTGGTGATGTCGAAGGTCATGATGTGGTCATCGTTGATGACCTTGTTGACACGGCCGGATCGATCACCCAAGCGGTCAGAACAGTCAAAGAACATGGGGCATGTGATGTCTATCTCGCCTTTACCCACCCAGTTCTCTCTGGCCCCGCCTTTGATCGTTTGGCGGCCGCCGATGTCAAAGAAATCATCACCACCGATACAATCCCGATCCCTCAAGAAAAAATGCTCGATAATATCACCGTCCTTTCAACCGCAAAGTTGTTGGGGGAAGTGATTGTTCGCTCTCACGAAGGGCGTAGTGTAGGCGCCCTATTTAATGAATAATCGTTAAAAAGTCGATCAAGATGGGACAACGCGTTATCTAAGCGGCAACACCGGCCTGTCCCATCTGTTGTACCACCAAATGGTGAAACGGCCGGATCACATTAAAATAAACCGGCCCGGTCCAGCGGTGATAATGCACTATCGTAATCACATAAAAACGATTATGATTCACAGCAACCGGCTCACAAACAACCGCCAAATGAGCGGTCAAATGGGACTCTGTAATCCCAACTAAATAGTAGTGATCTTCTTCAGCCGCCTTCACCGTAAAAAAAGTTGCAGACTCCCCAGCCTTCATATTAATGTCTGCCGGTTGCACCGCCTGACGCCCGCCAGGAATCCCTTCTTGCTTCATCCCTAGTAAACGAACAAAGAGCCACCGCACCCCATACAAAAACTTCAACCACCACGGCGTGAACGAAAACATGTTGGCTAAAAATTGGCGTAGTTCTACATCCCCCTCAAAAACCTTCACATCGATATGATCCGCACCATAACAGGATTGACGGATCGCTTCGACTTGTTGCCATACAGCATGACTATCTTGTTGATTAACTTGTTTCATATTCATATCTCAAATGCCTCCAAATAAGCATTAAACAAAGCACGTAGCTCAGACTGAGAGAGCGGAGGAAAAACATGATTCCCTCCAATCAAAATGGTATAGAGCATACGGCCGCGCAAAATAGCGGTCGCTTCATCGGCCACCAATGGGCGCCATAGCTCAGTTACATAAGCGAAGCGCTGCTGATCAACCCGCTCAAACACCGCCTGTACCCGAGAGTCCTGCAACGCCCAAGCACGGGTCCCCGCTTCCAAATCAGGAGGATCAGCGATCACCAATTCAATCAACTTACGCATCTTAGCGGCCGGTGTGATTTCTATTTCTACCGTTTCAATGATTTGTAAGGTGCCTTCCTGCTCAAAAAAAAGCAGGTACTGTTCAATAAAATCATCAATCCCGCCAAAATGGTGGTAAAACGACCCTTTGGTCAACCCAACCGCCTGACATAAACGATCAATCGTTAAAGCCAATGCCCCATCTTGGGACACAATCTGGGCACATGCCCAATACCAATCTTTTTTTGTTTTACGTGCCATAAATTTTCAAAACATACCTTTTAGTATGCAAAAACAATACCATACAGTATGGTACGCTGTCAAGTAAGAACAAAACGGCCGTCAATTCCCCCCCTGACACGAATATCTATTAACAAGAGCTAAAAATCGGGTGCATCCCACAACTTATTTTTACATTTTTGCAGTACAACATCTTCTCAGTACTTCTCAATCTAAAATCGATTTTGGTTGTCAAAATCAGCACTTTAAAAAGGGGGATGGGCGAAGGCGCGAAACAACAATAACAACCCAAACCGTTTTTACTGAAAAGCCGGCCCACCTTC
>WTJY01000435.1 GCA_011524645.1 Anaerolineales bacterium | reverse complement strand
TTTACCTTAAAGGCAAATTGTTTGTCACAGCGATCTAAAAATGGCGAAGGTATTGTTTTAGTATAGTCGTTTTTCCATTTTTAGGGAGAGATTTACGGTCGTCGAAGACTCTTGTTCTTGTTAAAATCTGCTATTAATATTTATCGTGTCTATAAAATCAATCTATGTCCCAACAAATCCTTTATTATCTTGGCCCCAAATACACTTTTTCTTACGCAAACGCTCTCGAAGTGCAAAAATCTTTATCCGATTGGGAAGAGTGCATCCTTGAACCCTGTTCTTCCGCCGATGAAATTTTCCAAAAACTACAGACATCCAACGGCCGTGCAGGGACGATCATTCCAACATTTAATACGGCACAAGGCATCGTACACGATTTTGTGCGCTTCTATCTGTTTGATACCGTTTGGGAACGAAAATCAAAAATTCATCTCGCCCTATTTTCTCAAGAAAAATCGATGCAAACGATCCGTAAGTTGATCACAAAAGACACAATCATTCCTCAAGTCAGCCATTGGCTAGCCACGTTACCCCCTCACATAAAAATCGAAGCGACCCCTCATATCTCCACCGCAGCCTCCGCCAAACGGGCCGCACAAGAGCCACAAACAGCCGCTATTTGTTCCCCACTCGCCGGAAAAACTTACGCCAATCTCAACTGCCTCGCCGACCATCTCAGCAACGATCCCAACAATTACACCATATTCAAGCTATTTGTTCGGCCCGACACCTACTGGCACAATAGCGAATTATTCAGCTCCCCCGAGCATCCGCTCCACTTTACAGATGCGCTCGCTCACCGCCTAAAACAAGGCGATTGCACCATTTTATGGCACAAATCCGCCCGCACCACGCTGCATTTAGGACACTACAGCAACTTACTAACATTGCGTAAACTCGCGATATGGGGCAATCACATCAATATCGCTCTAGGAACACAATTGGTCGCCATGACTGAACCTATACGCGAAGAAATCGGCCGGATGTTTCCGGCGAATAGCAATCTCACCTTTACCCCTTATGGTGAGGGAGAGCAACTTCCCTCGGCCGATATAATCGTCTCTGGCATAGAGCATATCGAACAATACAAAGCGGCCGGCCAACCCGCAATCTTAATCGATACCCTGCCAGGAACTGACGGGTATGCCAAAATGGCCACCCTTCGGGGCAATACGATCCCTTGGTTAGAGCCAAGCTATCTACAAGAGCTTCCGTCACTTTTCGTCCATCATTTCTCACCAGAGCGCTTGGCCCAAGCTCAACTCTAAAACTCAATCCCCGCCTGTGCCCGTATCCCTTGGGTATCAAACGGATGCTTAATGTTGCGCATTTCAGTGACCAAATCAGCATAAGCGACTAAATCGGCCGGTGCATATCGGCCCGTAATAATCAAATGCATCATCGGCGGCTTATGCTCACTCAACCACGCCAACACCTCGGCCGTGTCTAACCAACCATAGTGCAGCGGATAAGTGAACTCATCCATAATCAAAATATCGAGTTCACCCGCCTGAATAATCTCCTGAGCCTTGGCCCACCCCGCCCGAGCGCGTGCCTCTGTCTCATCCATATCTTTGCTGGTCCACGTCCAGCCATCCCCCACACCGATCCGCTCAACCCCCATCTTTTCGGCCGCTTTAATCTCACCAAAACGGGCTTTTTCATGCTTCAAAAACTGAATCATCCCCACCCGCATATCACGCCCCCAAGCCCGTGTCATCACCCCTAACGCGGCCGTGGTCTTCCCTTTCCCTTCACCGGTATTAACAATCACCAACCCTTTCTTGAGCTTTTTCCGACGCGCAGCCCGTCTTCTTTCCTCCGCATCGATCACCTCGGCCGAATTTTCCCCGTCATCCCCATCCGGTGCAGGCGCATACCCACTATCGGCCGTTTCACTCGTGGCCGTTCGCACCGAATTACTCTCCGGATCATAACTCCCCGCATCCCCACGCAAATCAGGCGCATAAACCGGCGTCTGCTCGGCCGGATACAACCGATGAAAGATATGTTCATCCAACGGCCGCCCCTCACCCAAATGCTCTTGCACAATCCGCTCCATCAACTCCGGTGTCACATGGTGATACCACACCCCATCCGGGTAAACCGCCACAATCGGCCCCCCACGGCAAACCCCCAAACAATCACTCAACGTACACTTTACACGCTCCGGATTACGCAACTTCCGCAACACCCCCAAATTCTCCCGAACCACCCCCTGCAACTTCAACGCCTCCTCCGGCGGTGCACAATCCCCATGTTGACAAATAAACAGTTGACGACCATACGGCCGCATCTTCGGCGCACTATTTTCAGACATAATCAACCTCAACAAATAACAAGCAACGAGTGACGAATAACGAGCAAAGAGTGACAAATCAGCGATTCACCCTTGGCAATTTACCATTTACCATTCTACCTCACCCGCCAAACACAACACGCCATCCGATTCACCTTTTCCCTTTTGCCTTTTGCCTTTCCCCTTTCTCCTTTTGCCTTTTCCTGTTCCTTTCTAATAGCTCGTCCCACATTTACCATGCTAAAATTAATTTTAGTGCTAAAATAAAGAACAAAAGTTCGCTTTACAGCTTCCCCTAAATTTATTACTCATACAAACATCCGAGAAACCCAATGTCCCTAGACAAAATCATTGTGCGCGGTGCGCGGGAACACAATCTCAAAAATATCAATGTAGAAATTCCAAGGAACAAGCTGGTGGTCATCACCGGTTTATCTGGATCGGGCAAATCATCGCTCGCCTTCGAAACGATTTTCGCCGAAGGACAACGGCGCTATGTTGAATCCCTATCCGCATATGCGCGCCAATTCTTGGGCCAAATGGAAAAACCGGATGTGGATCAAATCGAAGGACTAAGCCCGGCCGTTTCAATCGATCAAAAAGGGGTCAGCCATAACCCACGCTCAACAGTCGGCACCGTCACCGAAGTCTATGACTATTTGCGCTTGCTTTTCGCCCGTGCCGGAACCCCCCACTGCCCCAACTGTGGCCGTCCTGTTTCCCCCCAATCGGCCGAGCAAATCGTGGACCATGTACGCCAAATGGAAAACAACAGCCGCATTCAAATCCTCGCCCCGCTCGTTCGTGACCGCAAAGGAAATCACCTCGCCGTTTTTGAAGATGTGCGTAAAGCCGGTTTCGTTCGTGTCCGCGTAAACGGCGAAATCCGGAATGTCGATGAAACAATTGAGCTGGAACGCTACAAAAACCATACGATCGAAGCGGTCGTTGACCGTCTCGTCGTCAAACAACATGAGACCCCACACAGCGAAGAAGCCCGTTCCGACCGCTCCCGCCTCACCGACTCCATCGAAACCGCGCTCGGTCTCGGCGATGGCATCGTCATCATCAACGATGTGACCGATCGGGACAATCCACAAGACACCCTCTATTCGGAACATCTCTACTGCCCGTACGACGGCACAAGCATCCCCAAAATCGAGCCCCGTACCTTTAGTTTTAACAGCCCCCACGGAGCTTGTTCATCCTGTCAAGGTCTGGGTATCACCAAAGTCATCAACCCCGATCTTGTCGTCCCCAACGGGGCTCTCACCCTCGAAGAAGGGGCGATTGTCGCCCTCCCTACCGAGGATAAACAGGGGTATTACTGGCAATTGCTCAAAGCAACGGCCGATCATTTTGAAATCCCCACCGATGTCCCGTGGAACCAGCTCAACAAAGCCCAACAGCGTATTTTACTTTATGGCTCGAAACAAAATGAAATTTCGATTACCTATATCAATCGGGAAGGGGCGAAACGGGTCTATACCACCCAATTCGAAGGGGTCATCAACAACCTTGAGCGCCGCTATCGGGACACCACGTCCGATTATGTACGAAACAAGCTCGAAGATTTTATGAGCAACCAGCCGTGCGAAACCTGCTCCGGCAGTCGCCTCAGCCCGGTCGCGCTCGCCGTGACGATCAATGGGCAAAATATCGCCGCCATTACAGCACTTGCCATTCACAGCGCCCTCGATTGGGCCCATATGCTCGCCGATCCGGAACAAACCCCATTCGGCCGTCGCGAGCAAATGATCGCCCACATGATCTTGAAAGAAATCAACGACCGGCTACGCTTTATGGTCGATGTCGGACTAGATTACCTCACCCTCAGTCGCACGGCCGGTACTCTCAGCGGTGGCGAAGCCCAACGCATTCGCCTCGCCACCCAAATCGGCAGCCAGCTCATGGGGGTCCTCTATGTCCTAGACGAGCCGAGCATCGGCTTACACCAGCGGGACAACGCTCGTCTTATCCGCACCTTAAAAGGGATGCGAGACTTGGGCAACACAGTTTTGGTTGTCGAGCATGATGAAGACACCATGCGTTCTTCCGATTGGCTCATCGACCTCGGCCCCGGCGCAGGGGTTCACGGCGGGCAAATCGTCGCCGAAGGGCCACCAGAAGCGGTCATCGCCAATGAAGATTCGCTCACCGGTGGCTATCTCAGCGGCCGTCTCTCCATCCCCGTCCCTGAACAACGTCGCGATGGGACCGGCAAAACCCTCCAAATCTTAGGTGCCCAAGCCAATAACTTAAAAAATGTCGATTTCAAAATTCCGCTCGGCCAAATGGTCTGTATTACCGGTGTAAGCGGTAGTGGCAAAAGCTCGTTCCTCATCGATATTCTCAGTAAAAAACTGTACCAGCACTTCTATCAATCGAAAGCGCTTCCCGGCAAACATAAAAAAGTGAAAGGGCTTGAAGAACTCGACAAAGTTATCGAAATCGATCAATCCCCCATCGGCCGGACCCCTCGTTCAAATCCTGCAACCTACACCGGGCTTTTCGGCCCGATCCGTGAGCTATTCGCCAGCATGCCAGAAGCGAAAGTCCGTGGCTATAAACCGGGCCGTTTCAGCTTCAACGTGAAAGGTGGCCGTTGCGAAGCCTGCGAAGGGCAAGGGGTCAATCGCATCGAAATGCAATTCCTCCCAGACATCTACGTCCCCTGTGAAATCTGTGACGGGGCTCGTTACAACCGCGAAACATTACAGATCACCTACAAAGAAAAAACGATCGCCCAAGTTCTCGACTTATCCATCGACGAAGGGATTATCTTTTTCGACAGCATCAACAAAATCAAGCGTAAACTCAAAACGATGCAAGATGTCGGCCTCGGCTATATCAAACTCGGCCAGGCCGCCACCACGCTCAGCGGTGGTGAAGCCCAACGGGTGAAACTCAGCAAAGAGCTGTCTAAAATCGCCACCGGCCGGACCATGTATATTCTAGATGAGCCATCGGTCGGTTTACACTCCCACGATGTGGCAAAACTGATCAAATCGATCAATCGCTTGGTCGATAAAGGGAACACGGCCGTCATCATCGAACACAACCTCGACATCATCAAAGTCGCCGACCACCTCATCGACATGGGCCCCGAAGGTGGCCATCGCGGTGGTGAAATCGTCGCCCAAGGCACCCCAGAAGAGGTAATGAAAGTGGAAAAATCTTACACCGGCCACTTCCTTAAACAACACCTAGCCCATAACGCCTAAACTAGCAGACATCGATTTCCAACCCACTCGTAGGGGGCTGCGGCGGCAGGGAAACAACGATCCATCCAACATGGCAGAACCCTGTGTCAACCAGCCGTCCCGCCCACAGACTATCCACGTGGCCAAACTGTAGGCGGGACGACTGAAATTTCCCCCCCCCTCATCATCAAGAAAAATATCAACCCAAAGAACAAACTCGACCCCAAGGGTTTCAGTTGAAAACAACATAACACAGCCCGCATCTAAAACCCTTGGGGCCTTTACACACGAATAACCTTCACTTCCCACCCAGTCCCTAGCCCCCAAATTGATAACAATTCTCCCCAATCCTCTCACCCTCACACCCATTCGTGATAAAATACCGCGCAAATTTTAGAAAACCCCAAAGAAACGAGGACCCACAGCGGACAATCTCACTTGTCACTCGTCACTCGTCACTCCACACTCAAAAGAGGTATTTATGGCAAAAAAACGGAAGCAAAATAAAAATTTCGCCAGCAAACGGGCGAAAGAAGCGGAAATCGCCCGCAACAAAGAAGCAAGTCGTCAATCTATCATCACCGGTGTGGTGCTTGCCGTATTAACCATCGCTATCGTTGGTGGTCTCACTTGGTGGTCCAACCAAGCAACCACGGCCGAGCCAGAACCGACCGCCATCGCCGATGAGGATGGGGAAACAACCAGTACGACCAGTAGTGATAGTGGTGATAGTGGTGATAGCGATACCAGCAGCACCAGTAGCCCAACAGGCACACTCATCGAAGGGGATCGGCCACTCGCCGCAATCCCACCGGCCGATCGCGCCAACTATTACAGCACCCCACCCGAAATGACAATCGATACAGACAAAGAATATGAAGCGGTTATCGTCACCGAAAACGGCGATATCACCCTACGTCTCTTCGATGACGAAGCACCGATCACAGTCAATAACTTCATCTTTCTCGCCAACCAAGGCTATTACGACGACACCTCCTTCCACCGTGTCATTCCCGACTTTATGGCCCAAGCGGGGGACCCACTCGGTGTCGGTATCGGTGGTCCCGGCTACTCATTCGAAGACGAATTTGACCCCACCCTTCGTTTTGACGGCCGTGGCATCCTAGCGATGGCTAACTCCGGCCCCGCCACCAACGGTAGCCAATTCTTTATCACCTTCGCCGCAACCGAATGGCTTAACGATGCTCATACTATTTTTGGGGAAATGATTGCTGGGGACGATGCCCTCAGTTCTGTTCGCATCCGCGACCCACAATCAGACCCAGAACCCGGTGACAAAATCGTCCGGATCGACATTTACGAAAAATAAGATCATTAGGGGGATTGATCATTCCCCTTTATGCTTAATCACCATGAACTTTCTTAAAAATCTATTTCGCACCCGTGCGATCCCACAAGAGGTAATTTATATGACTGATGAAACAGGCTTAATTCAAAGTGACCGGCCGTTAGCCGCAATGGAACCGGACGCGCGCAATCGTCATTATGGCAAAGCACCAGCTCACATGTTGAAAGAAGATAAAAGCTACCAAGCGATTATCCGCACCGATGTCGGCGATATGACCTTCCAACTTTATGCCAGCAACGCCCCCATCACCGTAAACAACTTCGTTTTCTTAGCAACCGAAGGGTTCTATGATGGCACATTCTTCCATCGCGTCATCGGCAATTTCATGGTCCAAGGTGGTGACCCATCAGGGACCGGAACCGGTGGCCCAGGCTACCGCTTCAAAGATGAATTCGCGCCACAATTACGTTTCACCAAACGGGGCTTATTGGCCATGGCCAACGCCGGACCAGGCACCAATGGCAGTCAATTTTTCATCACCCATGTTCCAACTCCCCATTTGAACAACCGCCACACCATCTACGGGGAACTCATTGACGGGGATGACACCCTCGCCGCCATTCCAGAACGTGATCCACGTAATCGCTCCGCCCCAGCCATTACCATTCAACGAATCGATATCATCGAGAAATAAACCTCTCGAAATATATACCCAAGACCCCAAGGGTTTCTGTCGCCAGTAACAAAACACCGCTCGCATCCAAAACCCTTGGGGTCTAGAACCGCAGATTCTATGCCCATTCCCTATATTGGCATTTTCGCGATAGAGGGCAATGGATAAGGGCTAAAATCCCCCTACACCTACAGAAAAAGCCCCGATCCTGACATCCCCAAATAAATCATCGCCACTTTCACCTGTACACCCGCAAAACTGTGTTATCGTCTAAATCAATGATTGAACGAACGAAAAATCAATCTACCAACATGAACCGTCGAACCCACTTAATCTAGTAGCCCCCACAGATTAAGTTTATTCACCCCAAACAAAGCAGTGAAATGAACCCATCTATTCGCATTCGGCGCGGAACCATCACCGATATTCCCTTTCTCAAAGAAATGCTCTATGAAGCGATTTTTTGGAAATCCGGCAGTGAACGCTTCCCCGTCGAGCAAGTATTTCGTCTCCCTCAATTTGCCAAACAAATCAATGAATGGCACGAACGGCCGACCGACACTTCCTTTATCGCCCTCAACAAAAACGGCGAGCCGGTCGGCGCGGTCTGGTACCGCTACTGGTCCGACGAAGACCACACAGACGCTTATATCGATCACAAAACCCCAGAGATAGGAATCGCAATCCACCCAGATGCGCGTGGATACGGTGTCGGCCGTGTCCTCATGAACACCATCATCGACTACGCCAAAGAACGGGAAGTCGAGCGACTTAGCCTAATGGTCGAACCGCGCAACTATGCCCGCCAGCTCTTTCAAAGCCTCGGCTTTGTCCATGTCGGCAACGCCAACACCGCGTGGATCATGGTTCTCAAGCTCCCCAAAGTCAGCAAAATCGAAGCGGAAGAAAAACGCCAGCTATCAGAAACCCAGTTCAGTGTCTTTCGTGGCATGGGTATCGGCTTTATGATCGCCTACGCGATTATCGTGGGGGGGATATGGCTCAACCCGTTCCGCTTTCCGGCCGACCTTCCCCTGCCGGATCGACTCGCCGTCGCCATTCAAGTCCTACTCATCCCCGCCTTTTTCTTAACAATCGCCATCGGCCTTCTCGCCAGCCACCGTTTCTTCGACCCGAAAGACATTCAGCGCAGTGGTCTACTCCAAGGGTCAGAAAGAGCACTGCTTTTCCAAACAATGGTCCAAAATACCCTAGAGCAAACGATTTTAGCCGCCATCGTCTACTTGGTCTGGGCCACCATTATGCCCAGCCATTGGCTCTCCGTTGTCCCCCTAGCCGCTGTCAGCTTTGGCTTCGGCCGGACCATCTTTTTTATTCGCTACTTTACCCAAACACGCGGCCGTGCCCTCGGCTTCACCCTCACCTTCTACCCATCCCTGCTTATGCTGCTCTGCCTCATGGTCATTTGGCTCTGGCAACAGTTCGGCAACCTCTTTTCTGGCTAATCCCGAAAACGCGAACGATCAATAAAATTACCCCAGCCGTAATCCTCATCAAAAGAAGATACCCGAAAGGGTGTAATATCAGGCATATCCCCACCATTCGCCAGAAGAATAAACATAGCATCTAATACGAAATAGTACGTCGTAGGGCTATACGTGGGAATCCCTCCATAAAAATGTTCATAAATAACATCATAGCTCCGTCTACACAAAAGCGTGACATATGTAGGAAGTCCTCGCAAATCGGGGTCATCAAGAAAGTTTTCTTTTGCCGCAAATGCAGCCTTAAAAAAGGGATCTTTCCGCCATAATTCATCCCACTCATAGCCCGGCACAGACTCCACGAATGACCAAAGTAATTCAATTACATCATCCAATACAGAAAGCCCTATGCTTAACCGCGCCCGTTCATTTTCTAAGGAAGTGATACAAAACGCAGCGCGACCACGAACAGAAGTCGTTTTCAATAGCTCATGAAATGATGCTTCTAATAGGCGAGATGTGTCAATCTTGGCGCATAATTCCACAACAAACTGTCGAAACTGTTCAAGCTGTGACCGAAACTGACTTACTCTCGTTCTTGTCGGCAGTTCTGGAGAATAATGTATATGCCCTTTCCAAGTTGAAGGAATGCCAACCAAAGTAAATTCAGCGTATTCTTCAGCTAAATATCGGAATTGACATTCATCAAGAAATCGCAAGAAATCTCGATAGTCGCGCACCTCTTTATTTAGCAAGTGAAGTTCTACACGATTTACCCAATTATCAAGTTCAACAAGTTTCGTTTCGATCCCATGCAAACCAGATGTTAGATTGGGTAATCCTTGGGAAATCAACTTATAGGTTCCATATTTAAGACAAAAAGAGAGTCGATCTTCAAGCCCCATCAGCCAAAAATGCAGGAGCAGAATATATTTTTCCTTTTGACTATCTTCAGGACAAGCCTGTACAGCATCTACAACAGTGCTTAAATATTGTTGCGCATGCCAAAATCCTCTAAATTGATGTGACTTCATAAACCTAAACATGTGATAGGCCCCCTATGATTCTACGCCGCACAATTGACCGGATCGGCCGTGCGCAACGTTTCCCACGTATAAATGCCGGTATTGTGCCCATCACTCCAGCTCAACTGAAGCGCATACGTCCCCATCGCCTGCACACCGGTCAACTGCAAATCGGTCGCAGGCGTATCCCGCACCGTACACGGATTCGGAGGCGTGCCCATCCGCGCATGCCCACCTTTACACACGACACACGGACACACCGCCCGCAACCCATCAAAAGGCAACACACTCGTATGTCCATCTTGCCACGAAACATTCAGCGTCTGTGTCGTCTTATTCGCTTGAACCCCGGTCGGGGTGATCATTGATTTATCCATAAAAGAACCACTTCGGTAGAGAAGAGAGAACTACTTCGCGGAGAGAAGAGAATAAACCCACACCTACAAAATCAGCACCGCAGAACCATTCTCTCCTCTGTCTCTCTACTCTCTACTCTTTACTCTTTACCTATCCCATCGCCGCCAAACGTTCCGCGACTTCAGCGCGGCTCGCTTCCAAACGGCCGAGTTTTTCACGTTCTTTGTTGACAACCGCTTCCGGTGCTTTTTTCGCAAACGGACCGTTCAACAAACCGTTCGATTTCTTGATCTGTTTATCTAAATCGGCCAATTCATCGGTCAAACGGGCTTTTTCTTTTTCCAAATCAACCATACCAGCCATAGGTAGGTAAGCTGTAACCGCACCAAGTGACAAGGTCACACAGTTGTCTGGTGCCTCGGCCGTCACATCAATCGTCAATTGTTCCCCATCCAAACGGGCCAAGAAACAGAGCGCATCTTGCAAACTGGCGATCATAGTCGCTTTTTCACCGGCAATAATCGCGGCAATTCGCTTCCCTGGAGGAACATTGGCATCAGCCCGCGCCGCCCGAATCGAGGTGATGAGTTCACGCAACAATTCGTAATCAGCCGCACCGCCATACCGCTCGCCCGCTTCGGGCCAGTCGGCGATCATCAGACCATCCGCCCACCCTTCGGCCGGACCGATACCCAAATCGGCCGCTTGAAACGCCCCTTTCAAATGTTGCCAAGTCTCTTCCGAAACAAACGGAATATACGGGTGCAACAGACGCAACGCATCATCCAACACCTTCCGCAAAACAGAAAGTGTCGTCCACGCTACCGCGCCACCTTGACGCATCTGAACTTTGGCCGTTTCCAAATACCAGTCAGCGAAATCACCCCATAAGAAGTCATTGATCTGACGCCCCGCTTCTCCATATTGATACGCATCAAATAAGCGATTCGCGCTCGCAGTCGTATCGGCCAAGCGGGTCAAAATCCATTCGTCCGCAATCGTATAGTCGATCTTTTCCGGCTTATCGACCGCTGAAACCTTCTCAACATTACCGATAATAAAGCGCGCCATATTCCAAATCTTATTGGCGAAGTTCCGATTACTAGCCACTTTCGACAACGACAAATTCAGATCATTCCCCGGTGTACCACTGGTCAACAGGGTAAAGCGCAACGCATCTGTCCCATATTCCGCCACAACATCGAGCGGGTCAGTTACATTGCCCAGCGTTTTACTCATCTTCCGGCCGTGTTCGTCCCGAACCAAGCCGTGCAAATAGATCGTATGGAACGGAATGTCGTTGGTAAACAACAACCCGCTCATCACCATCCGCGCAACCCAGAAGAACAAAATGTCATAACCGGTTTCCAAAACATCGGTCGGGTAAAAACGCTCTAAATCGGCCGTTTGATCCGGCCAGCCCAGCGTACTAAACGGCCATAAACCACTAGAGAACCATGTGTCCAAAACGTCGGGGTCACGCTCAAGCTGAACATCCGCCCCATATCGCTTACGAGCGATTTCATACGCTTCTTCTTCACTGCGCGCACAAACGAAATCGTCTTCGTTGCCGTTGACGTACCAAACCGGAATGCGATGTCCCCACCACAATTGGCGGCTAATACACCACGGCCGGATATTGGTCAGCCAGTTTTCCCAAACCTTGTTAAACCGCTCTGGAACGATTTTGACACGGCCGGAACGAACCGCTTCCAACCCCATTTTGGCGGCCGGTTCAATTTCAACAAACCATTGTTTGCTGACCAATGGCTCGATAATTTCACCGCCCCGCTGGCTACGTGGAACGTTTAGGGTGTAATCTTCTTTTTTAATCGTCAGACCGGCCGCTTCCATGTCCGCCCACAATTTGGCCCGACAATCAAAGCGATCCATATCAGCATACTCACCCGCTTTGTCATTCATCGTGGCCGCTTTGGTCATGACCGTAATAAATTCCAAGCGGTGTTTTTGCCCGATCTCAAAGTCATTCGGGTCATGCGCGGGAGTAATCTTGAGCGCACCGGTCCCAAATTCCATATCAACATATTCATCGGCAATAATCGGAATCTCTCGGCCGAGCATTGGAACCAGCGCCGTTTTACCGATGTATTGCTGATACCGTTCGTCATCAGGATGAACCGCAACCGCCGTATCACCCAAAATCGTTTCCGGCCGTGTCGTCGCCACCGGCAAATGGCCACCACCTTTAACCGGATACTTAAAGTGATACAAAAAGCCAGGTTCTACGCTATATTCAACTTCCAGATCAGAAACGGCCGTTTGCAATCCGGGGGACCAGTTTACCAACCGCTCACCGCGATAAATCAACCCCATGCGATACAAGCGAACAAACGCTTCCAAAACCGCTTTCGAAAGCCCATCGTCCATGGTGAATCGTTCCCGATCCCAGTCACAAGAAGCCCCTAGACCACGCAACTGATTGACGATCCGGCCCCCATATTTCTCTTTCCATTCCCATGTGGCCGACAAAAACTCTTCACGGCCCACTTCCTCACGGGATGTGCCATTGGCCCGTAGCATCTTTTCAACCTGAAGCTGGGTCGCAATCCCCGCATGGTCCGTCCCAGGAACCCAAAGTGCTGCCTTCCCTTGCATACGGGCACGACGAATCATCAGGTCTTCTAAAGAAACAAACATCGCATGCCCCATATGGAGCTGGCCGGTAACATTGGGTGGGGGAATCGCAATCGTATACGGCTCCGCATCATCCGGCCGACATTCCGGCTTAAACCAGCCGTTTTCTTCCCACCATTCGTACAGACGGGTCTCTGTACTCTTAAAATCATATGCTTTTGGCATTTCACTCATAACAATCTCTCTCAACTAAAAAGGTTATCAATATAACCTCATAAAACACAACTTCACGGTTCGACATCCAGCCATCGAACACGGGAATGATCATAAACACGACAACGACGAGTCTGTTCCACACCATCTACGTCTAAATAATTGACGTAGTAGTCAAAACTATAGCTTCTGATCCCCCAAAAATCGCGATCGATACTCAAGAGTTGCCAGTTGTTTCGCTCAACGATTTCCGTAATCATATCGCAGTCGCTTTTGGTGCGTAACCAAAAGAAAAACAAACCACCAACAACAATAGCCACACACCCTCCCACTTCACCGCCAATGTTCATGATATTTTTAATCCATCAAATGTCCGCTATTTCTAGGAAGGACAGTTTCGTAGGGGCTGGATGGCTGGTCACGATTTTTACTTTTTTGTCAGAATAGAGCTAAACTCCAGCCATCCTGCCCACTGTTTTGCCAATTGGATAGCCTGCGGGCAGGACGGTCGGTTGACACACGGTTCTGCGATGTTGGAAAAATATGTCCCGACCGCCACAGCCCCTACATGAGAAACTTAGGGTGGGGGGTGGCCGTAAAACTAGCTCTTTTGCTTAAGGTCACTCAAAACAAAAAAAGCCCTGACATCCTTAACACAGCTAAGGACGCCAGAGCTTTATCATTCTCTGTCGCGGTACCACCTTAGTTCCAAAAAACTAGAAAAGCCTCTTGACACTTGGACGCGATAACGGGCGTACCCGACTTTGCTTACTCAAAAAACCATTTCAGCAAAGCAACTTGTGGACGACTTCGGCCGTTGTTCACATACAGGACTTGCACCAAAATGCCCTGTTCTCTGGTTGTGTTGGAGCGACTTACTCCTTCCACGCATCGTTTTTACAATTTAATTTTTGTGACGTGCAGTATAGCAAGCTGACATGAATGGGTCAATAGAGGCTGAAACTTCCAGAGTTGTTCAATAAAATTGATTTTGGGACTTTAGATCGATTTTGCAATGCCAACCCCACCCTAAATCCCCAATGCCATTAAGTTAAGCGTAATGTACGTTGTTTCTAC
>WTJY01000182.1 GCA_011524645.1 Anaerolineales bacterium | reverse complement strand
ATATCTAAGGAATAAAGGCTAAATAATTGTCGTATATTAGGTTTTTTCGGTGGCATTGCCACCGAAAAAACCTAATATACATCTTTACGAGTCGCCATAGGCGGTGACAAGTCAACGATGACAGTTATTGAACATCTATTCCTAATCCTAAGTCATCAGCTGCCTAAGTTATCGGCCAGCCATACGTCAAACTCTTCAGGCAAAATCTCCCCGACTCGTCGATACACAATGTCACCATCAGGCCCAACAATAAAACTGACCGGCAATCCACGCACATTGTGCTCGCGGGTCAGATCATCAGACGGGTCTAACAAAACAGGAAAGGTAAACCCCATATCATCGATAAAAGGTTGTACCCGCTCTTCATCCTCCCCCATATTGACCGCCAACACGACCAAATCTTCATGTTTATCATGAACCTCTTGCAAATAGGGCATCTCTTTGCGACAGGGAATACACCATGTCGCCCAAAAATTAACCAGCACATACTGGCCACGTAATTCAGAGAGCGTCACTTCGCCGCCGCCAAGTGACGCCATCGTAAAATCGGTGGCGAGATCGGCCGTAGCCGATCCACCATCTGTACTGACGCTATCCCCCCCGCCACATGCGACCAACACAAGCAGCGATACCACAAACAATCCTATCCATTTAGCCTGTTTCATTCGATTATCCTTTACTGCTCCGTTTCAACGGCCGTTGATTCATACAACAAACGAACCATTTCATCCGGTTGATTGGTCGGAAATTCACACACATAATTTTGGCAAACATAAGCGGTCGCCTGATCATCAATCGCGTAATAAAAGCCGGTATAGTCAGCGAAATCGACCAATGGATCTGATTCATCCAGACCGCGCAACAAAACGATCTTGTTGGGAATATACTCATTGCGCAGTGCCGCCAACATCGCTTCCGTATCGGCCGCTCCCGCATCACCGATAATAATCACTTCATACGAGGGACCGATCCCGAATGTCAGCCCACTGAGCAGTTGGGTAAAGCCGGTCGGTACGGCCGACACTTGACCATAAAACGATTGAGCCAGCAGGAATGCGCGTGATTCATAGCTGGCATCAGCCGTAATTCGGCCGATCCGCAACAAATTCAACATCGCAATCGAATTACCGGACGGCAACGCACTGTCAAAAATCTGCTTTTGACGGACCAACAAACTTTCTCCATCATCGGGGGTAAAGTAATAACCACCTACTTCATCATCCCAAAAATGTTTATCTAGCTCGGCCGTCAAAGCGATCACTTCTTCTAGGTAGCGCAAATCAAACGTCGATTCATGCAACTCAAGCAAACCCCATGTCAAAAACGCATAATCATCGACATTAGCCAAAATACTCGCCTCTCCCTCGCGATAGCGATGGAGCAACCGGCCGTTTTCATCTCGCATTGTCGCCAGCATAAAGTCGGCCGCTTCGACCGCAGCGGCCGTATAAGCCGGTTCGTCAAACGCCCGTCCCGCTTTAGAAAGTGCCGCGATCATCAGCCCGTTCCAGTCGGTTAAAATCTTGTCATCTTTATGGGGATGAATCCGCTTTTCTCGCTCGACAAACAGCACATCACGGATTTGATCCAGTTGCGCTTGTAGCTCTTCCGGAGTAACACCCAGCTCGGTCGCGACCAGCTCTGGTGAACGATCCCAATACACCACATTTTTACCGATCGGTACGCCGGTCGCCTCTTCTAAAAAGTTCCCTTCGGCCGTCATCGCCGACATCGAAATCATCAGATCGGCATCTTCTGGAGACAATAGTGCTTCTAGTTCCTCAACTGTCCACAGATAGAAAATACCTTCTTCCCCCTCGCTATCCGCATCTTCGGCCGAATAAAAGCCTCCCAGCGGATCGGTCATATCACGCAGGATATAAGTAAAAATCTCTTCTGCGACCTCTTTGAAGAATGGATCTTTGGTCACTTCATAGGTTTCGGTGTAAGCCATCGCCAACATCGCTTGGTCGTACAGCATCTTTTCAAAATGGGGCAATTTCCAGCGCGCATCGGTCGAATAACGATGAAAGCCATAGCCGATTTGGTCATAAACCCCACCCAAACGCATCGCACGCAAAGTAGTAGCAACCATTTCAACCGCTTCTGGATTATCGGTACGTTGCCCTTGTCGCAACAAAAAGAGCAAATTATGCGGCGAAGGGAATTTCGGTGCACCGCCAAACCCACCGTAAACCGGATCGAAGCTCTGGGCCATTTGGTTGTAAGCGATATCAAGCGTGCGGGAATCCAATACATTTACCGGTCCGCTCCCAATCGCGGTAAATTGCGTTTGCTGATCTTCTAGGGCGTTCACAATCGCATCCGCATATTCAAGCACCTGCCCCTGCTGATTGAGCCAAATATCTTCGATTTGCGGGATCAAATCGATCATCCCGACTCGCTCAAAGCGACTATCTTTGGGGATATAGGTCGCCACAAAAAACGGCCGTTGGTCCGGTGTCATAATAATGGTCAGCGGCCACCCACCACGATTACCGGTAATTTGGGCCACATTCATATAAATATTGTCGATATCCGGCCGTTCTTCCCGATCAACTTTGATCGACACAAACGCCTCATTCATGAGGGCAGCAACCGACTCATCTTCAAATGATTCATCCCGCATCACATGGCACCAGTGACAGGTCGAATAGCCGATAGAAAGAAAGACCGGCTTATTCTCAGCGGCCGCTTTGGCGAACACCTCTTCCCCCCAAGGATGCCAGTCAACAGGGTTATACGCATGTTGCAACAAATAGGGGCTTTTTTCGTCAATCAACAGGTTCGGCTCACCTTCTTCTCGCACAAATTCAGCGATGAGTGCCTCAAAGTCAGCACTGCCGGTGCGTGGACTCTCGGCCTCGGTCGATGTCGTTGCGGTGTTTTCTGCTCCAGATTCATCGGACACGGCCGGTTCGGCCGCCGTCACCTCACTCTCATCCGAAGTAGCCGCGGCCGTGGGCACAACATCCGCCTGTAACGGTTCATCCCTTTCCTGTGTAGAAGAACCGGAATCAACCGGCTGGCACGCAACCACCGCGAACACCAACAATACACACAACCCAAAATAGTTACATTTCAACATATAATTTTCCAAAAATAATTCGTGATTTTAATTACACTGGACAACTCATTTATCCGTTTGCGGCTCCACTGAGTGTTGTCCCGCTAAGGTACCCGAGATAGGCCGGTACTAAAGGCAACACACAAGGGCTAATAAAGCTAATGAGTCCCGCTAAAATCGCCAGCGGCACCCCACTCGTCCCCACAGCACCAGAGGCCTTGATCCCAATGGTCGCCAATCCATCTGTAATCCAAGCTTCGATGGCGAACACCGCTTCGTTTAAGAAGTTAAATTGGCTAACCAACAAAATGATTTGATCGGTCCAAAGAAAATAAGCCATCGCGATCATAAACAGACCGCTCAAAATGCTGATCACGCCCAAATATTTGTTCATTCGGCGCAATAATTGGCTCATCGTGCCAAAGGCCCAGCCGGTAATAAGAAAAGGGATACCTAAACCAAGGCTATAAAAACCCAGCAAGATCGCCCCCTGCACCGCCGTGGCACTATTGCTCGCCAAAAGCAAAATACTCGCCAAAATCGGCCCGATACAGGGAACCCAACCGGCACTAAAACTCACTCCGACCGCAAAGCTACTGGCATACCCCCAGCGTGGGTTAATCTCGTGCATATGCTTCACCCGCCGCTCGGTGTATAGTAAGGCGTTAAAAAAGTGGCAAATCCGGCCGATCCACCGCGCCCAAAAACGCCCCTCAAAGCGCCGTTCGACAAAATCGGACAGCTTAAAAAAGAACCCGAGCGTGGTCAGCCCGAAAATAAAGAGCATAACCCCACCCGCTTTTTGCAACAATATTTGATAATCGAGCAGGCTACGGCCGAGCAAACCGGCCGCCGAGCCTAACAAGACAAACACAACCGTAAAGCCCAACACAAAGGCCACCGAATGGCTAAACAACCCGACTCGATCTTGGTGATGCTCTCGCGCAGCACCGTCTTGATTCGATAAAACAGACATATTTATTTACTTGTTCCTCAATTATTCAACGGCCGATCCACCGACAAGGTCTTCCGCCAAACCGATCACGACCCCATCTTCTTGCCATAGTGTCACCTGAATCCCTTCAACTGTGATCACTTTTTCTTGTTCATCCAACACCAGCGATGAATCTGTAAATTCATAGAGCGTATACGCCCTATTTTGCTCATCTTCTAAATGAATCTGCACCGCAATCGCGCTATCGATGGTGCAATAACGAGCACCGATCATGGTGTAGTTGTTGTATTGCATCGACTGAGGATGAATCGGCCGGAAATCGAGCAGGTCCATCTCCGCACCTAAATTGGCGATATTGTTAGCGTTGAACTCCGTATCAAAGCGTTTCACATGGTTCAGCGCAATTTCGGCCGCAACCGATTCTAGCTTTTGACTACGGGTATATCGGTCAACACCAAACAGCCCCAACGCACCAACAAGTAGCAACACAAGGGCTACCGCCGCATAACGATAAACTTGGGTCACAAAAAGCGGTGCGGCCGGTTGAGTCACAGTCGGCACAGTCAAGCGCTTTAACTCTTGCAATAC
>WTJY01000204.1 GCA_011524645.1 Anaerolineales bacterium | reverse complement strand
GGGGTTTTGCAGCGGCGAAGCCGCTGCAAAACCCCCTTGGAGGGTAAAAAATTTTGATGACAACTTGTTCGTGGACCCCCTTTACCTTGCCAAATTGACAGACTCAAACAGTTTGATAGACTCGCAAATAATACTGGTAAGACCAATTTGCCGACGCAACTTACTATGGAGCAAAAAATGATTCAATCTGATATTGATTTTGGAACTTTCAAACGAACCACATTACCCGATCAAATCGCTAATCGTATCCTCGATATGATCCGAGAGAAACAGCTTAAACCGAACGACAAACTTCCATCCGAGCGGTCTTTGTCGGAGTCAATGAACGTGGGTCGTCCTGTCTTGCGCGAGGCGTTACGTGCGCTGTCTTTGATGAACATCATCGAAATTCGCCACGGTGCAGGAGCCTATGTGACCGATCTTGATCCTGCCCGTCTGGTGCAAAATTTAGATTTTGTCTTTTTGCTGGACGACTCAAAGATTTTAGACCTGTTTGATGCCCGTAAAATCGTCGAAGTGGGATTGATTGAGCTAACGGCCGTGCGGATCACGGACGAAGAGATTAAAGCACTTGAGGAGCATTTGGCTAGCTCCATTGAAGCGGCCGATGATCCGAGCAGGTTTGTCGATATGGACATCCAGCTCCACCAGATGATTGCGGAATATGCGCGGAATCCGGTATTGCATCGCTTTATGGGGTCGATCCATCAGCTTGGGCTGGCAAGTCGTCGGCGTACAGTTCACCTTCCGGCCGTGATACAACAAAGTATTTCTGACCATAGTACAATTATTCAAGCTTTGAAAATGCGTGATGCCACGGCCGCCAAAGAAGCGATGCTAAACCATCTCAACAACGTCAAAAAAGAACTGGAGAATGATTAATCTTTTTCGACATCATGTCGCTGGGGAATCCTACACAAGCCTATGCAGAAATTGAATGGTTAATGTTGAACGATGAATGGTGAAAGATCACGACCCACCTGAAACCTTGATTTCTTGCTGATATACAAGAGAGCTGAGACACACACACAACAATCTTTGACCCCCAAATTTACTCAGATTTTCTATCTTTCAGTGCTTTTTCACAGGCTAGACGGCCGTGAATTGTGCAAATTCGATATTTTCTATTGACAGTCGCATACATTTTGACTACACTCTGGGCAACTGGTAATACCAATTGCCCAAAAGAGAAGATCAAAGCTGAAAAGCAATACCTTCGCCAAAGTAATCAACTCATTGGATTTGCTCCCCTCCTGATAGGAGGGGGTGGGGGAGGTGGATTACCCCTCTCTCCCACCCCCTCTCCCAACGGGAGAGGGGAGCTTTTGATCCGACGCGAATTAAAAATAGTTGGGCGATCAGCCCGAGATATTTTTAATTCAAGGAACAAATTTACCTTAAAGGCAAATGATTTGTCACAGCGATCTAACAATGGCGAAGGTATTGCAAACAAGCAAAAAGATAGATAGAAAATAAGGAACAGGAAATTATGCGGTGGGTGAAAATTAAGCAAAACGAAAAAGAAATTTATGGTCTGGTGGACTCTGAGAACATCACACTAACCGACCAAGATTGGGATGGGGTTTTACAAAATAAGCCTTACAACATCAGCTCGGATGAGCAAATAAAGTTAGATGAAGCGACACTTCTCAATCCGCTCGGCCGGCCAGGAAAGATCGTCTGTATCGGCCTAAACTATCTTGATCACTGCCGCGAGACAGGGACTCCTCCACCTGAACGGCCGTTGGTCTTTGCCAAATTTACATCGAGCCTGAACGATCCCAACAGTGACATTGTTTGGCCCTCTGCATTGAGCAGCAAAGTAGACTATGAAGCGGAACTCGCTGTGGTCATCGCTAAAACGGGGCGAGACATCGCCGAAGATGTGGCGATCGATTATGTCGCAGGATATACGACCGCCAATGATGTCAGCGCACGAGATGTCCAGTTGGGAGATGGTCAATGGATACGAGGAAAGAGCTTCGATACATTTTGCCCCTTGGGACCCGTTTTTGTCACAGCTGACGAAATCGCCGATCCGCAACAGCTGGGGATTCGGAGTATTTTGAACGGCAAAACGATGCAGGATAGCAACACCAGCGAAATGATCTTTACCGTGAAACAGTTAATCGCCTTTTGCTCTAAAGCTTTCACGCTTGAAGCGGGAGATGTTATTTTGACGGGCACACCCCACGGGGTTGGCTTGGGGCTGGATCCTGAGGTGTATATGCGGGATGGGGATTTGATCGAAATCGAAATCGATCAAATCGGCCGTTTGGTCAATACCTGCCGCGAGATTTAGAGAAGATTGTCATGACGATTATCACAGAATTAACCGTACGGGATATTCGCTTCCCAACCTCAAAATCACTAGATGGCTCTGATGCGATGAATCCCGACCCCGACTACTCGGCCGCTTACGTGGTTCTCCACACCGATAGCCCTGCGGGGCTGGAAGGACACGGGTTGACTTTTACCATCGGCCGAGGCAACGAGCTATGTGTCGCTGCTTGTGAAGCCCTCGCCCCGCTGATTGTGGGCAAGCCATTGTCTGACCTGACCGACGACATGGGGGCGTTCTGGCGCATGATGACAGGAGATAGCCAATTACGCTGGGTGGGTCCCGAAAAAGGGGTAATCCATCTGGCAACGGCTGCTGTTGTCAACGCCGTGTGGGATTTATACGCCAAAGCGGCAGGAAAACCGCTTTGGCAACTGTTGGCCGATATGACCCCTGAGGAGTTTGTCCGCTGTGTCGATTTTCGCTATATCACCGATGCGATTACGCCCGAAGAGGCGTTGGCGATGGTACAGGCGAACGAGGGGACGAAGCAAGAACGGATCGCCTATCTACAAGCGTCTGGCTACCCTGCCTATACCACTTCGGCCGGCTGGCTAGGTTACTCAGATGAAAAGATCCGCCGTCTTTGCCGTGAAGGGATCGCTGATGGGTGGAACCATTTTAAGATCAAAGTCGGCCGTGATTTAGATGAAGACATCCGTCGCGCCCAGATCATCCGTGAAGAGATCGGGGACGAGCGCAAACTGATGATGGATGCCAACCAGTGGTGGGATGTTGGCGAAGCGATTAACCATATGGAGCAACTCGCCCAATTTAATCCATGGTGGATCGAAGAGCCGACCAGCCCCGACGACGTGTTGGGTCATGCCGCCATCGCCAAAGCGATCTACCCCATCGGTGTTGCCACGGGTGAACATTGCCAAAATCGAATCATGTTCAAACAGCTTTTGCAAGCGAACGCGATTCGCTTTTGCCAGATCGATAGCTGCCGCTTAGGTGGTGTCAACGAAGTATTAGCGGTCATGCTCATGGCCGCCAAGTTTGGCGTACCGGTCTGTCCACACGCGGGTGGTGTCGGTCTGTGCGAATACGTACAGCACCTTTCTATGATCGACTATATCTATATCAGCGGATCGCTCGAGGATAGGATTGTCGAATATGTAGACCATTTGCATGAGCATTTTGTTGACCCCGTGGTGATTAAAGATGGCAGTTACATGCCTCCCGCAAAACCGGGCTACAGCATTACAATGTTCGACGACAGCTTGGATAAATATGAATTTCCGAACGGCACCGCATGGCAAAGCGAAGGCTAATCCCCACTAGAAAAGTTTGATATGGAAGGAAAAACTAACTTATGAAGCAGATTCGTACCAAGCTACAACCGTTAATCGGATTGTTCATGATCATGGGTATTTTGATGATTTTCGCCCCCACAATCCGTCAATGGCTCGCAATTCGTGACATTCTGGAACAATCAACTGTTATGCTCATCATGGCGACGGGGACAACGATTGTGCTGATCTCAGGCAATTTAGATTTATCTGTCGGTTCGATTCTCGCCCTTGTGACGGTCGTGGTCGGCAATGTCTTATTTTTGGAGTTGCCCGTGGCCTTGGCGATTGCGGCCGGATTGGGTGTGGGCGCGTTGTGTGGGGTAATCAACGGGGTGTTGGTCGCCAAAACAGGTGTGCCGACATTGATTGTAACACTCGGAACGTTAATGGCATTTAGAGGAGTGGCTAACATGATCGGGACAGGGAAAGACATGTCCCGCTTCCCAGACACATTCAAGATGTTGGGGAACGGCTTTGTTGGCCCCATCGCCATTACGATTTTGTCGGTTGTGCTAATGTGGTTCATTCTGAGCAAAACCAAGCTCGGATTTAGTTCATACGCCGCCGGTGGTAACTCCGAAGTCGCTCGCCTATCGGGTATTCCGGTGCAACTCAACCTCATTTGGATCTATATGCTTAGCGGTTTGACGGCCGCAATGGCGGCCATCGTACAAACAGCACGGCTTGATTTTGCGACCCCTAATCGGGGGCAAGCGATGGAGCTATGGGTTATTGCTGCGACCGTCATTGGGGGAACGAGTATGTTTGGCGGGCTTGGTGGCGTGGGTGGTACGGTGATCGGAGTCTTGATTATCAAGACGATTCAGGCCGGTCTCATCCACTTGCGTGTTCCTTCGTTCTGGCAACAGGTCGCCATTGGCACCGTGATTATTATCGCCGTTTGGATCGATGTGTTGCAACGGAAAAACAAACACACACAAGCATAGTCAGTCGATGAGATCGATCATTCATTAGGGGAACCCCAATGCAATGTAATTAATT
>WTJY01000110.1 GCA_011524645.1 Anaerolineales bacterium | reverse complement strand
CTTGTTCAGAATTTTTAGTTATGTTAACTTTTCTGACAGGTTGTTCGTGCACCCGACCAGCAAGGAGCAACAATTCATGACAGATTCTTCAGAAAAGTAAATTTAGGAATCAATACCTTCACCAATGCGAACAATCTAATTGAATTTACACCCCTCCTAATAGGAGGGGCTGGGGGAGGTGAATTACCCTTCTCCCCCAGCCCCTCTCCCGTTGGGAGAGGGGCGCTTTTGATCAGACGCGAATTACAAATACAAGACAACTTTAGATTAGGTTTTTTCGTTGGCAATGCCAACGAAAAAACCTAACAAACAACTTTACGAGCCGCCGTAGGCGGTGACAATTCAGATACGACAATCACAGTTATTTAGCTTTCATTCCTTAATCATTCAAAGCGAAATCGACGGCCGCTTCAGCATGCAAAAAGGTCGTATCAAATAGAGGCTTGTCGCAATCTCCATCCTGCACCAACAGCCCGATTTCAGTACAGCCGAGAATAATCCCTTCCGCACCATCTGCGATCAATTCATTAATGATCTGAATATAAGCCTCTTTCGATTCAGGCTTAATCTCCCCCATCACCAGCTCTTCATAGATAATCCGATGGACAGTAGCTCGATTTTCCTCATTCGGAATCAGCACATCTAAACCGTGTTCCTGCACCAAACGCCCCTTATAGAAAGCTTGGCTCATCGTAAAGTCGGTCCCCAACAGGCCGATCTTTTGAATACCGGCCGCTTTTATTTTTTCGGCCGTAGGATCAGCGATATGAATAAAAGGGATCGAAATCTGCGAGATAATTTCTCCAGCGATTTTATGCATCGTATTAGTACACAGCACCAAACAATCAGCTCCGGCCGCTTGTACCCCTTGACCGGCCGCCGCCAAAACATACGCCGCTTCGGTCCAGTCCCCTGCATTTTGAAAACGCTCAATCTCAGCAAAATCGACCGAGTACATCACACATTTTGCCGAGCTATGCCCCCCTAAACGGCCCCGTACCAATTCATTGACAATACGATAATATTCTAAAGACGATTCCCAACTCATACCGCCGAGTAATCCGATCGTTTTCATAATTTTGTCCTTTGGAGTAGAAAGTAGAGAGTAAAGAGTAGAAAGTAGAGAGTAAAGAGTAGAGAGTAGAGGGGCAATCTGTTATGGAAAAGCGGTTTGATGAGACCCCACACATTCTCTCGGTCGATTATAACAAGATCAGGCGGAAAAATCGGTGAGATAGTGTGCTTCTAATTGTTTTGCATGGCTAGCCCAAGAGAAAGTGGTATCGATATGATTTTGAGCTTGTGTGGGTAGCTCATCACGTACTGTTTGATCGTCTAGCAACTGGACAATATCGGCAACAATCCCCTGCAAATCACCAGACGGCCGGAGCAAACCGGTTTGATTCGGCACAATATATTCCCCCACCTGCCCCACATTTTCAGCGACCGTCGGCACCCCCACATGGAGCAGGTCAGCCAGCTTAACAGGGCACTTGGTCCGGTTCAACAAATCGTCTTCCATCAAATAAAGAGCTACATCGGCCGCCAGTAATGTCGCGGGCAACAAATCTTCATCTAGCCAGCCGGTATCGAGCACTTGATCGAGCAAATCAGCCTCTGCCAAAATCTGCTTAAAATCGGCCGCGTCCGCTTCAAACAAACCGGCACCGACCAGCAAGATCGCCAAATCCGGCACCTGATCCGCAACACCACGCAGAATTTTAACCAAACGGCCGACTTCAAATTCAAACAATCGGCTATAAAGCAAAATGGTCGGCCGTTCTCCCAAGCCAAGCTCCCCACGCCGTGTGTGGCGCAAATCAACTGTCTGCTCAGACGGCGGTCGCTCAATGCCTGAGCCATTAGGCAAATAAAGCACCTGATCAAACGCCACCCCATGCCCCCAAGCCAACGTTTGTAGCGCCCGGCTAGCTACCGTCAAATAATCACAGTGCACCATGCCCCACTTCTCTTGCCAAGCAAAAAAACGCTTCTGCACGGCTGAATAATTCGCCCGATCATTCCAACCGCCAGCCCCCTCCCAATCATCGGTATCTGTTACCAAAATCGGCCGCCCTTCCCCCCCAGAAAATCGCCGTAATTGCCACAAACACCACATTGTTAAACCGCTATACGCTTTCGGCTTGAAGGCGTGAATCACATCGGGATCAAAGCGACGCACGGCCGTCAACATACGCCACACAATTGCGGGCAAGCCACCACGGACATTCACATAGCGCAAATTCACGCCGTTCTCCGTCCAAACTTGTCCTGATTCTTTAGGGGTCTGCCACGGTGGCATAATAATCTCAACCTGATGCCCTTGGGCGACATGGGCTTGCGCCAAACGCAAGGCGCGACTACGCATCGTTTTATTCGGATGGAGCCCAAACGGGCCGAGCATGGCGATCTTGAGTGGGGTCATGGAAGAAAGAATAGTTAGTTAGCGCAATTTTCAAGCAATACATGATCCGCACCGCTATCGGTTAACACACGAGAGCCATCAAATGGATCATAAAACCCGAAAGCGATACGGCAATCGGCATCGGCCGGAATGGGCAAAAAATGGCGTTGCAAAAAAGCGTCACCCACACGAAGCGTGGTCACATCGACCCACAATCCATCATCGCCGGTCACAAATTGCCCGTCGGCCGTCAGCAATTGGGCGAAAACATGGAGCCTAGGACCGGCATAAATTCCGGGGGGAGGAGGATTGCTAATCAGGGGCATCGGCGGCAAAGTCAAATCCTTGTCTACACGAAAAATAATGTCAAATGCGGCCGTTCCCTCATTGTATTCGGTACCCAAAACGCAAAATCCATTTGCAAAACATACTTCTGGCGACCCATCTAACGGGTATGATGAGACATCAATGATCGCCGCAATATGGCCATCATTGGGTAGTTTTTCAACGCGAGTATGCTTTTCCGCTTCTATCAGCTCCAACGAATGTGGAAACTTGGTAAACACGGTCGAGGGTTGCAAAAACAACACCCGTTGCGGTTGGAACAAACGGCCGTGAATCCCGCTTTCTTCCCCCTGTAACGCAACATTAAGCGCGATACGATCCCACGGCCCAAAGAGCAAACTGCTCATGGCGAAATCGGTAATTTCAGTCTCGGTGCGCACGTAGTCACCCAATTCATGAATTTCCGCCCGATACAAAAAGCGGGTTTGTTTAAGCGCAGGCCACTCACGGAAATAATCGTCGATGTCGCGCCAGCCGGTTAAGGCGATCACCACAATCGCAATTCCCCACACAATACGGCGAGGCTGTGGAATATGCCACACAACCAATTGTCGTTCTAAAAAGAAGAGCGGAAAAAACAGTAAAATATACGTCGCAGGCTGAGCCAAGATCGTATGGCTCAAGCTCGCCGGTGGCACACTAAGAAAGCCGGGAGAAATACCGGCCCCCCACCACAAAAGCAAAAAGGCGGACACGGCCGATTCGTTGGAAAACGGTTCACGCGACCATAATGGCAAAAGGGCATAATAGATCGCAAGCACCACACCCAGCCAAAACAAAAGGGCCGGAATCGGTCCAAACAGGGGGCGATCCGGAATATTGTATAGATTTTCATTGTCTCCGGTCGCATGGAACATCCCCAACGTGCCAACGATATGCTCCCAAAGTGGTTCAAAATTACCATCGCGCGCTTCGACGACCGGAACCGCCAGCTCTTCAACACGCCCTTCCGCTTCGACCGGCTGATTTTGCAAGGTCTGATACAGCGGCAAACCAACAAAAATCGCCACCGTCATGGTTAAGGCGAATCCTCGCCATGTACGGCCGAGCCACGGCCGAGCCACAATGAGCAAGTAAATCGCAAAAGCGATAAAGATCAGCGGCACCCCGCGCGACGCAAAATAGGTATAAAAAGAAAGACCCAGCCATAGCCCTGCAAAAACAAAGGCGCGATCCCCCCCCCCTTTTCCTTGGCGAGCGATCTGAAATCCATACCAAAAACAGTAAAAGCTAGGTAGCACCAACCAAAGCAGTGCGATATGTCGAATACCGGTGCGTGAATACATTAAAGACCAAAAACTGGCGACCATCGCCACCGCCGCAACCCGTGCTAAAAATTCGTCTTGCCCCATTTCTCGGGTCAGCAAATAAACCAACGGAATCGTCATCGTCCCCATGATGATCGACAAGAGTCGGATTCCAGCCCAACTCGTCCCAAATTGGGCCAAAAATGGCGCGTTCAAAATGTGATAAAGCCCCTCATGCCCTGATGCATCGTGATAGAAGAGTTCTATATCTCCATCGAGCGCGTGTTGTGAAATCACCAGCGAGTTGATTAATTCATCATCTCGCCAGCCGGGTGGGACTTGATCGATCCGGTATAAGCGAAATCCAACCGCAACCAGCACCAAAAGCACCATGAATAGCGTAGGAGACAAAAGAAAAGAAGATTTGTTTGTCACTCGTTGTTCGTCACTCGTCATTAAAATTCGATTATTCCTCGGCTGTTGGTTGTTGCAAATAAACAAAGTCTCCCGCCAACGCACCATCAACCGTTACCGGCCAACGTTGCCCTGTGCGTTGATCGTAAAACCCAACGACCAAAGGGAGTTGATCGATTTGAAATTCTTGGGGAAATGGCATTCGATGAGCTTGAATCAGCATATCACCACTGATCCAAGCGTTACTCGGGGCATCTAAACGATCACTCTGGGCAACAGGAGTCCCCTCGGGTCCAAGAAATTGGGTAAAAAGCACGGTATCCGCTTCGACCGGCCGGTTAATTCCCCAAAAGGTCAAGAGTTCAACATAGCCCCCTTCTAAAGGTTTGCTTGTATATCCCAACAAACTGATCGCTTCCCCAAATTGATAAGATTCAGACATCGGCCGATAAAGCTCTGAAAAGACTTCACGCCACAAATCCGGTTCAGTAACCTGATAAAACTGAACAGGAGCGGCAGGAGCAGAATCGACAATAAGATCATAAGGTGTGATCAAGTCAGCAACGGCCGGTTCAGCAAACGGAATCAAAGTCAATCCGGTGTCAATATCGGCGATAAGATGAGGTTCAGAAGGGACAATCATCGCCTGTGTCCCGTTGAGCCATCGTGTTTTTAATGTGGCATCTTGCAGGGTCATCAAACCGACCGGCTGATCATGGTAACGCCCCGGCTCATTGACTGAAAAAACGATGTCTTGATAAGGAGGAGGCTGTTGATTCAGCTGACCAACGGCCGTTACCAAATCATATTCATGATGCAAACGGACTTCGGGGGTATTGGCCCAGTCGATAAAATAGATTTGGGCGGTATCGGCCGCCATATAACCGTACAAGCAGATCACGGCCGTCAACGCATAGGTATGGCTTCCCGGCCGTCGCCAAACATAATCGAGAAAGATCGCCGGATAGACAAACAAAACCGGCATCATCCCGATAGCCCGCGTCATACTCAAGTAAGGGCCGGTAATCAGAACCGGAGCCAAGCCCAACATGAACCAGAAAAACAACAGCGCATAGCTATCTTTTTCTGATAATCGAGAATCTTCGGCTGTTGGTTTACGCAAGGCAAAGGGGGTAATCAACATCCCAAATACGAAAAGTGCCCCAAAAAATGGCAACAAAAACGGCCGTTCGCCGTAGTTGTAGCGCCATGCCGAATCTCCTCGCAAAACAAGGGTGCGAAAACCGGCAAAAATATTTTCAACCAGTTGTGAATAGTCCCCCGCTTGGGCCGCTTCGAGCGGGCCTGTAAGCTGCCCAACACGCACTTCGGCCGTTGGGTTTTGCCACAAATAAACAAATAAAGGGGTCCCGACTAAGCATGCGCTGCCCAGAATGAGAAATGTGTGATGCCACATCCGCCAAAACATCGGCCGGTTGGTCAAAAACCACCAACTTAACACGGTCGGCAACAACAGCCACATTAAACGGGCCGGTAAATAGGTATAAAATGTCCCCCCTAGCAACATACCGGCCAATAGGCTCGGTCCCCATATCGAGAAAATCGTTCCAATAGACGGTTCATCAACGCGATCGGCTTGACGCAACCAAACATAGACAGCCAAGATGAAAAACGGCAACAGGGTAATGGTTCTAAGCGCCTGCCGCGAGATAACGAGAGGCCAAAATCCGAACGAAAGCCCTGCCAGCGTGAGAAGTGCCACCCGCACGTTAGTCAAGCGACGTATCAACACATACGTCGCGGCCAAAGTCAGTAGGCTAAAAAACACCGATGTAATCCGTTGGGCAAAGAACGTAGGTCCAAGCGGTGCCATCACCAAGGCGGTCACATAATCGTAGAGTGGCTCACGGCCGTATCCCACCGTAAAGTAGAGAGGTCGTTCTCCCTGCACCACTTCCCAAGCGCTCAATCCGTGATCCGCTTCATCATGTGTCAAGCCGGGAGGCACATCTGCCAACAAAAAGAAACGCAGAAAGACGGCCGATAACAAAAGAATTAAAACCCATCCGCGCTCCGCACGACGAGAAATCTGCGGAGGAGGTGGTAATGTTTCGGGATCGATAAAGCTAAGCATAGATCAACAACTTAAACGAGCCGAATCGTCTGAACCCACTTGATTTGGCGTAGCGCGTTATCGGTTTCACTGGGAACCACAAGTCGAATCAAGCCTTGTTTTAAGGTGACCGGCTGATCATTACTGTGGGTACACAACAAAATCGGGTCGGCGGCCGTCTCATTTAGCTCATGGGCCAAAATTCGATTGCCATATCCATCAGCACTCACGACTTCAGCCTGACTCCACAGCAAATGTTTCGGACATTCAACCCGAATTAAGTCGGACAAGGCGACACCTCCCAATCGATATGGACCGTGAGGGCCATGATCGGTAGTGTAACGGTAGTTAGCGATAACAGATTGAGGGTAGCTGGTCGCAAGCCGCTCAAGATTAATGAGAACGCGAGTTTGATCTGGCAACAATAGTGAAATAATGCAATCGTAATCGGGCAAAATCGTATTGTTATCATGACTATGGGCATTGAGTGGATCAGACATGGTTCTATTTTAGAGGGGAGCGGGCCATGAAGCACATCTTTTTAGCAACGATTACGTAACAAGCCGATCAAAATACGATCAGATAAGCAAAAACCACAGCGATGCTGTGGTTTTAAGGCGGTGTAGGCTAACAAACTGTCTAGAAATTAGTATGACCGACGGGTCCGACGGGCAGCTTTCTTTTCTTTAATCCGACGCAACTCACTGTTTGGAATGAACCAGCGTTTACGACGAGCATCAGTTAGGACGCGACTTTTGACTACTTCTTTACGGAAGCGACGCAACAATTGTTCTTGGCTTTCACCGCTTTGCAATGTGACTTTTGGCATTTCTGTTCTCACCTCCTTTTGTGTGAGATTTGGGCGAGCATATTGTGATATTCACACGCTCAAAAACGGCCGTGTTTCCACGGCCGTTATAAACAAGATAAATTTTCAAAGCAAAATCAGGAGATTTCGTATCGAAGAGGGATTGATTTTAGCCAAAAATCACGATTTTTACAAATTTCTATTTGGCTGATGGCGAAATAGCCTCCATCTCATCTCCCTCAATTAAGGACTCATCATCGACTTGAGCTTGCATCCAAGCGACTTGTTCTTCGGCCGTGACTTGCTTCATGCTCAACCCAACCTGTTCTTGTTCACTATCCAAGCTGGTAATACGAACCAAAACGGTATCACCAACGGCCGATTCGACACCATCCAACAGTTCAGATTCGTGAACAAGCCCTTCGACGCCACTCATCACTTTAACGAACAGCCCAAATGGCGCAATACTCGACACGGTCCCTTCGGTTAAAGCGTTTTCTGCAAATTTCTCTGTAAAAATTTGCCACGGAGTCGGCAAAATCGCTTTACGGCTCAATGACACACGCTGTTTTTCCATATCGATCGATACGATACGTGCCTCGATTTCATCTCCACGCTGAATACCAAGGTCATTAGGATGATCAATAAACTCCCACGCCAATTCAGAAACATGTACCAAACCACGAATGCCATCTCCTAAATCAAGAAATACGCCATATTTCTTGACACCGGTGACGACACCGGTCAGGACATCACCCACCGATAACATTTCTAGGCGAGCTACATTCGATTCTTCTTGCGCTTTACGCTCTGAGAAAAGAAGTCGATCCGCATCTTGGTTAACTTCAATAATTTTAAATTCGCTAATCATCCCGACCAATTTCGCCTTTTGCGCCTGCAACTTGCGCGCATCTGCGATATTAAGCAATGATGGGACGTGGGAAACGGGAACAAAACCACGTAATCGGCCGAATTGGACGATCATCCCCCCTTTGTTGTAACCGATATACTCGGCCGTACAATTTTCTTCAGAAGCGAACAGTTGGTGAACCAAATTCCACTCTTTTTGCTCCAAACCACGCACAATCGAAACCTGCAAGTTATCTGATTCTGTCGTGGTGTTTAAAATAAACACCGGAATCTCGTCACCTGTTTTCAGCTGGCGCAGAAAAGATGCATCGAGACCCTTCATCTCTTGTGGCACGACCACAGCATCGCGATTTGCGCCAATATCTAAAAGAATCAGATCACTTCTGACTGTTAAAATTTCACCTGTTACGATCTCTCCAACCTTTGGCGGTGTATAAGTGTACGACTGCAAAAGTTGGCCAAAGTCTTCCATCATATTGGATTGATTCTGTCGTAAGTTGTTTGCCAACATGGTACTCACTTAACCTTATATTTGTTTGACAATTTAGAACTGGATAAGCTGACCTAGATTAAAGATTGTCAAACAAATTACTTATATAGAAAGTTAGGCAAAACCTAACACGCTATCGAAAATTGGACAAAATAAAGATATTTTCTTGCACATATATTGATAGAGAACCATCTAACAATGTCTAAGATATTGTAATCAAAACGATTACTTATCCAACATTTGTCTCACTTATTGTTAATAAATGCAAGTAAAGCGGCAGTGATCAAATGGACAATATATGAACACGGTCATCCAGCGCAGATAACCGAACGGTCACTAGGTTTGTCCAGCATAGATACTTCGCAAAGAAAAGTGGTCTACAATTGGCTAGCTAGCCTTAATATAGCGTCTCAGAAATCAATACCTTCGCCAATATAAAGCGTTTGATTGGATTTACGCCCCGCCTATGAGGCTATGTTTTACCCATAAGTTTTTTTGGCGGGTGAAATACAAGCCACATAGCGAATGACAGCCGTACAGTGATCATCTTAACAACAGGGTTTGACAAACAATACGGCCGCATCGACCCGACACATCAATAGAGAATTGGAATAGTCAACAATCCCTATCTAATATAAAATTCAGAAAACAATCTACCACATCAGCTAAACCTATGGACGATTTACTACAACCTTCATTACAAAACTATGAAAAGATCATCTTTCGCCCTCGCCCACTCTCTCCGAGAGCCCAAACTCTAGTCACATTTTTCGGCGGAATTGGTGCCGCCTATTATTTTTCAGTTGTCAACACAGGCTATCTAAAAGCGGATCAAAAAACGATACGCAAGGTCCATTTAATCTGGATCGCATCCGCGCTCGTCGCCCTCATCGCTTATTTCGCCGTCGCTACACAAATCGAGATTTATCCCTATACAGATTACCCGGAAGCTGCCCGCTACATTCGATACAGCAACCGTGCGATCGCCATCTTAGTCAATCTTTACATCGCCCGCCTACAGAAGCCACTCTATGCACGTTATCATCTGTTATCTTCTTCTAAATCAGATGACAGCCCCTTTCAAGATGGTTGGAAAACCGGCCTGCTCGCAGTGTTTATTATCTCAATTCCCTTCAATCTCCTCGTCTTAGGAGCGATCACTTTAGGAAACGCATTCCTTGGAGCTAGGTAGTCAATTATGGAAAATCAACCAACAAACAATCCTCGCACCAGCATCTCGCTAGCACAGCACTACCTGCTTATGAAACGGCCGCAAGATGCCCTACAAGCATTAAGCAAAGTCTCGCCCGACGAACTCGATTCACCATTTTATTGGTTACTACGTGGATCTATTCAATTTGAACTTGATCAAATTCAACCTGCACACCAGTCTGTCCAGAAGGGGTTAACTGAATTCCCAGACTATACCCCATTGCTCTCATTGGGGTCCTCACTCCATGCGGAAACAGACGATTTCCCGGCCGCAGAGCGAATGATATTGGCCGCCCTACAAATAGAGCCAGAAAACAGCGACTACCTCTTAAAATACGCCGGCTTATTGATCAAAGGAGATCAAAGAGAAAAAGCCCAAAAAATTATTGATCGTGTCAGGCAAATCGACCCAGAAAACCCCAAAGTCAAGCAAATCGGCGCGTTTAATGCCTATATGGAAGGGGATTCCCAAAAAGCCACAGACTTAGCCAAAGACCATCTCCGAGATAACCCTGAGGATATCCTAAGCCATCAGTTTTTCGGTGCGTTACAAGCGGATCAAGGAAATCTCGCCAGTGGGGAACGTCATTTATCTTCGGCAGCTTACCTATCAGGTGGGCAACAAGACATATCAGCCCAAGCAAGAGCGATCCGAATCCAATCACATTGGCTACTCTATCCACTCCGTTTTGTAGACCGAATCGGAGGCAGCACCATATGGGTAGGGACAATCGTCGCCTATTTCGTACTACGCGCCCTAGAGCTACGCCAATTTGCCACCATTTTGGCGTTAACCTATCTCACATTTGCGATTTACAGCTGGATCGCTCCTCCCCTATTAAGCCGTTGGTTCGACTATCGCTACGGTCAAATAAGATAAACAAACACATTGTCCCAGAAATAATCTGGGTTTCCCCCAACCCCTTCAGGGAGCAAAACTTCAGGAAATTTCGGAAACAACATAACCAGTTTTACGCAAAGAAGAAAAGAAAAACATGGACGATACAAAAATCAACGCGCTCAAACAAGCTTTACAGTTCACCCCTGAAAACCACGCCTTGCGTTTAACCTTGGCTGAAGCACTCGTCGAAGCGAATCGGCTTGATGAAGCACTAGATGAATACAACACTATCAATGAAGCCCAAGCGATTCCCGTGGACCAACTTATCCAGATCGGCCTACTCGCCACCGCTCAAAACCGTCTAGCACTAGCCCAGTCTTGTCTAGATCAAGCGGTCGCTGGAGGCATTGTTCAAGGCACGGCCGATCTACAGAAAAAAATAGCTTCCAAAAAAGAGGATGATGGCTTCCAGCGGCTATTCGCACCACCTCGTGGCGGGGAAGAGGATGATGAAAACAGCTTCGCAGATCTTGAAATCGAGCAAAACAGCATCGATTTTAGTGCCGTGGGTGGTATGAGCAATATTAAAAAAGTCATTCATAAAATGATTATCTTGCCGGTTCTAAAACCGGATCTCTATGCCAAATACGGCCGACGTTCAGGGGGAGGCGTTCTTCTCTATGGCCCACCAGGATGCGGCAAAACGATGCTAGCCCGCGCCACGGCCGGAGAATGTAAACTCCCTTTTATCAATATCCGCATTGAAGATATTCTCAATCCATATATCGGAGTCAGTGAGAAAAATCTCCATCGCTTTTTTCAAGCGGCCCGACAAAATGCCCCTTGCGTCATTTTTATCGATGAAATCGATGCGATCGGATTTGCCCGACGCAGACAAAGTAGCAGTCACCAAAGAGGCTTGGTCGACCAGCTTTTACAAGAGCTTGATTCTATCGGTTCAGAAAATGATTCTATTTTGGTTTTAGCCGCTACCAATGCCCCTTGGGATGTCGATGATGCTTTGATGCGCCCCGGCCGTTTTGACCGTCGCGTTTTTGTTCCCCCTCCAGATCATGCCGCCCGTAAAGAAATCATAACTCTACTCACCAAAGACATTCCCAACGAGCGACTTAACTATCGTCGTCTTGCAAATAAAACCAGTCTATTTAGTGGTGCCGACTTAAAAGCACTGGTCAATAGCGCGGTCGATCAAGTCATCGATGAGGCCCTCTCTCAAGGTAAAGAAATTCCGGTCAAAATGCCCCACTTCGAAGAAGCACTCACAGAATTACGGCCGACCACACTAGATTGGCTCAACCGCGCCCAAAATTATGTCGAATTCGCCAACTTTGATCAACGTTACGATGATGTGTTGAAATATTTGCGGTCACGTGAAGTTCGCTGGAACCGATAAAACAACAGCTCACTTTAATTTCTTCGATCCACACAATCAGAACCTAAATTAAACTACTCCTGTCGGGTTTGGAGGGAGTTGATCAATTAACGATTGTCATTCCCACGAAGGTGGGAATCCAACTCTGCTTGAGCGGTAGATCCCCGCCTACGCGGGGATGACACCCCTATAAATCGACTATTTTTGAACAATTTACGCTTATCCCACCAAATTGGGAGTATCAGAAATTAAACAGTAACTATGAACGCTTCCTCCCCTTCTTCTCTCTCTTCGGCTGCATCGCCGTCAACTCTTTCTGCCACTTCTCATAAGCCGCAATCGTTTCCGGCGCGATCTGATCGACACAATATTGGCAAGATACCCCGATATGATAATCAGGGTGAGCCAACTCTTCTGCGGTCAACGGCCGTTTACACGCATAACAATGATCCTGCTCCCCCGGTTGCAAATCATGTTTAACCGTCACCCGATCATCAAACACAAAGCACTCCCCATCCCACATGCTGTTTTCTTGTGGCACAGTCTCTAAATATTTTAGAATCCCCCCTTTCAAGTGATACACCTCATCAAACCCCATCTCAATCATCAGCGATGACGCTTTCTCACAGCGAATCCCCCCCGTACAAAACATCGCCACTTTTTTATGCTTATTCGGGTCTAAATTATTTTTGACATAATCAGGAAACTGCCGAAACACATAAGTGTGCGGATTGACCGCCCCTTGAAACGTTCCCACCCCATACTCATACTCATTACGGGTATCGATTAAAATCACATCCGGATCAGAAATCAGCGCATTCCACTCTTCCGGTAGCACATAAGTCCCGACCGTTTCCGTCGGATCAACATCATCCAATCCGATCGCCACAATCTCTTTTTTCAAGCGCACTTTCATCCGCTTAAACGGAATCTCATCCGCATACGACTCTTTGTGATCTAAATCCTCTAAGCCGGAATAGCTACGCAAAAATGCAAGTGCCCGATCCATCCCCACACGCGTCCCCGCAATCGTGCCATTGATCCCCTCGGCCGCCAGCAGCAACGTGCCTCGCACCCCATTCTGCTCAAAGTTTTCCATAATTTCCGGCCGCATTGCCTGATAATTAGGCAATCCCACAAACTTATACAACGCCGAAATAACAATTTGATCACTCATCTTTCTAACCTTCCATACAATATAGCTGTCACAGACCCACAATTATACAAGCTTGCTATTTATGTCCCCATAACTGGGAATCGGGGGGGTCCACGAACAAGTTGTCATCAAAATTTTTTTACCCTCCAAGGGGGTTTTGCAGCGGCTTCGCCGCTGCAAAACCCCCTTTAATTGCCCCGATTTTCGCGCAGACGGTTGGGCCATCATGCAACACAACAACATGGCCCTCAACCTTTACCAAGGGCATATCAACCAAAACATGATCAACTTTCGCGGGGGTGATATCAAACAAATCGGCCGCACCCTCACGGCCGACGGCATCAAATTCACCCAGCCACCCACACACAACGAAGACAACTCATGGAGTGCCGAAATCCGCGACCCCGATGGCAACAGTATCTTTTTCAACACCTACCCCGATGAACGAGAAAAATATCTCAACACCGGCAAACTAATCGATTACTAGCGAACCACACATGTTTTACTACACCACACACCCCACCCATCTCTACGGCCGAAGGACCTCCTAACACACCCCTGACCGCCCTCTAGCATCCACGCTAACCACAACCCCAAAAAACCTCCCTCATTGGCAATTTACCATTTACCATTTCCTTAAAAGGTACAGTGGAGTAAGAGCAAGAATAACGTTCTACAATCCACAACATACACAGACACGTCAAACCGTTGTAAGAGATTTATTAAAATATGATATTTTGTACTCTTTTACTGCTTCCCAGAATGGCTAACGCCACATCTCCACAGTCTTAAAATCCCGCCCAACTAGCGGTACTCAGCTTGTTTTAAAGGGTCAACCTGCGCCAAATTCAAAGCGGCATTCAGATCGCGATCCATCGTTAAATGGCAATGTTCACATCGGTAAATCCGTTCGGAAAGAGCCATATCCGCTTTCTTACGCTTGCATCGATGACAGAGCTTGGTCGATGGATACCAGCGACCCGCCATTCTGACTTCAATACCCGACCAAGCAGATTTATACTCAAACGGTTGATCCCCAGATCGATCCCCACAATCTCCCCTCGGGGAGTCATGTCG
>WTJY01000507.1 GCA_011524645.1 Anaerolineales bacterium | reverse complement strand
GGTTAGGGTGGCGATTTCGTCTATGGTGCCACCGCCGCCACCGGTGCCAAACGTTGGTTGGGTGATCGTTTCCTCTATAAGTTCAAATACCTCGGCCAACTCTTCTTCGTTATTGGCTTCGATAAGAACCGCCTCGCTGACATCGGTTGTGTTGAGGTCGGCCACGATTGAATTGAGCGAAATAACTTCACGTGGTTCCGCGTCGATGCTGATGATGATCGTTTCGAGCGAAATGTTATTGAGTTGCGCTTCACGGGCGATAATGTCGGCACTGTTGACGAGACAGGTGTCTTCACCACCGGTGATGATGACCAAGCGCAAGATGCCGCCGTATTGGCTATTGGATAGGTCTTGGATCGCTTCTAGTGCGGCCGCGACCAGCGATGCATCGTTCGAGACATTGCTGATGGTGCCGAGTTCTTGAGCGATTTGGGCTTGGGTGTTGGGTTCGATGGGGACCAACAGGTTGGTGTCTTCACATCCGTTGTTGTTTGATCCACTGCCGAAAACCCGCAAGCCGATAATATTTTCATTGGGGCTGCGATTGACCAAATCGCGGACAAAGTTGCGGGCAACATCCATACGGGAGTTGGTGCCGTCGGCAAATGCTTCACTCATGCGGACTGAGGAGTCAACCAAGTAGAGGGTGCTGATGACTTCCTCTTTCTCGGTTTCACGCAGGACGAAATACCACACGCCATAGGCTGATAGCAACAGAAAGAGGGCGAGCAAAACAACCGCTATGAGGTTACGTGGATTGTTTAGACGGGCGAGTTGGTTTTGCATGGTGAGAGAGAAGAGAGACAGAGAAAAGAGACAGAGAACAGAGTAAGAGGAGAGAGACAGAGAAGAGAGTAAGAGGGGGTTATTTTATTGCTGTCTCAGAAGTTGGCATAATGTTTTTGTTACCAGGTGGCGATGAGTTGGGTCGCTTGGTTTCTTTGGGTTTCGATTTGGGTTTTGAGTTTCTTTTCTTCTTGGTTTAGTTGGGCGAGTCGGTTTTCTTGGTCGTTGAGCTGAGTGACATAACGCTGGCGTAAGCGGTTTTCGCTTTCGTTTTTGCCATTGAGCGCGTTGATGTTGCCTTGAATTTGCTTTTGCGCTTTGAAAATCGATTGGCGTTCTTGGTGGATTTCTTTCACCATTTGATCGTATTTTCCGATCGGGGCCAGAATATCGAGGAGCTGCTTGAGTCGTGCTTGCGTGTTTTTATCGAGCAAGCTGTGTTTGTCGAGGTACTGTTTAATGTTGCGGTGGTTGAGCCCTGAGAGCCGTTCGCGGCTGGTATGAAGTTTGCGGGCTTGGACGCGCAAGGTGAGTTCTTTTCCGGCCGGTACGGTGACGAGATACCGTTCAAATTCATCTGTTGTTTCTGCCGGTTCGGGGGTGTCGAAGCGGGTGTAGTGATCCCTGTGGCGGGGGTGCTCGATGAGGATTTCAAGCGGCCGATTGGTGGTGTTATTGATGACATAGTCACGCTGTACAATTTGCCATGATTCCGTTTTCATATAGCCGTTGTCAAGGAGCAAGCGATGTTCTTCGCGGAAGTTGTACGGCTGTTCGCTAATTTTAACACCGAGTTCGACCGCATAAGGGACGATCATTTCGGCATCGGTGACGGTGAATGGGAGAACCGCTTCACCGACGTATTCGTTGTTTTCGATGACGGTGACGGGTCCGCGTTCGAGGGTGAGGCCGGTTTGGTTGCGCATGCGCAGGGTGGCGACCGGATGATTGGGGAGTTTACGGCCGTTGTAGATATAGGCTTTTTCGTAAGGGAGATCGGCCGTGACGATCGGGACCATCGCCGATTGGCCACGGCCGACGGTGACCGGCGTGGCGATATTGTATTGGAACAGTTCACCTAAACTTTCGCCGGTGGCATTTGTTTGCACCGATTCCCGTGCCGCGCTAGTGTCGATCGCAGCTTTGCCCATTTTCGCACGCCGCTTTGGCATGGGCGCGGCGGCACTCATCGGCATCATGGCCCGGACATCTTCCTTTTCATCCATCATTTCCATGGCGTCCATCACGGCCCCGCCGAAATGGACCGGTGCGGCCGCGACCCGTTCTTCTTCCTCGATATGGGGGCGTTCTGGGGTGAACGGGGTGTATAGATCATAGGTAAACGAAATCGGCATACCGGCGACAAGGGAGAGGGAAATGTCGCGCAATTCTTCTTCCAGCTGATTGTCGAATATTCCCCAGCCCATCACAAGCGCATTCCCATTTTTCCGTTTGTCATCGGTTGCTTCGGCGATGAGGCGATAGCTGACCCGCCAAGTGGGGGCGGGGGCGATATAGCTGACGAGCAGGTCATGTTCATCGGGGGTGAGGCGAATCGTGATTTGGCGGTAATCCTCTTGACTGAGGGCGGTGCTGAGAAAGAAGCGTAGATCTTCTTCCGCTTGTTGATCCCGAATGAGAACCGCTTTGATTTGTTCGAGCGGGTAGATGCGGACGGCGGCCGTGTCTTCGGCGACGAGAGAGACGAGGGTGTGGCTGATCTCTTCCGGTTCTGCGACTTCGTCTGAGCCGATTAAGATTCCGGCGACCTGTGTAGCGTCTTGGAGTTCAAGGGTGATGGCCCGGCCGCGCAAACCGCTGAGTAGGTCGCGCAGGCTGTGGGCGTCACGCAGTTGGACGGAACAGCCTGCGAGCTGTTCCGTTTTGCTTTGCGGTGTCGCATAGTCAATGCCCAAAACTTGTCCCACCCCTTGGTCGATGACGGTTAAGCTTTTGAGAATGTCATTCATGTCGTCAACACGAAATGAAAGGTGAACTTCACGGCCAACGGCCGTGCCACGACGTTGGAAGAAACCAACACCATGTTTATAGAGTGTCATGTGGGTGATGGGCAAAGACATAAGTTTTGTTGTGTTTTGAGTCTGGCTACGGGTAGCGGGGTGACAATAGTCTGAAGTGTAACGAGCGTGGGGGGAACCGGCAACCAAAAGGGGGGTTAGCGGGGGACCATTTTGAGCGTAAATTCCGGGCCCATGCCGATGTAAAAGGCCATGTGAATCCACATAACGGCGAAGGGCTCAAGGTAACGGGCTTGTTTGAGGGGGCCGAGGTCGAGCGGTTCGAAGCCCATTTCTGTGGCGAGTTGAATGACGGCCGCTTTGGCATCATCGAAATTACTACAGTAGAAAGCGTTGGCCGCTTGCCCACTAAACATGGGATCGGCGAAATGGTCGAGGTAGATATGGTTAAACGCTTTGATCGGTTTGGCGAGGGGGAACTCTTTGCCGATTTCTTCTCCGGCCGAGCGTTTGTGCCCTAGGGCCAAGCTACCGCTTGAGGTCATGGGGTTGATGCAGTCGATAATGATTTTCCCTTGTAGTTTGCCGACCGCGCGGGCGATGTCGGTGAGGGCGTACCAAGGGAAGGCGAAGAGAATAACATCGCCGTGTTCACAAGCGGAGATGAGGTTTCCACCGCTGATTTGTGGGTGGTTTAAACCGGCCGCGACTTGTTGGCCCCGCGCAGCTTCACGTGAGCCGAGCATGATATCGTGGCCTAGTTTGGCCCAAATAGTGGCGAGGGTGCAGCCGACACGGCCGGTTCCGAGTATGGCGATTTTCATAATAACTGTACTCCTGTGTTAAGTTTGAGAGGGGATGATAGGGACGAAAGATAGGATAGAGAGGTGGTTTTGTTGAGTTGATATAAAATTTTTTCTGGGACAATCTATTGTGCGGAATGGATGAAAAAATTTGCATGGGGTTGAGGGGGTTACTATTATTGTCTGGGTCCTGCAAATTTACTCCGAAAACTATCTTTTTAAGTTGATGATATGATTGAATTTACCGTTTTGCGCCGATGTGCGCTGTTCGTTTTGGGTGCGGTTGGCACAATTTCTCTGATCGCTTGTGGCGGGGATTCCGCCTCGACGGTGGCATCTTTGCCATCGGCTACGGTTGAGCCTCCTGTGGTTACAGAGGGGTTGACACCAACGCCGGTGCCCACCTTGCCATTGCCCAATATTACGGTGGAAGAATTATACAACACCGCTGGCGGGGATGGTGTTGGTTCTTATCCGGCACCTGAAGACAATGGGTTGCCACAGCCTGTTATTCAAGAAGAGTTTGACGCGCCGGTGGCCCCGACGGCCGAAGCGACTATTGTGGGGAGTTATCCTGAGCCGGTGGCTGATGGGATGGCGGCGGTGGCGGTTGAGCCGATAGTTACGGTTGATCCGACACGTGCGGTTGCGCCGTCGCCCCGTTTGCCCCAAACATCATCGGAGGATCATTATTGGATGACCCGGCCGGTGGCTGAAGGGGGTGTGGTGTGGACCGATAAATTTTATCCGTATGGGAGTACGCGGGGAGGGACATTGCGGACCCATCATGGGGTTGAATTTAATGTCGGGGCATATGATGTGCCGATTTTGGCGACGGCCGATGGGACAGTTATCTTTGCCGGATTGGATGATGAAGTGATGTTGGGGCCACAGCTCGATTTTTATGGCAATACGGTGGTGATTGAGCATGATTTTCTCTATGAAGGACAGCCGGTTTATTCATTGTATGGTCATTTGAATGGGGTGACTGTGGGTGTGGGGCAAAATGTGAATGGGGGGGATATTGTGGGGCTGAGCGGGGCATCGGGAATTGCGGACGCGGTTCATTTACATTTTGAAGTACGGGTTGGGGCTAACGATTATTGGTCAACGCGGAATCCGGTGTTGTGGCTGTGGCCATTCCCCGAAGATGGGACGATTGTGGGGCGGGTGATGTTTCCTGATGGCTCTTTGGCGAAGGAGTATCCGGTGTTTATTCATAAGATCGATCCGGGTGAGTTTCCGGTGATTCAAACGTTGACTTATGCGGATGATCAGGTGAATGGAGATGATCGCTGGCCGGAGAATTTCGCGTATGATGATGTGGAAGCGGGACGGTATGAGGTGTATACGAAGATTGGGAATAAGGAATATAATGTTGAGGTTGTGGTGGAGAGGCGGAAGACGGCTTATGTGGAGTTGGTGATTGGAGAGTAGGCCATTTACCATTTACAATTTTTTCTCTGGCGTAAGCCCCAATTGTTTGGTGATGACATTATCGATCCAGCGTTGGGGAAGGAAACGAGGGAAGAGCCAGCCCATTAGCCATTGGTTGGGTAGGGGGTAGCGGATTTTGGGGCGGTCGGCGGTGAGGGCGTGGGCGATCGTTTTGCTGACGATTTCAACCGGCATGCCCATGTCGGCCGTGCGTTTTACCCCCTGTAGCAGTTTGTTTAGAGAGCGAGTATAGACGGTGTCTTTGTAATCTTCGACCATTTGCTCTTCGGACATTTTGCCCCAGATGGGGGTGATGACGGAGCCGGGTTCGATGATGGAGACGTGCATGCCGTGGATCGCTAATTCTCGACGGAGTGCATCGGACATTGATTCGAGGGCGTGTTTGGAGGCGGCATAGGGGCCGAAATAGGGGTAGGTGAGCTTGCCGCTGACGGAACTGATGTTGACGATCCGGCCGTTTGGTTTGGCAATGAAGGGGAGAACCGCTTGGGTTACGGCGACTACGCCGAATAGATTGACATCGAATTGACGGCGAAATTCACGAAGTGGGATATGTTCCATGGGGCCGGTTATGGCGATTCCGGCGTTGTTGACGAGTCCGTGGAGGGGACGGCCGTTGAGGTCGCTTTTGAGCTGTGCGGCCGCTTGTTGGATCGCATCGTCATCGGTGACATCGAACAGGAGGGGGGTGAATTGGGTGCCGAGTTCTTGCTGCACACGCTGGCCGTCGGCCGGTTTGCGTACACTGCCCCAGACAAGATGTCCTTGTTCGATCAAGAGGCGGGCGGCGTCGTAGCCGATCCCTGTCGATGCGCCGGTAATCAAAAATTGTTTTGTCATGATGACCTTTGTGTTTTGTGATATTTTGTGAATTAGATGGGTTAAAATTGAAGCGTCGGTTGTTTCATTTCTGATACCGCCGAATTTGGTGGGATAAGCGTCAATCGTTCAAAAATAGTTGATTTACAGGGCTGTCATCCCCGCGTAGGCGGGGATCCACCGCTTAAACAGAGTTGGATTCCCACCTTCGTGGGAATGACAATCGTTAATTGATCAACTCCCACCAAATCCGACAGGGCTAGTTTTATTTTAGATGGCTTTGAGATAACGAACAAAAATGTTGACATTTCACCATTATCAAATCGAAGAAGAGCTGTCGCAGCGCTCACATAGTACGCTGTATCGGGCGGTTCACAGATACAGTCGCCAAACGGTGGCGATTAAAGTGTATACCGATTCTTTTTTGCGTGACGAGAGAGAGCAGGCCGATTTTGCCCATTGGGCGGAGCGGTGGGCGCAATGTGGGGCCGATTGTGGTCTGGTGCCTTTGCTCGAATGGGGGGTGCATGGCAAGAAACCTTATTTGGTTATGCCTTTGATGAACCGAGGAACATTGCGTGATCGCTTAGAAATGAGCCCGCATTTGGGGCAAAGCGTGATTTTGGATGTCTGGGTTCGGGTTGCTTATGCGCTGGAGACATTGCACGGGATTGGGTTGTGTCATGGTTGGCTAACGCCGTCCCTCATTTTTTTTGATCGTGAAAATCGGCCCTATTTAGGTGGGTTACGCTTTAACAAAGGGGATGCATCGCGACTGGCGGAGGGGATTTATTTGGAAGGCGGAGCGTTATTGGAAGATGTGGCGTATCGTGATCCGGCACGGTTGAAGGATGGGGTGATTCGAGAAGATGGGGATTGGTATGCGTTTGCGGTGTTGATGTATGAGATGTTAGCGGGACGGCCGATTTTTTCGTGTCGTAGCATTAGTGACATGATTTCATATCAATTAAAAGCTGCTCCGTTGTCTTTAAGTGATCAGGTCTTGGGAGCGCTCGGCCGACATATTGTGATGCATGGGTTAGCGAAAGATCGACAGGACCGGCCGAGTGATATTTTGAATACCTATTTGAAATTGACCGGTTTGGAGAGGCGTCCCTTGATCATTAATGGGAGAAAAGAGTTGAATCGATCGAGCCGGAGCTTAACGCATCAGGGACAAACTTCGTGGCAGGATTTTGATCCGGAAGAGAGAATGAATCGGTTTGGTGAATATGAAACAGATATTTTGACTGAGCCGAGCCAGATAGATCAGGAGCTTCGAGAAACGGGACAATTGCGGCGGGCGTTTCTCCTGTTTTTCGGGGTAGTTTTTTTGGTTACAATCGGGCTGGTGTTTTTTATAGTGGCTGGGTTGTAGGTGAGGACCGGTTTTAGCTAGAGTTGTTTTATAGAGCTTTTTTGGGAATAAAGCGATAGGGAAGGAAGATAGGGATAGAGAAAAGCCTTTGTTGAGGTGATTTCTTTGTCCCTTTAACATATCGCGACCTAAGTAGTTGAGAGAAAAATTTTTTCGGTAAATTTGGATTATTATGCAAACATTTCATCATTATATTCTTCATGAAGAGTTAGGACGTGGCACGAATAGTGTGGTTTATACGGCCGAGCATCGGCAAACGCAGCAGAAGGTGGCGTTGAAGTTATACCCGCCCGATTTTGCGAATGACCCGATTAAGATGGGGGTGTTTGAGCAGCGGATTGAAACGCTGAATCAGATTGATCATGCGGCGGTGGTGCCGGTTTATGATTCGGGGATTGTGAGTTCATTGCCCTATTTGGCGTTGCCGTTAATGGAAGGGGGATCTTTGCGCGGCCGTTTGGACCGATTGCAAGGGGAACCGATGCCGATCGAGGAGATTCAATCGATTCTGAATCGGGTGATCCCCGCCTTGGATACGTTGCATCAGCATGGGATTGTGCATGCGGATTTAACCCCTGATTCGATTGTGTTTGATGAGTTGGGGCTACCTTATGTGGGGGGAATTGAGGTGATTGGCACTGAAGATGTGGGGGCGTTGACGCTGTTGCGTGAAAACAATCTGAACCCGCATTATTTGGCACCGGAGCAGGTACAGCGACAGCCGGTTAGTCCTCAAACTGATATTTATGCGCTGAGTGCGATTTTGTATGAAATGTTGGCGGGACGACCGCCCTATTCTGGCGGGACACCGCTGAGTATCGCTTATCAGCATGTCAATGATCCGATTCCGGAGATTGAGACACAGGGGTTGGTGTCGGCCGATTATGAGCGTTTGAATCGGTTGGTGGCACGCGGGTTGGCGAAAAATCCGGCGGAACGGCCGGATCGTGCGCAGCAGCTTTTAGACCAATTTGTAGAAATTGTGGGGGAGACGGCCGTGAAATATGTGGCTCCGAACCCTGCGCCTGTGGCATTGAACGGGCCGCCACCGATTATTGAGCCGAGTGAGCCGGAGGAAGTGGAAGAGGGTGAACCGGCTGAACCGGAGACGGATCAATCTTTTGGGACCGATGACGCGGAATCGGATTATTTTGATCCGGAAGGGGGGAGCGAGCCGAGTTCCCGTTTGGTGATTATGGGGATGTTTGGGCTGACGTTGCTTTGCATGGTGGGGATTCTTGGGGTGAGCTTTGTGGGCTATCTGATCCGAGATCGCGCACCAGATAACCCGGTGGTCTTTCCGACATTGGCCCCGTCTACGTCTGATGGGGACGGTGGGGTGACACCGGAAGCGGTGGTGATCGAGGATATCACGAGTGGGGAGCCTGTGGCTTGGGATGATTTGACCCCTATTCGTGGCGATGTGAATGATGGGTTGTTTCCCGATTTGGGAGAAAACCGATTTACGGCCGAGGAAGCGGGTTGGCATATTTATGCCAATGCGAACACGGTGCGGGATGCGATTTATGTGGATGGGGTGATTTATATGGCATCGGCGAACGGGGTGGTGGTGTTTGATACGGCCGCTGGAACGGAGACCCATTTGACGGTATTTGATGGGTTGCCGAGTAGTGATACACGAGCGGTGATGCTTTGCAATGTGCCGCAACGTCGGGTGGTGATCGGAACGAGTTCCGGTACGGCGTTGATCGATCCGGCCGTGCCGAATCAGGTCGCAGATGTTTGGGTGTTTGGGGAAAATGATGTCGCTCGGAACAATATTCGTTCGCTCGCTTGCTCCCCCGAAGGGGCCGCACCGATGTTGTATTTAGGACATGACAGTAGTGGGGTCAGTATTTTGAATGTGGAATCGGGGCGTTGGCAACGGATTACGGAATCGGGCCATGGGTTGGCGGATGATACGGCCGATGATTTGGCCGCTTCGGCCGATACGTTATGGATCGGGCATGATATTTATTTATCGAGCTATGATCTGGCGACCCGATCGGTGACAGAGCATGACCCGGAAACGAGTGATGTGCCGACCGATTGGCCGGATGGGATCGATGTGGCGGCCGATGGGACGATGTGGATGATTACCTTGGATGGGTTGGTGCGTGGTGATACGGCCGGAAATTGGATGCTTTATTCAGATGAGGATGATGCTTATAACTTGCCGCTCTCAGTCGGGAATGCGTTGCATGTGGATAGTGAAGGGATGGTGTGGATCGGGTATTCGGGCGGCCGTATTTGTCGCTTTGATCCGGCGGCCGAGCGTTGTAGTGATCCGTATCAGATCATTGGTGGGCAAGGGATAGATCAAGATATTACTTCGATAGATACAACCCCAGAGGGAGATATTTTGGTGGGAACCGTATTAAGTGGGGTCCGCTTAGGGCAAATCGAGACGATTGGGGAGTGGCGTGCTTTTGAATTAGAGGGGCAATTGCCCTTCAATGGCATGACTGCGCTGGCGGAGTCGGGTGACTATATGTGGATCGGGACGGAGCGCGGTTTGTATCGGGCGCCACTTGGTGATTTGTCTGGGGGGAATTGGGCGGCCTATTCTGGAAACGATACGCCACTGCCACGAACTTGGATCACGACGTTGCTGGCTGATGGGGCTGGCGGGGTTTGGGTCGGGACACCGAGTGGCTTGGCCCATGTGACGGCCGATTATGAGATTTGGAGTTTTTTGACCGACTTTGAGATTGATGCGTTGGCGTTTGATGATCAGAATCGGTTATGGATCGGGACTGGAGATGGGGTTTTCTTGTGGAATGGAGCGGAAATGACCGATTTGGGAGGGTGGCGCGGTTTGCCTGATGAGGATGTTGAGTCGATGATTTGGCATGATGGAGAGATGTGGGTGGCGTATGATTCCGATTATGTGGCGGCCGTGGATGGTGATGCGGTGACGGTGATTTCTGATGAGGATACAGATCATTATTTCTTTGCGTTACATGATATGGCGGTGACTGATGATGGGCTGATTTTAGCCAATGGGAGCGAGTTGTTGTCGGTTGAGGGGGAAAGTGTGAGTGAAACGGCCGATTTAGATAGCATTGTGGAAGCCTTGTATTATCATGAGCCATCAGACACGCTGTTTATCGGCACGTGGCGCGGCGGGTTGGTTTTGCAGGGGGAAACGGAACAGGTGATTGGGCCTGAGTTCGGGATTCCTGATTTTTATGTGGCGGATGTGATGGTTGATTCGCTGGGAACGGTGTGGATTGTGGGAGATGGGCTGGAGATTGATGGCGGGGGAGGGATTGCGCGGTACGTGCCGGGGGATTAGGGGGAGGCGAAATATTGCTGGGTGAGTTCCTCGGCCGTTTGGATCGCTTCGGAGACGGTGGCTTGACCATAGAAGGCGCGTTCGATCTCTTTGCTGGCAAATTCTTCGACGGCGGTCCAGCCCGCCATTGTCGGAACGGTACCCAGAATGGGGGCGGTGTCGATATAGATGCGGGCGTTGGCGGGTGGGAGATGGGGGTCTAGAAAGGTGGGGGATTCGGCGACAGCGATGAGTGAGGGGACGGTCCGGCCGGAGGCGGCGACGATGGTTTGTCCTTCAACTGAGTTGGCGAATTGGATAAAGGTCCATGCGGCCGTTTTGTTTTCTGCATTGGCGGCGAGACAGTAAGCGTCGCTATGGAGGATGCCCGCTTTTTGTGGGCCGCTGGGGAGCGGCGCGACATCCCAATTAAATGAATCGATGGTGCGATAGGTGGGAACGCCGCGCCGACTGTTAAAGATCATGGCGATGCTGCCGTTGATAAAGCGGTTTTCGCTGGGCTGGGCCGCTTCGGCTACGGCCGAGGGGACGACCTGTTCTTTGAGTTGGAGATCGACGAACCATTGTAGGGTGTCCTGATTGATCGTGAGGCGGGTCGGGTTTTGGAGATTATCGACGAGCTGGTGACCGTCTTGCCAGAGGAAGGGGGCTAGGCGGAAGATGTTGGGTTGAATGCTGGCACCGTATTGATCGATTTGGCCGTCGCCGTCGGTGTCGCGGGTGAGGGCGCGAGCGGCCGTGAGGAATTGGTCGCGGGTCCAATCGTTGCTGGGGTAGGGAAGTCCGGCCGTGTCGAAGAGGTCTTGGTTGTAGTAGACGACGAGGCTGGAGATGTTTTGGGGAATACACCAGAGTTGGTTTTCAAAGTGAAAGGAATCGAGGGCGAGGGGGAAAAATTGTTCGGCCGTGAGGGTGTTGCTGTCGTTTAGATAAGGTTCGAGTGGTTCGAGGACACCCGCTTCAGCGAAGGCGCTAAAGCGGCGATAGTTGAGCAGCATGACATCGGGTGGGGTGTTGCTGGCGAAGCGGGTGGCGAGCTTTTGGCGATATTCGGATTGGGAGGGGATGTGTTCAAGTTGGACGGTGATATCGGGGTGTTGTTGGTGAAATGTATTGACGAGTTGCTGGTAGGCGGCGAATTCGGCCGGGTCGCCGAAGACGGAGAAGGTGATGTCGGGGGTGGGGCGGGTGCAGGCGGCGAGGATGAGGGTGAGGGTGAGCAGAGAGAGGGGGATTAGGTAATGATTGGTTTTGGGCATTTCTTGAAAATTGTAAATGGTAAATTGTCGATGGCCAATGATCAACGGGTGACCCATGACCCCATGCTGTAGATATGTCGCGTTTTTTGCTAGTGAGCGAGTGGGATAAATCTCACGACTAGAGCGACGGCTTGTGGCCTTAGAGGTGCACGATGCGTTTCTGTGTCTCGATCAGCCATAATCTTATGGGACAGTTTATCGATAACTCATCAGAAATAAAAATCATGCAAAAATAAAATTGATTTGATAAACTTGATTCTATGCAAAAACAAATTAATGATACGATTCAATTTATTCAACTGTTTACCCGTCATTATCAAGAAATCGGGACTCTTTTTCCCACGTCTTCTTATGCGGGGCGGGCGATGGCTGATGAGCTGGCTCGGCGTAGAGGGCAAAATAGAAGGATTTTAGAGGTTGGTTCGGGCACGGGGGCGATGACTGTCGAAATTGCGCCCCAGCTCCGAGCGGGAGATGAACTACATCTGTGTGAGATCAATTCAGAGCTGGTGGAGGTTTTGCGCCAGCGGATCGAAACGGAGCCGGTCTTTGCTGGTGTTCGTGATCAGATTTTTATACATGAAATGAGTGTGCTGGATGTGAAAGCGGATCGTCCTTTTGATGTGATTATCTCTTCGCTTCCATTTAATGTTCTGCCGTTTGAGCTTACCCAAGAGATCATTGCTTATTATCGCCGTGTATTGGCTCCTGATGGTACGTTTACTTATATTGAATATATCGGTGGCCGTACGCTGAAAAGCATTTTTACACCATCGGCCGAAGCGGATGAGGTTCAGCGGTTTATGGGTGCGCTACAAACGGAACATTCTTTCCGTCGTGAGGTGGTGTTTATGAACTTGCCTCCGGCATGGATTCATCATTTGCGACTTTCTGCGCCAGAGGCAACAGATGCGCATAAGCGGCATGTGGCACCTCGTGAACAAATCGGCTGGGGGGCGTTTCGTTTTGATCGGGATGCGCTCTTTTTTGTATTGGGCATTCTGGGTTTGTCGAGTTTGTTACGTCGACGTTGGTTGGCGTTGTTGGCGGTGCCGGTCGCTTTGTTTTTCCGTGATCCGAAACGGGAAATTGTGGCGGATGATACGGCCGTTTTAGCGGGCGCAGACGGCAAGGTGATGGCGATTGAAAAGATGCATGATAGCCGTTTTGGTGAGGGGGAATGGTGCCGTATTGTGGTCTTTTTGTCGATTTTTGATGTGCATGTAAACCGTGCCCCTGTTGCGGGGAAAGTGGTGGATCGATTGTCACAGGGGGGCGGGTTTGCGGTGGCGAGTTCGGCCGAAGCGGATCACAATGTGGCTGAATTTACGGTGATCGAGACGGTGCACGGCCGTTGTGTTGTGGCGCAACGGGTGGGAGCGGTCGCTCGTCGCTTGGTGAACCGTGCGCCGGTAGACTCTCTTCTGGCTCAAGGGGAAAAATTTGGGTTGATGCGTTTTGGCTCCCGCATGGATATTTACTTACCGGCCGATGGGGTTGAACCGCTTGTCACGGTTGGACAAACGGTTCAAGGTGGCATTACGCCGATCGCTCGTTGGAAGTGATGTCAGAGTTAAAGTGCTGGAATAACCAGAGCGCAGGGCCACTAAGAATGTAGACAAATTCGAGGCCGATAATGGTCAGCGACCAATTTAGCCATAAGGGTAAAAGCAGAGGGAGCAGGAGCCAGATGGGCAGTTTTTTGAACTGTCTTAGCTTCATGTAGGGAAAATTACTGACCATGAGTAAGGCGACGCCACCGACGAGTAGCAGGCCCCACCAAAATGGGAGGTCTGGCATGACGACATAGGTTAAGACGATCATGCCACCTGCGGCCGTGGTGGGGATGCCTTGAAAGTAGAAGCTACTCTTTTCGCCGACATTGAAACGGGCGAGCCGAATGGCACTGGTCAAGGCGACAAGGCCGGCGACCGTGCCAACGAGAATCAGGAGATCTGGCTGTTTGCCGATTAACCACATGTATGAAAATAAGGCGGTGGCGACACCGAATGCGGTCATATCAGCTAATGAGTCGAGTTGAACGCCAAAGGGGCTGGTGACGGACCATTTTCGAGCCAAACTGCCGTCGATGCCATCGAGTAGGACGCTGGCGACGAGACAGAGGGCGGCCGTGGTGAGGTTCCCTGTCATGGTGGCCCCAATTGAAAGGACACCGAAGAGTAAGCTGGACAAGGTTACACCGTTGACTACCCAGAATTGAAACACGTTTTTGAATGTTTTTTCTTCCATATGAATAGTATACCCCTTTATGTGGCTGGAAGAAGCGGTTTTGCTGGGGGGAAGCGATAGGGACTAGGGATAGGGGGCGCTCACCTCCCCCAGCCTCCTGATAGGAGGGGCGCAAATCCAATTAGACTGTTCGTATTGGCGAAGGTATTGGTGTAAGTGACATTTTAAAAAAATTATCAATCGATAAGGATCAAACAATGAAAAGATTGTTTTATATTTGTATATTGGCGCTCACGGCCGTAACACCCCACACAGTATTTGCCCAATCTTCAACAACCGATATGACCTTAATGGTCATTGAACTCTGGCCAGATTATGACCGTGGAGAACTATTGGTCATTCATACCAT
>WTJY01000279.1 GCA_011524645.1 Anaerolineales bacterium | reverse complement strand
GTATACGGTTCCGGCATGGCGTGGGAAAGGGGTTGCTGGGGGATTGATGCGTTGTTTGTTGGAGAGGGGGCTGGAGAATGGGGGGATCCGGTCTTATTTGCAAGTGTTGAGGGATAACACGGCCGCTTTGCGACTTTATGAGCGGCTGGGGTATGAGCCGGTTTATGAATATCATTATCGGTCGCGGGGATAGACTTGGGGATGAATGATATTTTAGGGTTTTTCTCTGTGTCTAGAATTGTAAGTAGTTTGCCTAAATTTTTTATACGCGCAATCCAAGGAAATGTTTAATCACTGATCACTGGTTACTTAACGCTTTTCTAGCCAGTTTGACAATCCTCTTCGGCCGTTTCACAATTACCGGCTATGAAACAGAAATCACGTTTGCAACATCTTTTGCGCTCGACCGTCTTGGTCATGTTTTTCTTTGGGGTCAGTAAGGTGACCGGATTGATTCGAGGGAATCTTGTGGCTGGTCGCTTTGGGACCGGCGCTGAATTTGATGCGTTTACGGCCGCGAATCAATTGCCTGAACTATTTTATGTGTTGATCGCAGGGGGGGCCTTGGCGGCCGCTTTTATCCCCGTTTATGCGAACTATTTGGCTGACGAAGAGACGAAAAAGAGCTTGGCACTCACCCATAGTACGTTGACTTTGGTCATTTTGGTATTGGGTACGATCGCTGGGGTGAGTGCGATTTTTGCACGGCCGTTGGCGTTGGTGCTCACCCCTGATTTTTCGCCGGAGCAACAGCAATTAACGGCCGAGCTGATGCGTATTATCTTGATCCAGACGATGTTTTTCGGGATCAGTGGGGTGTTGAGTAGCTATTTGAATGCCAATCAGCATTTCGCCTTGCCTGCGCTGGCTTCGGTCGCCTTAGATATCGGATATGTGATCGGGCTGTATCTGTTTGTGCCAACGATGGGGATTCATGGATTGGCATGGGGGACGGTGCTTGGTGGGTTGATGCATATCGCGATTCAAGTACCCGCTTTGATTCGCTATCGGTTTAGCTACCGGCCGCATATCGATTGGCAGTTGGCCGGGGTGCAAGAGATTATTCGCTTGATGGGGCCGCGTATCGTGACGCTGGGGACGATTCAGTTTGCGGACCTATTTATTATCCGCTTGACCTCTGGCTTGGCTGAAGGGAGCACATCGGTTTACTTTTATGGGTTTACGCTGATGCAACTGCCGGAAACCCTGTTCGGCACAGCTGTGGCGCTGGTTGTTTTCCCGACAATGGCGGAGCATTTTAATGCCGGACGAATTAAAGAACTCAAGCAAACGGCGATGACCGCGTTGGGAATTATTTGGACGTTGACTATTCCGTCAGCCGTGGCCTTGCTTTTGCTCGGTGAATCGGTGGTTGTTTTCTTGTTAGAAGGTGGGGCGTTTACGGCCGAATCAACGAGTCGAGTCTATACCGTTCTGCTCTTCTTCTCGATTCGGATTGTGAGTGAAGCGACATTAGAGATTGTGGCGCGGCTGTTTTATGCACAGCACGATACACGGACACCGATGTTCGCTTATGTCGGATGGCTAATTGTGCAGGTGGGGTCCGCGTATGCATTGGTCGGTTGGCTCGATGTTGGCGGATTGGCGTTGGCGAGCACTCTGGCGTTTACCTTTTTGTCGGTGCTGTTGTTTGTGCTGAATTGGCAACGGTTGGGAAGCTTGAATGAATGGGGGCTGGGGCGCACCGCCGGTCGTGCGGTTGTTTCGGCTGGGGTAATGGCGCTGGTGTTGCTGTTGGTCGGCCGGTTTGTGACTTCCCCCCTAGTCTATTTGGCGGCCGGTGTGGCGTTGGGCGGGCTGGCTTATGTGGCGAGTTCTTATTTGCTCGGCGGCCGTGAGATTCCTCAGTTGATCGTGTTGGTGCGCGGAAAAACGCAGGGCGAATCGGTTTAGCGAGAAGCGGTTTTGTGGATTGTCAATTTATGTTGGGCTATGTATGATTGCCGTGAGGGGGCGAGAGGGGGAGAAACACCTCCCCTAACCCCTCCTGATAGGAGGGCGCAAATCCAATTAGACGATTCGTATTGACGAAGGTATTGAATAGCGCAATAATTTTTTGCTTGCCACCTATATTTTGTAAGCACAATAACATTATGACTCAAGAAGAAAACTCACAAGAACAGCAACCACACCCTGATCCTTTGCGGACGTGCGGTTTGTGGGTTGTCAATATCCAAACCGGCGAAATGGCCGCTTTTTTGCGCTTTGCAGAGGGGGTGCAAGAGATTTTCTCAGTACAAATTTTGCCCAAGCGCTATCCGGAAATGTTGGAGTGGGGGACAAGTTGCTGATGAACTCTTATGTTATTCCAGATGAAGCGTTGAAAGATGTGCCACAGGAGTTGGCATCTTAGACAGCCGGATTTACTAGAGCTTTGTGTCTCAACCTCGTAAACAGTTGGACGGGCAAGAAACGCGCGGCAAGACCGCGCGTAATCGCTTGCGTCGCGTTGATTTATTCGCGATGCTCTATGACCGGAGTTTGCTTAAACGGCCGGATTCGGCCGTTTTTGTTGATCTGGGATATGGGGCATATCCGTTTACGGTGTTAGAGAGTGCGGCACGGTTACGCGAGTTGAATGCACAACTGAAAGTGATCGGGGTGGAGATTGATCCGGCACGGGTGGCGGAAGGGGAACCGTACCAAGATGCTTTGACCGATTTTCGTTTGGGTGGGTTTAATATTCCTTTGCACCAAGGGGAATCTGCGCGGTTGATTCGGGCGTTTAATGTGTTGCGACAGTATGATGAACCGGCCGTGTTGCCCGCCCACCGCCAGATGATCGCTTATTTGGAGCCGGATGGCTTGCTACTCGAAGGGACATCGAATCGATTTGGGCAGTTGTGGGTGAGCAATGTGATTCGGCGTACGGCCGAGGGGGGGTGTTATGAAGCACTGGTGTTTAGTACCAATTTTCGGCTTGGGTTTGATCCGGCCGATTTTCAGCCGGTTTTGCCTAAGAATTTTATTCATCGCATGGTGGCACAAGAACCGATTTTCGATTTTATGGAAGCTTGGAAGGTCGCTTATTTTCAATCACTTGGCTATCGTGATTGGGGACCAAAACAGCTTTTTTTGGCGACAGCGGAACGGTTGGCTGAAATGGGCTGGCCTGTCGAAACCGGCCGTCGCTGGTTACAAAAAGGGTTTTTAATTTGGAAACGTCAAGAGACATTTAATTGTTAGGGTGAGATTTATTTTCCTGATACTGCCGAATTTGGTGGGATAAGTGTAAATCGTTCAAAAATAGTCGATTTACAGGGGTGTCATCCCCGCGTAGGCGGGGATCCACCGCTCAAACAGAGTTGGATTCCCACCTTCGTGGGAATGACAATCGTTAATTGATCAAGTCCCACCAAATCCGACAGGGCTAGTTATTTTCTATACCTAACAGCTAACACACTACGAGGTTTTATGAGACGTGTTATCTATCTTCATGGTTTTGCATCTTCTCCAGATGGTCACAAAGCTAGTTTTTTGCATGATTATTTTATCGGTCGTGTTAATGTCCGTTTTGAGGCGTTTGCGTTTACGCCAACGAAGCGAGATTTTGAGTTTTTGACGATCAGCAGCATGATCGGCCGTTTGCGTCAATATTTGGGGACACAGCCCGAGGATGACATCTTTTTGGTGGGGAGTTCGATGGGTGGTTTGGTCGCCACCAATTATGTGTACCGGTATGGGGGCGTAAAAAAGTTGATGCTGTTGGCCCCTGCTTTGAAATATTTAGAGGTGAATCGGCCGGACCCTGATGGTGCGTGGGCGCGAAATGGGGTAGTAAACATGTTTCACTACGCTTATGGCGAGGATACCCCGTTGCGCTATGGGTTGCATTTGGATGGACAGGCTTATTTGACGCCAGCTCCGGCACAGGTGCCGACTTTGATTATTCACGGCCGTGGGGATGATGTTGTCCCTCTTTCGGGAAGTGAGGCGTATACGGCAGCGTATAGAGAGATGGTTGAGCTATTGGCGGTTGATTCAAATCATGGGCTGACTGATCAAAGTATTTTGATCGCGCAGAAAATCGAGCAATTTTTGCTGGCTTGAGAGTGGTGTCTCAAAAATCTTCTGATTTTTTATAATTCGTCTGTTTTGCCCCCTATCCCGTTGGGAGAGGGGCTGGGGGAGAGGGGAATTTATAAAATCGACCTCCCCTAATCCCTCCTATGAAGAGGGAAGAAAAAAACAGATCAATTTTGAGACGCTGCATTGAATTGGCCTGAAAAAAAGAAGCTCAACTTTGGTGCAGGGAGAGAGCTGTGTAGGCTCTCTGGTCTAGTTTGTCATGTGTTCGTTTGGGACGATATTGTTTTTGGAGGGGAGCGTTGGTCACAACGGCCGTTGGTGCCTAATCCGGCAAACATCGGGATGTCTGCCGGTAGAATTAGCCGAAACTTAGGTTGTCATCATCATCGAAATCATCGAAATCATCATCTTCTGCCGCATGTTCATTGAGTGGGTGACGTACCCACAGTTGCAAAACGGTCCCCTCATCGCGCTCTTTTAAGCGCAAGCCGACGACATCTAACTCTTTACGCATCCGCATTTCATCGGGGAAATCAAGCCGGACCGGCCGTTTTTCTTTCCACGCGCGACGGCAACGTTCTAAGATAGCCTCGCCATTGGCGGTGCGAAGTTCGCAGTAGGCGGTAAATGAATCATGCGGACCTTCTAGGACAGAGTTGATGGCAAATTCTGGCGTGCTTTGAAATTCAGGGGTGGGGCCTTCGATAATGGTTATGTATTCTGGTTCAATCATGTGGTTGTTTTGAAATTTGAATGCGAATCTGGGGGTGTAGATCGGCAAATATATTGCCCCAAATTATAAACCACGGGGCAAATCAATGCCATTCATTGTATACGGCCGATCCCGACTGTATAATCGTCTCCCATATGGAAGCGAGAGATTTTTTCTGGTTTGTTGTAATTGTTGGGGTAGTGATTGGGTCCATCTGGATAATTACCAATCCTGACTATCCTATCCGTCAAGGTTTAGACCTGCAGGGCGGTTTGCAAGTATTATTAGAAGCGGATGTTCCGGCCGGTCAAGAAGTGACCGAAGAGCAAATGAACACAGCACGCCAAATTATTAGTCAGCGTGTTAATGCTCTAGGGGTTTCGGAACCATTGGTCCAAGCGGGTGGTGATCGCCGTATCGTAGTGGAATTGCCTGGGATTGAAAACCCAGAAGATGCGATTTCCTTGGTCCAAGCAACCGCTTTGCTTGAGTTTGTTGGTAGCGGTTTCGAGCCATTGCCTGAAGGGGCATGTATTCGTACGTCGGAAAATAACGGCGCACCATCTCCTTGTGAAATTGGTGGGGGATTTGTTTTAACCGATCAAGAATTTGAAACAGTCTTAACCGGCGCTGCATTACAAGATGCTCAAATTCAGTCGAATGGGGCTGACTTTTTGGTCGCTTTTACCTTGACCGAAGAAGGTGGAACGACCTTTGGTAGCTACACGGCGAGCCATATCGGACAATTTTTGACCATTGTTTTAGATAAACAGGTGGTTTCTAGCCCGATTATCCAAGCCTCTATTTCGCGACAAGGGACGATTACGGGAAATTTCACGAGTGAAGAAGCGAGTAATTTGGCTTTGCAATTGCGCTTTGGTAGCTTGCCTATCCCGCTAAAAATTGAAGGGGTGCGCCAAGTTGGGGCGACGTTGGGTGAACAATCGGTCAATGCGAGTGTTCAAGCTGGTACGATCGGCTTGATCGTCGTTTTGCTGTTTATGATGACCTATTATCGCTTACCTGGATTTTTAGCCGATATTGCGTTGGTGATTTATGCGATTCTGAACTTTGCCGCGTTCCAATTGCTGGGGGTGACGATGACACTGCCCGCGATTGCGGGGTTCTTGCTCTCGACCGGTATGGCGGTGGATGCCAATATTCTGGTGTTTGAGCGGATGAAAGAAGAGTTACGGGCGGGTGAGAAACTTGAATCTGCGATTGATAGCGGTTTTAGTCGCGCATGGTCTTCGATTCGGGATTCGAATTTGGCGACTGTTGTCGTCTGTACTATTCTCTTGATTTTCGGCCGTTCGTTCGGTGCGAGTATGGTACAAGGGTTCGCTTGGACACTCTTGATCGGGGTGGGGTTAAGCATGTTCACGGCCGTGATTGTTACTCGTACTCTCGTTAAATTTATTATGACCCCGCTGGCGGATTCGCTGCGGGAAAAAGGTTGGTTACTCGGACTCTAAGCTATGTTTCAACTCGCACAACGTAGAAATTACTACTTCGCTTTTTCCGGAGTGTTGGTCGGTTTGGGCATTTTAGCCATGATCATTTCGACCGCTGTGAGCGGATTCCCGTTTCGGGTTAGTGTTGACTTTACTGGTGGGACCCGTTTAGAGGTGCAATTTACTGAACCGGTAACGGAAGATCAATTACGCGCGGTTTACAATGACGAATTTGGGATTACTAATCCTGAAGTCATCGCGCTGTCGGGTGAAGGGTTGCAAAATGCTTGGCAGATTCGGACCGAGCCTTTGGCTCCGGAGCAAACCCAAGCGATTGAAATCGTACTCAACGAGCAGGTGGCACCGCTTATCCCTGAAACGACTCAGTTTGAGCAAGTGACTCCGGCCGTTGGTCGTGAAGTATCGCAGGCCGCCTTCGTGGCGATCCTTGTGACCTCGTTTATTATTTTAGGGTATATCGGAGCGGCGTTTCGTACGGTCCCCAACCCGATTCGCTATGGGCTTTGTGCTGTGTCGGCGATGTTCCATGACTTGCTGATAATTTTCGGATTTATGGCGATTATGGGTATGTTGCTCGGCTGGGAAATTGACGCATTGTTCGTCACGGCGGTGCTGACCATTGCCGGTTTCTCGCTTCAGGACACCATTGTGGTCTTTGACCGGATTCGTGAGAATTTGACCAAACGGCCGACAGAAGATTACGAAACGATTGTTAATCGCTCTGTTCTTGAAACGATTCACCGCTCTCTGGCTACCCAGTTAGCTGCCATGTTTATCATGGTCGCCCTTATTTTCTTTGGTGGGGCATCGGTACAACAGTTTATTTCAGTCCTATTTGTCGGTTTGTTAAGTGGGACCTATAGCTCTATTTTCCATGCGGTTCCTTTGTTGGCTGCGTGGGAAATTCGTGCTGAACAAGCGACGGTATGATGTTTAAAGGGAAAAGGGAAAAGGGAAAAGGGAAAAAGAGGATTCGTTCTCTTTCCTTTCTCCTTTTTCCTTTCACCTTTCTCCTTTTCCTTGTGGCTTGTGGATCGGATGAACCGCAAATTGTTGTGGTGACCGCAACGCCGGAGCCTGTGCCACCGACGGTGGCTCCGTTGCCTTCGGTGTATCCGACATTTACGCCTGAATCGGCTTTTGAGACGACGACCGGTGAAGAGCTGTTGGCGGTGACGGCCACACCGGTTTTGCCGACAGCCACGGCCGTTGATTTTACCCAGCCTGCGCTCTCTCTACGCTTGTCTATTCCCGCGCTCGGCCTAGACCGGACATTGGCCGGTTCGTTATCGAGTGCGATGACGTTACGGGATGAAGCGACCGGACAAGAAATCGTTTTTCCTGATCAAGGCGCTTATTTGGTGCAAATCGAGGCGGTTTTGAACGGGTTGCTGTTAGAAGAACTGCCTGTGGGCTGTGATCGTTGCTTGCATTTTAGTTATGCGCTTCCATTTGATGGTCAAGAGGGGGAAGGGTGGCTAAGAGATCCGATTGTTATCGCCAGCCTTGAGCGGTTGTTTACGGAGCATTTGGGACCCCATTTTCCAGATGACACGATTGTGGGAATTAACCGCCAAATTTCCGGATATACGATTGCTCATACGGCCGTGGTGCGGTCTGACGGGGCGATTTGGCGTTGGAATGGGCCTGATGATATGGCGGCTGAGCCGGAACTATTAACTTCAGATTTGCAGGACGGGTTAAACAACTTAACGCTTGAGAATGGCTTGGCGCGCGCCTATCTGGCTGAGTGTCCATTTTATCCGCTAGAGACGATCGCTGTGGTCGAGGTGCGGATCGAAACACAATGTCCTCCGTTGAGCTTGCCGACAACCCTTGTCCCCGTCTATGCGCTCTTAAATCAATTAACGGCGGTACAGTTGGCTGATGAGCGGAATCTACCCTATCCTGAACAACCACTTCCACTTGATGGACTGATCTATTACGAGCGGATCGATGGGGCTTCGGTTACGATCTATGGTGATGGCCGTTTTGTGATCCTGACAGCTGATGGAGAACCGAACGAAGGGCAAATTCCGGCCGCTGAAGTGGGTCCCTTTGTGGCCCAAATCGTCGAATCGGACTTGGTACCGGTCGGTGTGAGCTTGGTTTTGCAAGAAGAAATCGAGAACCAGCAGGGAGACGTTGTCGTCGAAACAGATGAACGAGAATATCAAGAAGTTATTTTGGTTCGGAGCGAGGCTGGGGTTCATGAATTTGGCTGGTCTGATAATATCGGGCAAGGGCTTATCCCTGCGATTACGATCTTAGATGTATTGATCGCAGATCGGATCGGGTTGCCTGAACCGGCCGAGCTAGAAGCCGGTGACGAATAAGAGAGGGGGGATGCAGGCGATTTACTTACACAAGCGACAAGTTTTATTTACGACCGATTATCCCAAACCTGAGCCGGGGGTACGCGAGGCGTTGATTCGGGTTTTGCTGGCCGGTGTTTGCTCGACCGATATCGAGATGACCCGTGGTTATAAATCGGGCTTTGGCGGGGTGATGGGGCATGAATTTGTCGGAATCGTTGAACAAGTAGCTGATGAAGCGGACCAAGATTGGGTCGGCCGTCGGGTGGTCGGTGTGATTAATGTGTTGTCCGCCAATATGATGGAGGGCCTTTCTCATAAAGAGGCTGAGCACAAGGCCAAGCATCATCCGGCGCGGGGAGCGTTGGGAATATCCGGTCGTGATGGGGTGTTCGCTGATTATGTGACGTTGCCGGTGCAAAATTTATGGGGGGTACCTGACTCTGTCAGCGATGAACAAGCGGTGTTTACCGAGCCCTTGGCGGCCGCTTTAGAGATTCGGGAGCAGTTACAGATTCGGCCGAGCGTGCGCGCGGCGGTGGTCGGCCCCGGCCGTTTGGGATCACTTTGTGGTGCGGTGTTGTGCCTAGATGGGGCGGATGTCACGATGTTGGGACGGCGTGAGTCCTCGTTGCAATTGGCTCGAAAGTGGGGCATGATGGTCGGTTTGACGGCCGATTGTGCCGATGCTTCATTCGATTTAATTGTTGAAGCGACCGGTAATGAAGCGGGCTTGGCTGAAGCACTGCGGCTGATTCGGCCGCAGGGGACGATTGTCTTGAAAAGTACATTTGCGGGGGAAACATCTTTCGATTTAACCAAAGTGGTGGTGAGTGAAATCTCCTTGGTCGGGTCACGGTGCGGTCCGTTTGGGCCTGCGTTACGTCTGCTTGAGCGAGGAGGTATTCCGGTTGAAGATATGATCGACGGCTGTTATCCGCTACGGGCCGGTTATGAAGCACTCGTGCATGCGGGGCGATCTGGGGTACGCAAAATTTTATTGACCCCCTAATATTCTTCCATTCTCTCGCGCCATTTGCCATAAGCGGTTAACAAAAGCCAAGGTAGTAAGATGAGGAGCGCACCACCGAGCAGAAAAGGGAGTGCGCTTAAGATCGCGAGCCAGCCATAGATCAAGCCGATTAAGCCCCCGCCCAGAATGACAAGGGTAAAGATAACCATGTAGAGGAATTTTTTGTCATCTTCTTGACGGCGTTCACGGCCGTTTTTTGTGGGGGGGGATGGGTTAGACATTTGTTTCTCCTGCTGTTTTTGATCCGGTAGTGCCATATTTGCGCAAATAATAGAGGGCGATGGTTAATGTGACACTGGCCGCGATATAGAAAGACAGGGTTAGTCTGCGCTGGGAACAAGTTGTTTGATTTCTTCAATGGTGGTGACACCGAGTTGGGCCATGTTCGTTTTGAGGTCTGCTTGTAGGATTTCAGCTACATGAACCCCGCCATCTGCGCCAAAGGCGGCGACCCCGAACATAAAGGCACGGCCGGCGAGGACGAAATCGGCTCCGAGTGATAAAGCGCGAATGACATCTAGGCCGGAGCGAATGCCGCTGTCGAAAATGATTTGGGCACGGCTGTTGACTTGCTTCGCGATTTTGGGCAACAGTTCAATCGCCCCCGGCGAGCCGTCAAATTGACGTGCCCCATGATTTGATACACCGATTCCCTCAATGCCGATTGAAATAGCCATTTCCGCATCATCTGGATGCATCAACCCTTTAAGAACGATTGGACCATCCCAAATGTCACGCACACGTTTTAAGTATTCCCATGAAAGCGTGCCGCCGAATCGTTCCCCGACAAAGCGGGCGGCATTGCGAATGTCTGTGGCATCAGCATATTTTTCGACGGTTCGCAATCGAGGGATACCGTGGCGCAGGGTGGCTATAGCCCAAGCGGGATAGCGCGCTGCTTGCCAGATAAAGTATGGGGTAATCGACGGGGGCATGCGCAGGCCTGCTCTGGCGGTTCGCTCGCGACGACTGGCTGCTGGTACATCGGCCGTGACGACGAGCGTGTGGAAGCCGTTGTCACGAGCGCGTTGTAGCAGGTCGTCGCAGATATGCTCATCACGTGGTGGGTAGAGCTGGAACCAGCCCATATTGTTGAGCAACGGCCCGATCGTTTCGGGTGTTTGGGTTGCGGCGGTGCTAAGGCAATAGGGGAAGCGATATTGAGCGGCCGTTTTTGCTAGTATTTGTTCCGCATTGGGCCAGATTAAGCCGGTTAAGCCGACCGGTGCCACGCCGAAGGGGAGGTTGTAGGTCCGGCCGAAAAGGGTTGTTTCTGTGTTTTGCGTTTGTTCTCCTTTGAGGAATTTTGGCAAGAGGGTGACGCGATCCAAGCTGGTCCGATTGCGTGAGAGAGCCACATCTTCTCCTGTGCCCATGTCGAGATATTCCCAAGCGATCAGGGGTAAACGGTTCTTGGCTCGCTGACGCAGGTCGCTGACAGAAGGGTATTTTTGTAGGCGTGCTTGGTTGATTTGGGCCATAATAATTTTGCTTTATGTTTGGGTGAGTGGGTTACTCCGTTGGGCGACGACCAAACTGTAGGGGCATGGCACGCCTCCAGTGTACCCGATCGCTTTGTCAATAGAGATGATTTCAAAGCCTGCCGCGTATAATTTTGCCCGTATCTGATCTGTTGTATAGGCGAAATGGGTTACTTCGCCACTTTTCATTTGCTTTGGCGCACTCGGGTTGTCCGGTTCGAATCGCTGAAAGGTTGCATAGAAATAGCCCCCTTTTTTGCAGACTCTGGCCACTTCTGTCAGACAGAAATCGATGTCATTAACAAATTCTAGACAGCCAAGGGCGATCACTGCATCATAGTTTTTTTCTCGACTGAATGTAAATGCGGTATCGAGATTGTGCTGGTAGAGTTGCTCATAAAGGCGGCTTTTTTTCGCTTCTACGAGCATTTTACTAGAGATGTCGACGCCGGTGGCGATGATGGATGGATTGATCTGCTTTAGATTTGCGATGTTGATGCCATTGGCACAACCTAAATCTAAAATGTTGATTGCCCCCGTTTTGAATTTTGAGTGCAGATTTTTGAGCAACCATTGGGGGCCGATGTAATTCGTACGAACGACAGAATCCCGATAGGTTTGCGCAACATCATCGTATAAGGCTTGAAGCATTTCGTTGCTGTTTCGCATATTAAGCTGAGAGCCCTGATTGAGATGAAACTTGCTTGTTGTCGTCAATCAGGGACAATATATAAACCGGTTTTAAAAGCCCATCGAACGGCCGATAATCTCTTTCATAATTTCGTTGGTGCCACCGTGAATCGGGTCGATACGGACATCAAGATAGAGTTTGGCGATCGGGTATTCGAGCATATAGCCATAGCCACCATGGAGCTGAACACATTGATCCATGATTTCACAAGCCAAATCGGTAGCCCAGAGCTTGCACATGGCCGCTGGCCCCGACGCGGGACATTTCTTCGGCCAAAATGACGTTGAATCGATAGTCGTCAACCCCCATGCCTCCATATTCTTCGGGGACATCCATGCATAAAAAGCCCATTTCTCCCGCTTTGAGCCATAGTTCGCGTGGGACGATGCCGTCTTTTTCCCATTGCTCATGGTAGGGGACGATTTCTTTGGCGACAAATTTGCGTACGGTGTCGCGAAACATTTTGTGTTCTTCATTAAGAAGTTTGGGGTCCATTAACATAAAAAACTCCAGAATTTTAGATTTTCGGTTTTAGACTTTGGATTGGTGGGCGCGATGATACACGATTGTGGGTACTTAAAGCGATCTGTTTAATCGCGGGTCGCTTTGGGGTGTGGGATTTCCGCTTGCATGAGTAGCCCCCCTTCTGGCTGATTGACGAAACGTAGACGGCCGCCTAACAACGCCACCCGCTCACTAATCCCGAGTAGCCCATAATGCCCTTGTTCTGCGGCGACCGACAAATCGAACTCGTCCGCTAGCCCACGGCCGTTGTCCGCCACCGAAATAAGCAATAGACGTGGCGAACTCGATTCAAAGCGAACCCGCGCCTCGGTCGCTTGAGCGTGTTTCCAAATATTATTGAGCGCCTCTTGCACGATCCTGAAAATAGATAGCTCGATCCCTTCTGGCAAACGGCCGAACCCTTCACCCATGTCGAGTGAAACTGTGATGCCGGTTCGTTCGGACCATTGGCGTGCATAAGAACGCAACGCTCCATCAAGTCCCATGCTGTCGATCGTTGGCGGCCGTAAGTTGCCGCAAATACGGCGTAAATCTTCGACGAGAACGCGAATGCTTTGGCGGATTTCGATGACATCATCGGCGCTGGCGGCCGCATGATCGACCCGCTCCTCAAGCTCTTCCAGCTCGTAATTAAGGCTGAGCAGGTCTTGGATCGCTTGGTCATGGATTTCTCGAGCGAGATGCTTGCGCTCTTGTTCACGCTCAGTGAGCAGGCGGCGTTGGGCGTCTTGTAGGGCGAAATTGGCACTGTCGAGTGCTTTGACTTGCTCTGCCAATTGTTCGACGAGTTGCTGATTGAGTTGTTCACGTGCTTGAAGGTCTTTTTCGAGCAGGCGTTGATTGTGGCGTAAATGTTCTGCTTGTTCACGTGCTTGGTAAAAGCTGTCCATCGCCCACAGGGCAGGGGGGCGCTGGTCACGTACATCTAGGCCTACTAGGGCGGTGACCACTTGTTCGCGTGAGGTGTTGTCAACGCGGGTGTCGGCCGTAATCCGGCCGTTGTTGAGCACGAGTAGCCGATCTGACACAGCGAAGAGATGATCGAGATTGTCGTCACTAAATAGAATGGTACATCCTCGCTGCTGCCATTCTTGAATCAGTTTGAGTAACTTTTGCCGATACGGGATACCTAGATGAAAACTTGGGTTGTCGATGAGGATAAGCGGCTGTGGATTCACACTGACACGGGCGATGGCGATCAACTGTTTTTGTTCGGCCGATAAATTAAGAATCGGTTCGCGTAGTGGAATAAAGGGGGCGTCTAGACGAGTTAGATGGCGACTTGCTTCTTCTTCCATGCGGCGGGTATTGGGGATGGTGAACCACTTTCTCAACATGTGCCAACCTAGTTCTTGTCCTAAAAAGATGTTGGTGGTTGTGTCTAGCAAATCGGCTAATTGGGGATCTTGGTGGATGACACTGATTCGATCTCTTTGAGACTGGTAGGGTTGCAGGCTGAGCCGTTTTGTTTGATAGAAAACCTCACCACTTTCAGCCCCTTCTAGCCCCGCCAGAACTTTGACGAGAGCGCTTTTGCCCGCACCGCTACGTCCTGCTAGGCCGATGACTTCGCCCGCGTAGGCATGAAAGTTTATATTCTTTAAAACGGCCAAGCTTCCATATTTTTTGTTGAGTTTTTTGACTTGGAGCAAAAATCCTGGCATAGATCAGCCTTCTTTTATTTGCGGGTCGAGCAAATTCGATGTTTTCGGCATTTAACCGAGGACATCTTCAACAATACCACGTAAGACACGCGAATCTAAATCCTTTTTATCGAGTAGGGCTGCGGCCCCAGCCGCCATGCCGTGTTGCCTAAATTCTCGATCAGGATAGGCGGTCATGAGGATAATCCGGCCGTCTGTAATGTGCGGCCGGATCAGTCTTGTGCAGTAGACACCATCTTCATTGCCTAGTACCACATCGACAAATGAAAGAGGTGGGGCATGCTTTTTTGCGAGTGGTAAGGCTTCGGCCGTGTTGGATGCTTCGGCGACTACTGCTTGGGGGACAATTTTGAGCAGGGTTCGTTTGAGCTGGTGGCGAAAGCGGCCGTTGTCATCAACGATTAAGATTACGCCATTATAGGCGAGTGGCATTAGGGGGGCTGGGGTTGGCGCGCGCGGTGTTGCCG
>WTJY01000396.1 GCA_011524645.1 Anaerolineales bacterium | reverse complement strand
AATTACTAGCCGTAGCCATATTGGGCTTTGTGTTGCTTTTGGCTACCGGTTTAAGATTTCTTTCCAGAAAGTCCTCTATCACAGCTTGTACAACAGGAACTGAAACCGCATTCCCCATCTGTTTGTAGATAGCTTTGTCGTCATTCGGTAATTTATAACTATCTGGATACCCTTGTAAGCGTGCACATTCTCTCGGCGTTAGCCTGCGAGCTATATTATCTTGGACAATTCCTAATCTATTTGAATCAGATGCGGTAAGCGTAATTGATATACTATCTGGGTCTAGAAATTTAAAGACTTCAAATGACATATTGCCTGCGACAGGATTATATCGCTCATCTTTGCAACTTAAATACCCTTTGCTTAATAGTGAATTTGTTACTTTATCAAAATCCCCCTTTGTGTAAAATGTAAGAATTTGTTCTTTTGTTAGTGATTTGCCATCTTGATGTGTTCCAAATATTTTCTTTCTTCTATTCGCTATTAAAAGATTCATAAATTCTATTTCATTTGAGGTACAGTCCCCTTTTATTCCAAGCTCCCATGAGTGTATCGCCTTTCCATTTCGATAATCAATGAGCCTGTAACCATTTAGCTTACTTAAATCATTGCCTATAACTTTGCGTAATCGATTTGTAAAATCTTCACTACAATAATATTGGGGCGACACATCTGTTTCCAATATATCACGGACTATAGTTACAGATTTTTTTTGAGCTTCGAACAAATTTAGTTGTTTGTGTCGCTGATTGTTTTTATATTGGTGAGTATCAATTGCACCAAGCTGGCTATGTAGCGATATGTCTATATTTGAGTCTAATATGCCAACAATATAGATTCGTACTCGGTTTTGAGGGACTCCGAAGTTACTGGCATTTAGAAGTAAATGAGCAATGCTATATCCTAAACTTTCTAAGGATTGTTTGATCGTTGTAAAGGTGCGTCCTTTATCATGTGTTGTTAGTCCGCGAACATTTTCAAGAAAAATATATTTTGGCCGTTTTTGTTTTAGGATTCTTTCTATATCAAAGAATAAAGTGCCTCTCGTGTCTGCGAATCCTCTTTGTTTTCCAGCATAAGAGAACGCCTGACATGGGAACCCTGCTAAAAGAAAATCAAAATCAGGAAAATCTTGTTTCTTGGTAATGTCACCTAGTGGGTTTTCGCCAAAGTTCAACTCATATGTATGGGATGCTTTTTTGTCAATTTCGCAACTAAAAACACATTGTGTTTCAATGTTTAGGTTTGCACATGCTTGCTCTAAACCTAGTCTAATGCCCCCTGTACCTGCAAATAAATCTACAAATCTAATCATAAATTGATTTAATCCAACTTGCTAAAATTTTGAACTCTTCATCTGTGAATGCAACTGTGCATTCACTATGTTGACAGATAATTGAAACTGCGGATCTTCTTTGGAAATTACCTGCACCGTCGATAATGTATGCGATATGATGACCATTGTCATGCATTAGACGCTCTGTTTCAGAGGCTTGCCGAGCTTTGCGTTCGATTGTGCTATTTGTGGTTTCTTGAAAGCTAAGTTCGATACCAATTTTCTTTGTTCCTTTGCTAATAACTATATCAAAAGGCATTCCTAATCGTTTTTCATATCCTTTTAACTGAATTACACCATTGCTATTGATCGAATATGATGAACCTAAATGTGATTTGAGTCTGTTGATTACATGTGACTGAGCAAGTTGCCCTAGACTGTTGGCTTTTGCACCGCCTGTAATGCGACTGACTATTAAGTATCGTTGTTGAATATACACATCGAGTTTACTTTGATCTCCTAAGATTTCACCTACATCACATTTAGATAGTCCTGCGATATTTGATGATGACGAAGTTGATCCAAATGTCAGTAACATAATCATATCTTGATGTAAGGGAGTAATGTTATTTACATCATTAGCAAGGCTTTGGCCATCGATCTTAAGTTTTTTATTCCCTAGCGCTTTGGTTGGTAAGGCCTTAAATGTATATCGATGCATTTGCTCATCCCATAGAAAGTCCATAAAGTAATCTTGCCCTGTTTTTTCGAATATTTCTTCAAAAGATCTTCCTAAACGCTGAATCGGTTCGCCACCGTAATCTGATAGAACGGATAGGTGTTTGAGGAATAGATTTACAGGAAATTTTGCAGCTTTGATCAAATCAAAGATTTGTTCAGGATGACTTTTACAGAGTGCCAATATATTCAGAAAGTCATTTTGAGACTTTAGCAATTTAGGCAAAACACTAAGTTCTGAATTTTGATCTTGTAGGTATGAGGGCCACCACTTTACAGACCTTTGCTCTAGATCATTTATCGTTCGCTTATAAATCATAATTTTATGCGGAGTTTTTGATTTGTTATCTAAGTTATACGTTACTTAAGGTGTTTCTAGCTCGAATTTGTAAATTCCTATTGTATATTTACTTCCCCCATTTGATTATTGTTGTGCCCCACAAATTGATAGTAACCTGAGGTTAGTGTTGTTGTATTGGTATAGATTGTATCATTGAGGATATAGTCTGTATATGGGGATGAGCTGTGCCAAATGTTAAAACAATCATAATAAAGGGTGCTCATGGTAGCGGTGATCGTATCGTTTTGCTCGATTGAAACTGGCAGAGGTATGTATTCGACCGCTCCAAGGTCACATGTGCCGGTTTGTGGCGGTGTGACGCCCCGTTGATCGGCCGTGGGGCAAGTTTGATTGTTACCGGCATCGCGTGCGGGGCTTTCTGGGGCAAGCATGATGCTTGGGTAGGGGCTACCGAAAACGGAAAACAGGCCTGCACCACTGCTACCCGCTTCTCGGCGGGTGTTGTTTTCACTGACTTCACTATTGGTGAGATAGACGGTGGCGCCGGCCATGTTGGCGATTCCTGCGCCGTCTTTGCGCAGGTTGTCATTCTCCCTCAAGGGAAGGGGTTTTTTTGTTTTTACGCAGTTTTTGTCGACACCGCCGACAAAAACTGCGTATTTCTTAATAGCCCCGCCCCTTGGAGGGGGAGCCGTAGAATCAACATCATGAGTGCTTAACTTAATGGCATTGGAGGCTGGGCGAAAATCCAATCAGACCATTCGTATTGGTGAAGGTATTGTTATTCAGAGAAATAAAAAAATGTAAGCTGACCCTCTATGCTTATTAGCTCTTTCTGTGGATATGTGTGGTGATGCCAATCTGAGGCTGTCGTTGCGCGTGGTGATGCACTATCAGTGGTGGTTTTGAGATAGTGCCGGTACAATAGCTTGTTTTATGCGTTGCTATTTTACAAGATTGTTGTGTAGAGATATTTTATGCCATTATGTTGGATATTTTTATTGATGAAGTTTCTGATATTTAACTTCTTGGAACCACCAACATACCTCTTAATTATCATATAAATAAAGGGATTTGTCTGTCATAGAAGCGGACAAAATCGAACAAATTTCAGACAAAGTTGTCTGATTTTGAGACAAATTGTTGTGTAACGATCAAATTTGTTACCAATCGTTTTCGTTGAAAAATAAGTATCACATACGCTACTGTATTCGCTATGAATATTATTGAAAGTTTTGTAAATACCCTAGAACCTGCCATTTATCCCAAAGTCTCCTCAGACGCTTATGATTTAGTGAACTCTGTTGGTGTAATTGATTTGCACTGCGATGCTCCTTTATTTGAAAAAGATTTAACGGTCTGTCGTTATGTGGGCCATGTTGATTTTCCTAGATTAGTTGAAGGAAATGTTCAATTGCAAATCCATGCGGTCGCTACACAGCTTCCGTTCGGATTTAATCACACGATGACGATTGAGCGACGCCCTGATGTATTGACGTTGGTTTATGGCGCGATGTTGTCACGGATGGCATTGATGACACCTTATGAGCGTTTGTTGTACCAAGCGAAACGGATGCGTGCGATGACGGAGCGGTCTAACGATGCATTTTGGGTGGATAATCGGGACATTCAATTAAAGGGGAAGCAAACGGCCGTTGTGCTGGGTTTTGAAGGGGCACAAGGGGTTGGCGACAAGCCTGAAAATATCGCCCGTTTATACGCGGAAGGGTACCGTATCGCAGGGCTATCCCATTTTCATGACAATGATTATTGCGGTTCTCATCATGGCGAAACCGGTCGTGGTTTAAGTGATATGGGACATACATTGGTCGAGATGGCCGGCCGTTTAAATATGATTGTTGATTTGGCCCATGCAAGTTCGCAAACGATCCATGATGTGTGTCATTACAAGAAACCTGTGCTGTGTTCTCATACCGGTATCACGGGGCACTATGATTCTACGCGAAATATCTCTAATGAAGATGCCAAGCTCATTGCTGATGTTGGTGGTGTTATCGGAATCGGGTTTTGGCTAGATGCTGTTGGGTCACCTATGGTCAGTGATATCGTAGATGGGATTGAATATGGGATTAATGTGGCTGGTGTTGAGTCTATCGCTTTGGGTTCTGACTTCGATGGGGGCATTCGGGCTACGGCCGATACCGCAGAAATGCCTTACCTAATTGTTGATGAGATGTTACGTCGTCGAATCCCCACGATGACTATTGAGCTGGTTGTTTTCCGAAATGCCAAACGTATTTTGCAAGAGAATTTGCCAACATAATACAGCGTCTCAGAAATCTTGTAACTTTTTAAAATCCGTCTGTTTTGCCCCCCTCTCCCAACGGGAGAAGGGGTGGGGGGAGAGGGAAATTT
>WTJY01000236.1 GCA_011524645.1 Anaerolineales bacterium | reverse complement strand
TTACTAAAAACAAGTCGCTTATGTAGCCCACACTCCAAAATTGATAGTGAAATAAAGGATAAATTTATTATTGCTTAACAAAAGCAATCGTATTCATCACCGAATTTGATTATAATCAATAGGTAATTAATCCAGCTTACATAAGAGTAATCTATCTAACCACAAGGTGGTGCAAGAAACATGCTCTTAATAACTCCTATTGACTATCTCATTTGCCCACTATTTATTCTCCCCACTCACGAGGTAACATGAAAAAAATAACCTATATACTCAGCTTACTTCTTTTAAGCACTTTGGCAGCATGTTCAAGTAGCAATTCAACAGAAATCTTTTACGATGTGGTTTCAGAACCGGATTTGCAAGCCGGTGATGCAATTCCGGCACCGGCCGGTGACCCTATTCTGACTATCGAAGGCAAAATATCGAATACCAATGTTGGCAATACCGCTCAATTTGATCTAAAAACCCTCGAAAGTCTGGGGCTGGTGTCATATGATGTCGATGATCCATTTGCCGGAGATACCAATGTCACATTTACAGGCATCTTGATTTCAGATATTCTCGATGTTGTTGGTGCAGACCCTGAAGCGACTGAAATTGAGCTAGTCGCCCTAAATGATTATGCCGCCTCCGCTACAGTTGCCGATACCCGCCAATATTCCTTCATGCTCGGGATACAAGAAGATGGCGTAGCCATCCCTCTTGATGGGGGTGGCCCAGCCAAAGTGATTATCCCGTTCAATGATTTTCCGGACGACCTAGACCATGTGACTTATGATGCACAATGGGTCTGGTCTATGACACGAATTGTGGTGAAATAAATCCGGGCGCTTAATTTCCATGAACACGCTAGAACAGTGGTTTGATTTCTCCCCCAACCAGCGTACCCTTATCCAACGCTGGCTATCAGCAATCATCTTAATCGCCGTGGCTATCACAGCGGTCTATTTGGTTTATGATGGGCAACGCCTAACCAATGATGTTGAATATTTCCTCAATGGAGATAATTTCAAGATCATCGGAGAAATTTCTAACATCCAACGAGAAATTCTAAAGACTCAAGTGGCTCTAAAGGATATTCGTATTCTGCCTGGTAGTGACTATGGTAATTTTCGACAGCGGTACGCTTCAGCCAAAACGACTTTCGGTATTATCGAAGCCCGCGCAGGTAATGCGGAAAACCGTAGTAGCTTCGCCGATGAGTCATTAGGCCTCATCGATGAAATGACAAATACCTTTGAACGAATCGATGCCTTATCGATTCGCGCCGAAGCGGCCGAAACCATCACAGAACTCTTACCCATCCTACGCGAAATTGATCGCTTATTTGACACCCTAGAGCTACAAGCCAACGATTTATACATCTCCCAAGAAAATTACAGAATCGGGTTTTTAAGCACGGCCGTAGACAGCGTGGTCAGCTCTCGAATCGTGATGATTATCGCCAGCGCAGTCCTGCTGTTCCTAAGCTTGGCCATGGTATACACCACACAGCGCAATAGTGTTATTCAACAAGAAGCGAATGAGCGTTTCAAGCTGGCTTCGGCCGCTGTAAATAGTGCGATTTATGACTGGGATGTGGTGCGTAATCAAATTGTCTGGACAGATGGGCTAAATGAGGTATTTGGTTATGTAACCACAAGCCAGTGGGTCCAGATCGAATGGTTTTGGGGGCTAGTGCATCCTGACGATTTGGAACGGGTCCAATATCAGTACCAAAAAGCCCAAGACGAAGGGGGGAGTTTCGCCATTGAACATCGTTTTCTAACCAACGATGGCGTCTATTTAGATGTATCAAACCGTGTTCAAGTCGTCACCGATACCCGGAATCAAGTTGTTCGTATGGTCGGTAGCATTGAAGATATTACAGAACGTCGCCTGATGCTCGCTTATCAAGAATCAAACCGAGCGAAAAATCGATTGCTGGCCCATGTAAGCCATGAACTCAATACCCCACTCAGTGCTATCATCGGTTACACCGAGATTATCCATGCAGGTGTGTATGGCTCGATTACCGGCGAACAAAAACATTCTCTCGAACGCATTCTAGCCAATGCCCGTAGCTTGCTCGAACTGATCAATAATTTACTCACCCAAACACGCGCAGAAGAAAAAGAAGACAATATCAACCTCGGTTTATTATCTCCTGATGATCTCGTTACTATTTTGGAAGAGGCGGTCGGGGTTTTGGCCGATTCCAAAGGGCTTGTGCTCACCCATGAGATTGACCAAGGTGTGCCTCAAGCGTTAATCGGAGATATCGGCCAGTTGCGCCAGATTATTACGAATTTAGCTGGGAACTCGGTAAAATTTACCGAAAGCGGGTCGATTCATATGCAAATTTCCCGCCCAGAATCTAAATTCTGGTCATTTTCGATTACCGATACCGGCATCGGTATTTCCGAGGCGAATCAAGAAATGATTTTTGAATCCTTTACACAGGTTAATCAATTACTTGAAGCGGATAGCAAAGGATTCGGGCTAGGTTTATCGATTGTGACCCAAATTTTACAAAACTTAAACGGCCGGATCGAATTACAAAGCGAATTAGGGAAAGGGAGTACCTTTACCGTCACCCTTCCTCTTATAAAACGAATGGAAATGTAATGAGTGAAAAGCCTCTAGCCTATGTTATTGAAGACAACGTCGATTTAGCCACAATTTTTGTAGAATCTCTTACCGCCGTAGGATATCGCGCCCTTATGATTAATGATGGAGCGGAAGCGATGAGTACCATTTTCGCAGCACCACCGAGCTTGATCATGCTCGATCTACATTTACCTAGCTATAGTGGGGATAAAATCCTACGAGAGATTCGTGCGAATCCACTCACCAAGGATATCCGTGTCTTGGTCGCGTCGGCTGATGCCCGTTTAGCCGAAGAACAGAGAGGGGCACGAACAACTATTTTGAATAAACCGGTTGGCTTTATGCAGCTCCAACTTTTGGCGCGTAGGTTCCTTCCAACAAACGATTAGTGGCTATTTATAACCACTAATCGCCAATCTCTAAACAAAAATAAACCTTCTCGCTTACTCAGCCTTCCACACAGTACCATCAGCGCGGTCTTCCAGAGCCAACCCTAAATCTTTCAACTGATTCCGGATTTGATCGGCCGTTCCCCAATCTTTGTTTTTACGTGCATTAGCCCGCAAATCGATCAAGAGACGCATGACCCCATCCAGACGGGCTGCGTTATCGGTTGCATCGCCACCCGAGCTTGCAGTCGCATCGTCTTGCAAAATACCCAGCACCTCGCCACCGATCTGAGTAAATATCCGATCAATAGCGGCCAGAGACCCTTGATTTAAGGGGGTATCCCCATTTAGCCAGCCATTCACGGTGCGCGTAAAATCTTGTAACACGGCGGTAGCCATCGGGGTATTAAAGTCATCATTCATGCGCTCTTCAAATGCGGTTTTGGTGCTATCGACCAAAGTTTGTACGTCGGCCGTGGCATCACCGGCCGGTGCGTTACGCATCTGCTCACGGGTCAACATATACGAGCCATGAATCCGCTGCCATCCTTTGGTCTTCGCTTCCATCTCATCATCAGAGAAATCAACCGGATTGCTATAGTGGGCGGACAACATGTAATAACGGATCACTTCCGGTCGCCATTTTTTCACCTGCAACGCATCATTAATCGTTAGCGTATTGCCCAAGCTTTTGCTCATCTTCACCCCTTCGAGGGTCAGTGAACCGGTTAGCATCCAATAGTTACTAAACCCAGCCCCGTGAGCACACTCGCTTTGCGCGATTTCACATTCATTGTGCGGGAAAATATTGTCAATCCCCCCACCATGAATATCAAACGTTTCCCCCAAATATTTCGCAGCCATCGCCGAACATTCCAAATGCCAGCCCGGAAATCCTTCACCCCAGGGGCTGTTCCAGCGTAACAAGTGGTTCGGTTCCGCAAATTTCCAGATCGCAAAATCACTCGGGTGGCGTTTTTCACTGTTGATTTCTAAACGCGCCCCTTCTTCTTGCTCATCTAACCGGCGACGGCTCAACTTACCATAGTCAGCATAAGAGGTGACATCGAAATAAACAGAGCCGTTCGCTTCATACGCATGCCCTTTTTCGATTAAGGTTTTCACCATTTCGATCTGTTCCGGAATATGGCCGCTCGCTCGCGGGCTAATATCGGGGCGGACCACCCCCAGTGCATCCATATTCTCAAAATAAATACGAGTATATGTTTCAACCAACTGCATTGGGGTGACAGAGTGCTGACGCGCGCGGGCTTGAATCTTGTCTTCCCCTTCTTCCGCATCTCCCACCAAATGGCCGACATCGGTGATGTTTTGCACGTATAGCACATCGTAACCGAGATAGCGTAGATACCGTACAACCACATCAAAGGCGATATAGGTTTTGGCATGACCGATATGGGGATAGTCATACACAGTCGGACCACAGACATACATATTGACTTTCCCTTTATGCAGGGGTTTAAATTCTTCTTTCTGACGTGTTAGGACATTATTGATCTTTAAGGACATGGTTCAATCCTTGTGACTAAATTTCTTATTAAGATGATGAAAAGTATGCAAAAAAAATGGTAGGCGGGAACGATTATGGGGTGTGCTTTAGCACAAACATCGTTTTTGAGGGAGGGGAAACTCATTCATGCCTATATTGTCTCATCTCTGGAGCAGATGGCAAGTTTCTGATCTGTAATCGGCTACATTCTTACGTTGCCAGCCGACGGCCGCTATCGCTTTTGATGATACATAATCGATTTTAGCCACAACTGCCAGCCCAAGAATGATATAATCTTACGAATGATCAATTGGAACAATGTGAAACAAAACGGATTAATCTGGCTAGCCTATGCGGGGCTGACCATTTTAGTGACTTGGCCCTTAGCCGGCCGTCTAGGAACACATATCCCCGGTAGCGAAGGGGATTCATGGGTGCATCAATGGACCTTTCATTGGGTGAAAAACCAACTCGCCAATGGGAGGGAAATCTATTTCACCGATTTAATGTATCACCCACAGGGGATTTCGTTGGTACAGCATAATTTCGCTTGGTTCCATATCGCAGTTTGGCTCCCCTTGCAAGCGATTGTCGGGGAAGCGACCGCCTACACGCTCATCTTCTTATTTGGCTTTTCCCTGACCGCGTTCACCACCTATTTGCTCGCTAAAGAGCTTGTGAAGCAAACACCGGCCGCGTTCGCGGCCGGTTTGGTCACCGGTTTTTGGCCCTACACCCTCTCCCATCACAATCACCCGAACCTGATCTTTATCGGCTTTGTACCACTCGCCCTGCTCTATACCAAGCGGGTGAGCGAAGCACCCACTTGGCGCAATGGACTCGGCCTGATGTTATCGGTCACTCTAACCGGTCTGGTCCGCTGGCAATTACTCGCGCTATGTCTGGCGTTACTCGTCGTGTACTGGCTTTATCAAGCATATGCCGCTTGGTCCCAGCAGCAAATCACGGCCGTGATTATCACAACAGCTATCGCCCTAACGGCCGCAACCGCTGTCATGCTTCCTCTCGCATGGCCCCTAATCAGCAACCAAATGAATGCTGATGTCACGGCCGAATCCCTCTCCGCCAATGAATCCCGTATCGGTGAAACCGATCTACTCGCCTACATTACACCGAGCCGCTATCACCCGATGTGGGGTGAATTCGCCTTTGAACTCACCGAAAATTTCATCGTCAATAAAATTTTTACCCCGTACATCGGCGTTGCCACCTTGCTTCTCATCTTTTTCGCCTTACGCTATCGCTGGAAAGAAACCTGGATATGGCTAACCATCGCCCTAATCTACATGACACTCGCCTTGGGTGCCAATTTAACCATTAACGGCCGAGACCTATTCACACTTCCTTATGTTTTCCTAGAAAACACCTTTTTCGGAGCCTTAATCCGACGGCCGGACCGCTTCAATGTCATCTTGAGCATTCCGATCGGTATCTTAGCCGCTTACGGCATGACAGAGATCGTTTACCTACCCCATTTTCATGCCCGCCGCGACTTCATCTGGATCTTTCTCGGGGCCATGATCGTCTTTGAATCCCTAACGATTTACCCCACCTATGAACTTTATACCCCTTCATGGTATGGCGACTTAGAAAAAGGGGCATATGCAATTCTCGATTTGCCACGTCATCAGCGCGTCTATGACGAGCAATATATGTACTACCAGTTTACTCACGAAAAACCGATGGTCGGAGGACATGTGTCACGCCCCCCCGCAGATGCCTTCGCCTTTATTCACCAAGTGCCATTATTGCAAAACGATGGCTCAAATTTAGATATGATCACCGAAATCGATGATGTCGGCCGTCAGCTTCAATTATTAGCGGACGAAAACATACGCTATCTCGTTTTGCACAAACAGTTTTTGTCAGAGGAACAGCAAGTCGGTTGGCTCGACTGGCTAGCAATCGAACCAACCCATCAAGACCGTGATCTGATCGTCTTTGATACGTCAACACGGCCGACCATAACCCAATATTTAACACCTGAGCTTGGTATTGTCGAAATAACAGCCAGCCCTCTCGAAACAGCTCAAGCGGGCTGGATCGACATCTCTGTCATCTGGGGGACCGCAAGCTCCCCCACGGCCGACTATGAAGCCTGTTTTATCCTGCAAAATGAAGCCGGAGAAACGGTACAGACCGTTTGCCATCCTTTCGCGCCAAAACGTGCCACAAGCAGTTGGCAAGCCGGTGAGTGGGTACACGGCCGGTACCCGCTCAATGTCGATCCTTATTTGGCGGAAAGTGGAAACTATACCCTTGCCGTCTATGCAAATGATGGGGAATCTGTGGTCGGTGAAACAGCGATGATCCTCCCTCTAACACTCACCGCACAAAACCGCACATTTACCCCACCCACCACACAAAACCGCACGCAAATCGCTTGGGCCCCGCCAATCGAACTCGTCGGTTATGATCTAAACGGCACAGAGCTTACGCTCCACTGGCATGTGACCGAGCGCATTCCTGATACCTATGCGGTCTTCCGTCATCTTATTGATCCCCAAACCGGTGAGCTAATTGGCCAAGTTGATGGAGCCCCCCGCAACTGGGCATACCCGACAAACTGGTGGGAAGCGAATGAATATGTAAGCGAAACTGTGTCCCTCCCGCTCGACTTAGTAAACACCCCTGTAGAACTGGTCATCGGTCTGTATGACCCGATTTCTGGTGAACGTCTCCCCATATCACAAGCGAGCGAGATTCGTGCAGATGGCACGGCCGTGTTGCTCACAACAATAGAGCCGTAAAGCGGACCACGCTCTAAATATTTTCCCGACCGAAACACCCCTTTAAGGCAACGGTCCCCTACAGCGACAATAAAAAGCGATTCCTTTGGTTCAAATTGAGAATTGTTGGTAGCTTTCTTGGCTCCCATCCCACAAGGGAGAAGGGAACAAAACAAAAACGACGATTACTGAATAGTTAACCAATGGTCAGCAAAACAGAGGCAAAGCTTCATCATTTACCATTCTCACCCACATTTAAGCGTATGCAGTGTCATCTCCGGCGGACAAAAATACCGCACCGGCACTCCAGATCCACCTGCCCCACGTGAGGTATATCCTCGTAATCGGCCAATCTCCCATGCACCGGCCACCAATTTACGTGGCGATCCACTCAATTCAGTAATAATTGGAACTTGCCCCGGTAAACAGATCTGCCCCCCATGTGTATGACCACACATCATAAAATCAAACTGATGTGTAATTGCTGACTGGTAGGCCTCCGGCGCATGGGCCAGCAAAATCTTAGTTGCATCGGCCGGTATCCCAGCCAAAGCCTTGTCAAAATCAGCCAGTTTATACAAATGCGGGTCATCCACACCAGTTAGATAAATCGTCTCCCCCTCTTTTTGCAATGGGACCGACTGATTAAGCAAAAACCGCATCCCACCTTTCGTTTCTAAGGGATGTACCAACTCGATATAGTCATGGTTGCCTAAAATCGCATAGACAGGTTTTTGTATCGGCCGTAACGCCTCTAACGTTAAGTCGATTGCAGGTTGATAATCACCAGACGTTTTAAAGCGAAAATCCCCCGTGACAACACAAATATCATAGGTCATACGAGTCAATCGATCGTGAATTATCTCGACTAGTTTCGGCTCAATATCGATATGCAAATCACTTATATGCAAAATCTTATATCCATGAAATGAAGCGGGTAACCCCTGAATACGAACCTCATTCTGCACAATCTGAATGTCAAGAAAATTTTGATACCCCCAATTGTAAACACCAAGCATTTTTAAGGTAAATTTCAAAAAGCCCAAATAATAGCTTCGATAAAATATCCTTTTGTCCTTACGCATGATCCTCAGTTCGTGTGCGACTTGTGCATTAATACGGTCCCGTAAATAATCTGTCCCTACCCGATCAACAAACCAAGCATAGAAATTTTCGGTTTCTTCATCACTCATCGGATCGTCACGTTTTGGGTCTAATTTATTCATTTATTTATTTAACGCAATATTCGCGAGCTAAAGTAGATTGAACTTTATTACTAACCTTCGACATGCTCAGGCTTCGTTGCGCAAAGAGGGATGAGCCAGTCGAAGCACGGAAATCAGAATTTCGGGCCATGCGTCCCCTAGTAAGGAGAATGAAATATAGTAGCATTATCAACAACAAATGGAAACAAGCTAGCAATGTACGGGTGCACGAACAAGTTGTTATCAAAAATTTTTTACCCTCCAAGGGGGTTTTACTGGATCGTCCTCGGCCAAGTCCGCTCGGCCGGCAATCTCGGCACGCTTATTCGCAGTTCCGAAGCAGCCGGTGGCGCCGGTTTTATCCTACTCGATCATTCAGCCGATCCGCTACTCCTGCAACTCTGCCAATCTTTCCCGCATCACCCGTGCTCGATTCGGCCGACCCAATGCCTCATACGCCACCGCATACTGTTCCACCCGATGGGGATGGGTTTCTTGTTCATCGCGCCGCACTTTATCCGGCCGTGTTCTCCGCAATACTTTCAACGTCGTACTCGGAGCCAACCCCGCCAAGCCTAACATCGTGTCATGATCCAACCATTCATACAGCCGATAAGCCTCTAAAATCGGAGCCAATGACAAATCGCGCAAAATCTGCCGCGCAAACGGGATCGCCCCCGCCCGAAACGCGAGCGTAGCAGTCCGGATCAAAACATGAATCGGCAAATTCTTACACGTCTCGATATAAGGAATGAGTGGAATAACGAGTTCCGGCCGTTGTTGGAACTCGAACAAGTTCAAGATCAGCGGCAGGGTAAACGCATTCAGAGGTTGTGGCATAAACTCTTTCTCTAAACGAGGCACCAGTTGATCCAACGGAATCCGTGACAACTCATAACGAAAATCTGAGCTATATTCCAAAAACAGAAACTGCTGGGCGATATCTCGCGGCCCATCATCATACCAATCGGTCGCTACCAAATTAGACACTTTGCCGTCCGGCAACACCCGTGTATTCATTTGTTCCGCTAAATCGGTCACCCATTGGCGGACCATCTCTTCAAATTCCAGTTTCGGGTCATGGGTATACGCCTCAAAGGTGATGATCCCCCCTTCGTTGGTAAGAGCCAACAGACAACGGCCGACCACCTGCCCTTTCTCGTTATACCCATAAACAACTTGCTTATTCACATCGGCCGCATTCGAAAACACCGCGAAAAAGTTAAAGACCCCAGGAGCCAAACAGGTCCGGAAATGGGCCCCCATATGAAACACCTCAAGCGGATCATCACACAACCGAATCGTCACCTCACGGCCGATCGGCGAGCGATAGGCCTTCGGCGGATTCGGTGTACACCACGGCTCCATATTTAAACCCAGTTTGACCATACGACGCACAAAGGCTTGGTTTTGTGGCTCATGAAACAATCCCCACGGCCGTGGGCCACACCGCTCTTGGAACAAACGAATCCCCAAATGGCGAAAACCCGGTTTCAACTCCAACATCGGCGCGATGATTTGTAGCTGTTTCGGTTCCAAAAACCATTCTGGCACCTCTTCCAACTTAAAAACCTCGCGCATTTTTTGGCGAAGTTGCACCAATAGCGCATCATGCCAATTGTCGAGAATCGCCCGATGTAACGATTGCACCAATTTCTCTTCTAAATTGGCTAATTTTTGGGGTGACACATTTCGTGGCGCAGTTAAACGCTGATTCAAATTCTCGATTCGGCGTTGCATCCCCATTAACTTTTTACCGGTCGCACCACTCAACCGCTTGCTAAGTGCCCCGATTTCCCGCTGTAAAATATTCGGGTTCGGGAACTGTTCCCCCAAAAGCCGCTCGGCCGTTTTCTCAGCCGTTTCATCCAACTCATCCAAGGCGGACAGCACCGGATGAAGCTCTCGTGGATAACGGTCACACCAATCAGGCACGGCCGTCGGGATCGGATGCTCCGGAAAAGGGGTCTTTTCATGCATCTTGCGCAAGGCGGAACGCAAACTAGCGACCTGAACAAAGCGGGGCAAAAGGTCCCGCCCCAAAATATCGTGCGCCAAACGGAACCAACTCCGTTTGACCAAGAGCACCAATAGATTCCCGACCGTTTCAAAATGGCGTTGATTTTGGTCCGACAAAGCCAACATTCGTTTAGCGAAAAGGGCGAAAGCGGTCGGATCATTGTCACTCAGCGCATGAGCCACCCGAAAATGGGGTTCATCAAAATATTCTTGTTGCAGCCCCGCATAAATCAAAGCTTGGTAATAAACGGCCGTCAACGCCACATCTTGGGTGACCTTCTGCAAACTCACAATCACATCTTCATCAAAATCTTCCAGCACTTTCTCCGGAATAATATTGAGACAAGCTTGCCATGCGGCCAAACAGTCGGGCAAAAAGCGCAGCGGATACGCTTCCGTCATAAAGCGGACAAATATCCCCCAATACCGAAAATTTCCTTTTTTATGCCAGCGATCAAAAAAGCTGTTAAGAATATGTAGTTCGCTCGTGTCTTTGACATTCTTACGGCGATGCGCCGCCCAATCTTGGCAAAAACGAATCACATGGGGCTCTTGGTACCGCCCCTGATACTGGACAATCATGTCAAGCAATGGCGGCCGAACCGGAAAATCATTATAGAAAATCGGACTATAGGTCAACAGCTCACACGCGGCCGTATGCACATGAATCAGCTCTTGTCCCGACAAATATTTCACCAACTCAATAATCCGTGACAAGCGGGGGCGATGGGGAATACGCTCACGTAATCGCCCTAAATGCATCACAAATTGGGCGATCTTTTCCGTTTTTTCAGGCGTTCGCCGATAAAACAAGCGCTCATGATCGATCTGCACCGCATCGGACAGTGCTCGGGTCGCTTGTTGCCACCACGCTTCCCACGGTGCCAACATATCTAAATTTCCCACCAAACCGAATAGCTCTAAAGCCCGCCGTCGTGTGTTACGATCTGACTGTCCTAACCATAAAACAAACCGATGCAACGCCTGATATAACAAAGGCTCGGGGACATCAATTCGGTTTTCCCATGTTTGTACCGCCCGTTTCCCCGTCCCGTCACTCATCAGACGCTCTTGCCATGTCGCCAACGTCAATCCCACATCACCAGTCACCAATGTAAATAGCTGTGGATGCGCTAACCAATCAAACAATGGGACCATCCGCTTCGAGCTATCTTGGCGAGTCATCTGCCACAAAACCAAACAGGTCGCTACCCCATCCACCCCTTCATGATGGGTTAAAATCGGCTCCAGTACATCATAATGATTAACCGCCCAATCAATCGCAATGCGTAGCTCTTTCGGTGTCACGACACAAACCCAGCTCAGCGCACCCAACAACGGCCGTAAACTGGGTTTAGATTCTAAGGCCGCCTCAAAACGAAGCAAGAGTTTGTATGGATAAAAAACGGTATGGGTATGCAGAGAAGCGGGTAAAGCCTGCCCCTGATGAATCGCATCTTTGAGCAAATCAAGCAGTAGCGGCAAATTCTCTTTCCACGCGGCCGGATCATCGACAATATTGGGAAATGAGCGAGGAAAGCGATGGACCAAACGGGTACTGGCAAAGGTCGCTTCATGCAACTCATGTCGGCCGATTGTCACCTCATGCGGCTCAATCGCCCCTGTGCGCGGGACCACCATCCATGTGACCGTTTGATCAGTTTGATCAATCGGGAAACCGGCCAACCATGGCAATTTCGCCTGCAAATACAACCGGCCACGAGAAACCGGAGAACGGCGTGACGCATGTTTCTGTATGTGGGACTGCTTCTTCATAGACGATAAGTGTACCCGAAATTAAATATCGCGGGAGAAAATAGGCATAAATCACGAATTGCGCTGGCGAACCCGCGAGCTCAACCACAAAACAACCACGCCCAAAAGCGCCGCACCCCGCACCAAACGCACCACGCGCCCAATGTCCTCTTTTTCCGGCCGTGGCAATCCCTCTCCCAGTTCATAATGGCCGACTTTCTCGAGTGAAACCCCAAGCGCCCCAGCGGTCGCCCCCATCGCATGCCCCGCATTCGGACTCGATGTGATATTGGCATCGTTACGCCAAACCAACCAACCGCGTTGCCATGTGGCCACAGCCGTATCCAGCCCCTTCTCCGCCCCATCGATGATCATACCGGCCGTCACAATCAACAATGCGGTCACTCGCGCCGGTATCAGATTCAACATATCATCGAAACGAGCCGAACTTTTCCCCAACCATTCCCGCGCCTCATCCCGATAGCCGAGCATCGCATCACACGTATTGACATAACGATATGCAATCGCTGCCGGTAGCCCGAAAAAATAATAGCCCAGCAGTGGTGCAATCACCCCATCCGATAAATTTTCCCCAACAGACTCAATCGTGGCCGCCACGACCTGTGATTCATCCAATGCACTCGTATCACGGCTCACCAAATGCCAGCTCACCAACCGTCGCGCATCAACCAAGTCACCAGCCTGCAATGCGGCCGCCACATCCTCGGCCGCATTAGTCAGCCCACTCAGTGAAAACATCGTTTTCAGCAACCACGCCTCAGCAAACCAAGCCAACGGCGCGGGCAACAACCCAAAAAAACGGCACAAGACACGGCCGATCTGCCACATCACCAAAGCGCCGCCCCCCGCAATTAACCCACCATAAATAAATTGATTGGTCGTAGATTCCTGCACAACGGCCGATTGATCCCCCCACTGGCGCAATTTTCCGATCATTGTCCCCATCCACGCCACTGGATGATACGCATTAGGCGGGTCCCCCAACTGATCATCAAACAACAAAGCCAACAAAATAGTCTTCATACCGATCACCATACACAACAAAATAAAAAGGCGGAAATTTGAAAACCAAAGGCATAACTCATCCGCGATCAAACTTCAAGCGCGACCCATTTCATACTTCATACCTCATACTTCTTACGTCAGATCTATCCCGATCTTACTGTAGCGAAAAACGGCCAATAGGCTGGACATACTAATTTAATTCTATCTTTTTGGGGGAAATGTTAGCATTTAGGCAAAAAAATAGACCATCGAACAACGGGCGTTGAACGATGGCCTCAGAGGGAGCCTACACATTCATAAGTATACGCACACGAACCGGCCGCGTCAACCCCCAATTGATCCAAATAGTCAAATTGGTACAAAAGTAACATTGGTGTCATGATCGATAAGTTCTGTTACGGTTTGCTTACACTAACAATAATTCGATACACCTCCTCCATAATACGGCCCTATGCGATTACGATTAACCAGTTGCCAAGCACGCAACACCTTTCCTCTGATAAAAGAATTGGGTCCATACCTAGAGTCCCGCCTTGATGTACAGACTGAATATGAGCATGATGCCCCATGGCAAGATCGCGCCCGCTGGCTTTATGAAGGGAAATTACAGGTGGGTTGGATTTGCTCTAAACCATACGCCCTGCAAATAAATCAGGAACCACGGCCGCTCAACGGGATCGCTGTCCCCATTATGAAAGGGGACATCTATCAAGGTGAGCCGGTTTACTATTCCTATCTGGTTGTGCCTAGTGACCATCCGGCCGCGTCCATCAGCGACCTAGCAGGAGCAAAAGTCGCCTTTAACGAGCCAGGATCACAGTCCGGCTATTTCAGCTTGCTCTGGGGCTTGGAACAAATCGGGCAAACGGCCGACTTTTTCGGCGAATGGGTTGAATCAGGTGCCCATCGCAACTCGCTGCAACTGCTTAAAGCGGGTGAAATCGATGCGGCCGCCATCGACACAACTCTCTGGGATTATGAAATCTATCAAGACCCGACGATTTTTGATTATCTCAAAATTATCGGCAACCTTGGCCCCTTCCCCGCACCGCCACTCGCCGCACACGTCTCCCTCCCTGAACATATCCAAGCAGACCTCACCGACATTCTGTTAAACATGCATCACGATCCGGCCGGACGAGCGATCCTAGAATCAAGCCTCATCGAACGATTCGCACCAGTCTCTGATAATTTCTATCGGCAATTGCAACGCCCATAGGAATAACGGCTAAATAATTGTCGCATGTGTTGTCTAA
>WTJY01000369.1 GCA_011524645.1 Anaerolineales bacterium | reverse complement strand
CACTTGAGTACCGGCCCGACACGCCACTTCGGCCGCTTCGATTTTGGTCACCATGCCACCGGTTCCCACGTTGGTCCCGCTCCCACCGGCCAGTTTTTTCACACTATCATCTATTTTTTCGACGACAGGAATTAACGCAGCATCGGGATTAGAACGGGGATCGGCCGTGTACAGCCCTTGCTGATCGGTCAGCAGAATCAAGGTGTCCGCTTCGGCCAGAACAGCCACAAGCGCAGACAAGTTATCATTGTTCCCCCGCCGAATCTCTTCTGTGGCCACCGCATCGTTTTCATTGATGATCGGGATAATCCGATTTTTGATCAACGCCTGCAAGGTATCGCGAGCATTGAGAAAGCGGTTTCGAATCTCCATATCCCCATGCGCCAGCAAAATCTGCCCCACGTGAATGCTGTAAATCTCAAACAGCCGTTCCCATGTGAGCATCAGTCGGCTTTGTCCCACCGCCGCAAACATCTGTTTTTCCATCACAGATTTCGGTTTTTCACGATGATTGAGCCGCTCACGACCGGCCGTAATCGCCCCGCTTGAGCACAGAATTACCTCGTGCCCCATCTCATGCAGAAAGGCGCACTGCCGCACAATTTCAACCATCCCCGGCCGGTTTAATTGATGTGTCCCGCCGGTTAAAACATTTGTCCCTAACTTAATAACTATTCTTCTCTTTGTTACCATACCCCCAATTATAAACCGATTCCCATCTTTAGGAGCAAATTAACCTTTTTCCGTCCGGCCGATTTTGTGATAGCATTTCCGATTGTGTAGATCAAACAAAGGAAGAGGTTTCCCATATGATCAAAAAATATACCAACCATCTCGTTTTTCTCGTCCTGCTAGCACTCCTGTTTATCGGCGCGGGGGCGGCGAGCTTGACCACAACCGCCCTATCTGACACCGATTCAGAGACCGAAGAAGGGATCGATATCGCCTCGGTCATTAATTTGGCAGGAGATGAAGAAACAGAGTCGGCCGATAACACAAATACCAACACCGTCAATATCACCCCGATTCCGACGGTTCGTCTTGATAATGTGCCGGTTTTAAGTGATGACAGTTTCGCGCCAGACCTCAATCCGGTCATTGATGTGGGTGGGCAACCCTCTCATAGCTTCCAAACCCATATCGTTGATCGTGGGGATGCCCCACAAAATATCGCTGATCGATATGGCATTCAAGTAGAAACGATTTTGGGCGGGAATCCCAATCTCAGCAATGAAGCGGGCGCGCTCCAAACCGGCTTAGAATTGATTATTTTGCCGGTCGATGGCGTTCTACACACTGTTAGTTTTGGTGAAACCCTGGAAAGCGTATCGATTCGGTATGGCATTCCTCAAGAGGATATCATCGCCTATGCGGATAACAATCTCGAATTCCCTTATCGTCTCCATCCCGATACCCAGCTGATTATTCCGGGGGCACAACCGGAAGCGGGGTTTGTGTGGAATCCACCATCACTCGCGGATGTAAGCAATACCAATTGCGCCCCAGAAATCGGAGGTGGCTGTAATTTCTATGTCAATGGCTCAGGGTTCCATGTATGGCCGCTTAACTCGCGTCGCCTGACCCAAGGATATTGGATCGGTCACCAAGCGTATGATGTGGGTGTACCGGAAGGAACCGCCATTATCGCGACCGATACCGGCACCGTAACCTATGCAGCATGGAGTCCCTATTGTTATGGCAATTTGGTCGTTGTGCATCACGGCAACACTGGACACGAAACATTTTACGCCCATCTCAGCAGTATCGCGGTGGGGGTTGGTCAAATTGTGGAGAAGGGGCAATATTTAGGGGCCTCTGGAAATACAGGTTGCTCTTCTGGCCCTCATTTGCATTACGAAATTCGAATCTGGGGTAATCGGGATAACCCCGCTTATTATTTGCCCTAAATTTCAGACGCTAGCATGACATACCCATTCTGGCCGACGCCCAGAATTGTGCCACTAAAAAGGGGTTGTTTTGGCGGTTTAGCCACCAAAACAACCCCTTTTTGATTTTACGAGCCGCCGTAGGCGGTGACTAGTCACAAATTCGCTAAAAACTCAAGCCGATTGCCAAAAGGATCGGCCGTGTAAAAACGACGGCGGGGGAGCAGCTTATCGTCCCACTGCACAGCATAACCCAGTTGCTCAAGTTTCGCAGCCAAGCGATCTAAATCAGTCACAGCAAATGCAGGATGTGCTTTTTGTTGCGGCCGAAATGGCTCCTCTACACCGACATGAACGGCCAGCCCTCCTTGCTCAAACCAACACCCTCCCCGACCTGCCAAAGTGTCCGGCTTGACCACTTCGGTCAAGCCCAAGATGTCACACCAAAAGTGGCGAGCGGCCGCTTCTTCGCCCACCGGAATCGCCAACTGGATATGATCAAGTGTCAACAACATCAGCTTTACCTAGTCCGCAAATAACGCTTGAATCGCAGGTGCGGCCACGTCGTTTTGCAAAATCAAAACGCTCGCCCCTTGCGGCGTGGTGTAGCTCACAAAGTAGTTAAAGTCGAGAACCAACGTGCCGATATTTTCAGAGGGCAATTGGGAAGAAGCCGACGCCAACGTGATCACTTGTGCCAAAGTCATATCGGTGCGAACACCGCTCTCTAGCTGCTGATATAAAGCCGGAAGCTGACGTAGTAGTTGCTCTGCCCCCAATTCTAAAACACGGTCCCGCGTGGCCAAAACAACCTGTTGTTGACGCTGGGCACGGCCGAAATCACTATCCACATGACGGGTCCGTGCATATTTCAGAGCGGTCGTCCCATCAAAAAGTTGCGGTCCGGCCGGAATATAGAGCGGATCGTACCCATAATTCATATCAGGAAAGGTCGGATCATTGATCGTATAAGGGACATTGACCGTAATCCCACCTAGGGTATCGATCCCCTGAATAAAGGCGGCGAAATCGACCAGTACATAGTGATTCACATGCACCCCTAGATTCAAGGATACAGTTTCCATCGCCAATTGGGCTCCACCGGCCGGACCACCATCAAGTGCCCCTTTGACAAATGCGGTATTGATTCGGTCACGCCCCCATCCTGGAATATCGGCATAAAAGTCACGTGGAATCGACATGATCGCAGCTCGATTGGTTTGGGGGTTAATCGAGAGCAACATCATGCTATCAGTACGAGAGATAAACGGTTCCCCCGGCCGTCGGTCGATCCCCATGAGCAAGACGTTAATTCGATTTGAGGCGACAAGGGTAGCGTTAATCGCATCGGCCGTAGCTGTCACTTCCGGCTCTTCTAAAACGATAGGGGTGGGTGGTGGCAAAGTCTCCAAAACCTCCAGTGCTTCAACATCTTCGATTTCGACGGGGGTATCATCCGCGCCGAAATCCGCATTGGTTAAGGGGTTAACCGGCTGGCTCAGATAGGCCTCGGCCGTTAAATACACCATCGTAGACACCGAAATACCGGTCGCAATAAAAGCCAATGTGAGCGAAGCCACAAGCCACGTTGGCAATATAGATCGTGCTGTTTTTTGCAAAATTACTACTCCAAATCAATAAGTTATCGGCCGTAGCCGGTTCGTGTCAACCCGCTCGTCTTCCCTAGTCCAGATTTTAACACTCAATGGCTGATTCGAGAAAAGATTTAGGTTTCACTTTTCTCATTATAAAAGCGGATAAAGAGGATAACCCTACCGCTCACCCATGTTTCACGCACGGTTAGGGGATTTAACACAGCAATTCTCAATCTAAAACCGATTTTGGCTGTCAAAATCAACGATTCAGTCCTTCAGTGCCGATTTTCGCGTCTTCGCCGCCGAAACACCCCTTTGAGACAACAGTCACCTCCTAATAGGAGGGGAGCAAATCCAAACAGTTGATTAGTTTGGCGAAGGTATTGGATTCAGATTTCAGATTGAGAATTGCTGGATGTAACGGCCGTTTTCTCTCTAATCGCAGGATTGACAACAGATGTGTGATCCACGATGTTTGGCTTTGGTCGTATTCTTTTTGATGTAAGGGGTGAGGAAGGCGGAAGGGGGAAGCAGGGCAAAAAGAATAATAGTTGGCACGTTACGCACGCCTTGAAGCTATTGTTGCATTCTTTTTGCCCCTATGGGTGGGGATGGGATTATTTAAAACGGAAGCTTTCGGCGACCGTTTCGCCATCGGCCAATAATTGATCAACCAATTCAATCGGCATGGTCAAACTAATCACGTAGCTGACATCGTTTTGGACCACGATATATTGGGTGGTATGTAAGTTGAGCGTTATCCCTAATGGATTTACGATCTCCGAAACATAAACCAGTTTGACGGCGGTTGCTTCACCTAGCGCGGCCGTTGTTCGCTCAACTTCAGATTCAGTAGCCAGTGTCACGAAAGATGGAAGCTGTTCCACGAGCAAATCAGCATAGGTTTCCGTGGCTACTCCGACCGATTGTTGTTGTACCACATTGATATTGGCCGGATTGCCCGATTCGGCCGAAGCAGATGAGGTGTTAATAGCATAAAACTTCATGCCGGAGGCGATCAAATTGCGGAACAGATCGCTCTCGAACAGCTCGGCCAGCTCGTCACTCGCTTCGGCCGCCAATTCAGAGGCATTAGCCAACATCGACGCATCGATTTGGGTGGCAACCCAACCCTCGGCCGTGGTCAAAGAAAAACCATCTTCGTGAAAGTCATATTGCATTTGCCCATTGCCCAAATCGATCACACTCATCGGTGCTTGCGGGGTGGGTGTGGGGGAT
>WTJY01000420.1 GCA_011524645.1 Anaerolineales bacterium | reverse complement strand
CTCGTTGTCAACGAGGTGTTTTGTTGGCAACGAGTGAATTAGATCGGCGTGGGGTCCGACAGGATGGCCCTTTGTGGCGGGCGTTGCAAGAAAACCGGTCGTGATTTTGACGTATAAAAATGTGATTTTATCATGCATTATTACTCTTTTCCGAGGTATACTCATAGAATAAAATCTTGAATTAGGTCAAATTACCTATTCAATTTTCATCTACTATTTTTTTGCCCTTTTCTTCAACAAGGAACAATTTCTTTTATGGATCGTTCTACCATCGACATCTTATGGCTCATTGTTTGTTCTGCATTGGTGTTTTTGATGCAGGCGGGTTTTCTTTGCTTGGAAACAGGGCTAACACGAAACAAAAACAATATTAATGTGGCGATCAAAAATCTCGTTGATTTCGCGACATCAACTCTGTTATTTTGGCTTTTCGGGTTCGCTTTCATGTTTGGGGCGACGCAGGGAGGCTTTATTGGCACCTCTCGTTTTGTGTTCGATTTTTCCGATTCAGGTCATTATTTAGCGATATTTTTTATATTTCAGGCGATGTTTTGCGGTACGGCCGTAACGATTGTCTCTGGGGCTGTGGCGGAGCGGCTTCGCTTTTTCGTCTATATTTTGTTTGCGTTATTGGTGGCAGGTTTTGTCTATCCTATTTTTGGCCATTGGGTTTGGTACAACATCGATTTGGGTCAATCGGCCGGTTGGCTGGGGCAAATGGGGTTTATTGACTTTGCTGGATCGACTGTCGTGCACAGTGTTGGGGGGTGGGCGAGCTTGGCTATTTTGTTGGTGATCGGGCCTCGGGTCGGCCGATTTCCCAAGAATGGATCGGCACAGAATATTATCGGGGCCAATATTCCAATCGCTGCACTTGGCACTTTGTTTTTGTTTTTAGGCTGGATGGGTTTTAACGGAGGGAGCAATTTACGCGTTGATGGACATATCGCCACTATTATTATTAATACATTGATGGCTGGCGCGGCCGGTGCGATTGCACCGACCCTGTTCTCTATATTTTGGGATGGCGTCGCTCGGGTTGATGGGGTAATTAATGGCATTTTGGCCGGTTTGGTCTCTGTGACGGCCGCATGTTTATATGTGTCAACTCCACAGGCTGTTTTGATCGGTTTTATTGGCGGCATTGTTATGTCCGGTACCTCGGTTTGGCTAGAGCGATTAAAAATCGATGATGCGGTTGGCGCAATTCCAGCTCACCTTACACCCGGTATTTGGGGAACTTTGTCAGTTGGTTTCTTCGGCAACTTGGGGATGCTCGATACCGGTTTGAGCCGTCCGCAACAGATCGGGGTGCAACTGTTGGGGATTGTTGTTTGTGCGATCTGGACATTTGGTTTGGTCTATTTGTTCACTTTGCTTCTCAATCGCCTGATTCCCTTGCGCGTAACCCCACAAGAAGAACTTGATGGCTTAAATTTGTCGGAACATGGTGTGAACGATCCGTGGTTAGATTTGATTGAGCATATGGATCGCCAACTGTTGGAGCGTGACTGGACCGAAGAAGCGCCGATCGAGATGTTTACGGAGGCGGGTCGCGTAGCGATGCATTACAATCAAGTTTTGCAAGCTTTGAACCAGACGATTTATCGGGCAAATGCGATTGTTGATCGTGCGATGGATGGCATTATTACGTTTGCTAAGCATGATTTAACTATTTCTACATTTAATCCGGCCGCAGAGTTAATTTTTGGGTTTTCTGAACGAGAGATATTGACGCAGCCGATTACAAATTTGCTTCGTGTGTGGCCTGGTGCGGACGCGGTCAAAGCGGATGCGGCCTTTAAAACATTTGAGCCTCTTTTGCAAGAGGCTGTGCAAGTTGATTATCCGATTGAGCTTACCGGCCTACGGGCCGATGGGGAACGATTTCCGGTCGAGATTACGCTGGCTGAGACGGAAGATGGGGATACTGGACTTTATATCGGTACGTTTCGTGATATTACGATGCGGAAACAGGCGCGTGAGGATTTAGAAATGGCACGTGATGCGGCCGAATCTGCGAATCGTTCAAAAAGCGCATTTTTGGCTAATATGAGCCATGAATTGCGTACACCATTAAATGCGGTCATCGGATATAGTGAAATCTTAATTGAAGATGCCCGTTACTCGGGACAACATCAATTAGAACCCGATTTAGAGAAAATTCAGACGGCCGGCCGACATTTGCTTGATTTGATTAACAATGTGCTTGATCTATCTAAAATTGAAGCGGGACATACAGAGCTTTATGTCGAAGAAATCGATTTGAAGCTGCTGGTCATGGAAATTAAAGTCACCATGCAACCCTTGGTTGAGCGCAATGGGAACTTTTTTGATGTTTATTTGCCTGATGAACCGATTCGCTTGCGCACTGATGTGGTGAAGCTCAAACAAGTGATCATCAATTTAATCAGCAATGCGGCCAAATTTACCCAAGAAGGTAGCGTGATGTTGTCGTGTGTAACGGAAACGATTGACGACACACCGATGATTACATTTTATATATCTGATACTGGGATCGGTATTTCTTCTTCTGAAATCGGGTATTTATTTGAGCCGTTTACCCAAGCTGACATATCGACAACGCGTCAATATGGCGGAACCGGACTTGGGCTGGCTATTACCAAGCGTTTTTGCGAGATGCTTGGAGGCTCGATTCGTGTAGATAGCGAATTGGGGAGAGGCTCTACTTTTGCGATACAAATTCCAGCTAGTTTCGATGGTGATGAGCCGAAGCCAGCACCGAAAACGGCCGCTTTCACGCCCCCTGCTTACCATGATACATTGCCCGAGCGACGTAAAATCGTTTTAGTGATTGATGATGATGAAGCTTCTTTAGGTGTTATTGAACATCATTTAATCCGTCAAGGGTTTCATGTTGAGACCGCAACGAGTGGGGTAGAAGGGTTGCTAAAAGCGAAGCAGATTTTGCCCGATTTGATTACATTAGATGTACAAATGCCTGAAATAGATGGCTGGATGGTGTTGACTCAACTCAAGCAAAATCCGGATTTGAAGCGGATTCCGGTCGTTTTGTTAACCATTTCAGATGATAAAGATAAAGGGTTCACACTCGGTGCTAGTGATTTCTTAACGAAGCCGATTCAAAAGAGCATGCTGTTAGAGAGCGTTAATCGATTTGCCCGCCCTTCTGGCGAATCAGGGGAAGCCCCTTACATTTTAATTGTGGAAGATGATGTGACCATGCGTGATGTGATCGAACGTACCTTGGTGCGTGATGGTTGGGCGGTGGTTAGTGCCGAGAACGGCCGTTTGGCGATAGAAGCGTTACAAGATGCGACGACCGTGCCCTCGCTCATTATTCTTGATTTGATGATGCCTGAAGTCGATGGATTTATGTTCGTTGACATTGTTCGTTTGAATAGTCGTTGGTCTAATATCCCTATTGTTGTGGTTACCGCCAAAGAACTGACAAATGATGATCGTGACCGTTTGAATGGTGGGGTGACTGAAATTTTGCAGAAGAACGGCCGTGAAATGAAGGTTCTTATTGGCTATATTCGCTCATTAGTCGAATCATATGCTGAGTAGGATTCGTTAAACATGGGTGTCGGTTTTTATGCTGTAGACAATTCAATGGAAATTCAATGATTGATTCGTTAAATCTATTTTCCATCTTTTTGAGCATAACAGGCGCAATGACTAGCGTAAGTATGTTCTTTTTGGTTGTTTGGCAGGGATTACGTCGGCCGATCAATTTCTCTATAGCTGTCTATTTAATGACCGTCTTTGTTTGGGTGTTTAGCAACAGCTTTGCACAAGCGACTCCGTTGATCGGTTTTGATCCTACTTTGCTGATTTACACCAATGGGTCCGCTATTATTTTTGCCGGTGTGGTGCTGCTGACATTTATTTTTATTTACCGAGGATTTTTCACAGAACCGCGATATTGGTGGGCGAAGTATATCTGCGGTGTCTTGGGGGTATACACCGTTGTTTTGGTTGTCTTGACGTTTAACGGGCTAACCATTATTGACACGGACGTTCTTCCCTCTGGTGACTTGCTGTTTCGGATATCAACAGTTGGGCGAATCACATTTCCTTTTGCTTACCTGCTCTATCCCATCTCATTAATTGTATTTGTCCGAACGGCCACTTCACCTTATTGGGAAAGCCCTGTTTTTTGGGGGTTGACGGCGGTGACTTTGGGGGTCTTTATTATTGCGATTCCTGGGCTCACACGTACTTTTCCCGGACCTTCGATTGGGGCCTCGATTTCGATTTTCTTCTTTACGTATTTTATTTTGCAAGAAAGTTTGTTTAGCCCATTGCAGGTGCTGAATACACAGTTGGAAGAAACCAATAAGCAGTTGGCAACAGCGAATCGTCAGGCGAAACAATCAGAAGCGTATCTGCGTAGCGTGATGGAAAATACATCTGATTTGATTTGGTCGATTAATCAATATCATCGCTTGGTCATGATGAATTCGACGGGACAAGCTTTTTTTGAATTGCTTTTTGAAAGACAGCTGCAAGAAGGGGATTTGTTTTATCAGTACATGTCCCATGAGCAAGAAGATCAATGGCGGACGCTATTTGGATATGCGTTTGAAGGCCGTCGTTTTTCAGTTGAGCGTCGCTACCACTTTGAAAATTTAGCATCTCATTTCGATTTAGAAATCTCTTTTAACCCCGCGTTTGATCGCCGTAACCAAGTGGTGAGTGTTTCTGTGTTTGCCCGCGATATTACTCGCTACAAGGAAACCGAACGGGAGCTAAAGCAGCAAGCCCTAACATTTGATACGATTTCAGACAGTATCATTTTAGCCGGTTTAGATTGGAAGATTACCGATTGCAATCCCGCAACGGTGCAAATTTTGGGATACACCAAGGAAGAATTGGTGGGACAGCCGGTTAGCTTTTTCTTTGGCCGTGATGATGGTAAGTTGCTGTTAGACGATGTTTTTGTGGATCTGACGCGGCGCGGCCGTTGGTTTGGCGATGTGCCATTTGTACGCAAAAGTGGCTTAAATGGGGTGGCTGAAGCGATTATCTTGCCGATTCGGGATGACGAGAGTCAAGCATTGAGCTCGATTTTAGTGGTGAGTCGTGATATCACGGAACGGAAATCGCAAGAAGTTCAGTTGCAACAAGCTAAAAACGCCGCCGAAGCGGCCAACCAAGCGAAAAGTGCTTTCTTGGCGAGTATGAGCCATGAACTGCGCACACCATTGAATGCGATTATCGGTTATGGTGAAATACTATATGAAGATGTGGCGGAACAAGATGACCATTCTATGACGCTTGATTTGTATCGCATTGTTAAAGCGGGCCGTCATTTGCTAAGCATTGTTAATTCGATTTTAGATTTGTCAAAGATCGAAGCGGGGCGGGTTCAACTCGAAATTGATACGATTGGTGTCGGGGAATTAGTTGATAGTGTCGTGTCTTCTGTCCGGCCGATGATCGAGTCGAACAATAATCAACTGGTTGTTGATATTCCGCCCGACATACCGCCTGTACATACAGATCCCCTTAAATTGCGTCAAGTCTTGATTAATTTGTTGGGGAATGCGGCTAAATTTACTTCAAATGGCACGATCAGTATTAAGAGTTATACGGAATCTAATTTGGGTGAGCGATGGTTTGTCTTTGAGGTGCACGATACAGGTGTGGGCATACCTCAGGACAAGCTAGAGTCGATTTTTGAGGCATTTATTCAGGCTGATAACTCTACAACACGTAAATACCAAGGGACCGGCCTAGGCTTGACCATTTGTAAACGGTATGTCGATTTAATGGGGGGAACGATTGGTGCTGTCAGTGACGCAGATAAAGGATCGATTTTTACTGTGCGGCTGCCCGAGTATATTTCTGCCATGTTTGCTCCGCCCCGTGAAGATTTAATGTCGGATTCTGATATAACGGCCGTAAATGAAACCCGCTCGCGGAATGTATGGAATGCTGATGGGAGTGCGGTTCTCGTTGTCGATGATAATGCGGCGACCCGTAGTACGTTGACGCGCTGGCTTTATGACAGTGGATACCGCGTGTTTACGACAGCTCATGGCCGTGGGGCGCTTAAAAACGCCTTGAATCAGTCTCCGCACTCGATTATTTTGGATCTTATCTTGCCGGATATGAGTAGCTGGGATGTGTTTTTCCGCTTGAAGCAGCAAGAGGCAACGAAAGATATTCAGATTATATTTTCTGTATATTTGGAAGATTTGCAGCAGGGGTTCGCTTTCGAGGCACATGCGGGATTGTTTAAGACCGCTAATCTTGAAGATGTTTCGGCCGTTTTCCGTCGCTTAGTCGGCCGTTTCGGTCGGCCGACTTCATCTGATGACCCTTTATTTGATATTTGCCTGTTTGATGAAGATGAAAATATAGCTGATTTATTTCAGCAGTGGACGGTCGATAATGGCGGCACTGTCAGTCGGTTTAAGAGCCGGTCTGAGCTTCTGACCGCTTTGAGCCAGCCGTTTAAGCAGAATTTAGTCGTGATCGATTTGGATATCTTTAGTGAAACCGCTTTTGAACTCATCGCTTGTTTGCAACAAGCTGATCATCCAGTTGCGTTGCTCTTAACCAGTTCCCAAGACTCATTTACTGATGGAACACAGCGATTATCCACTAAATCAACGATGACCATGATAAATGCGGGACTGTATGGAAAAACCCGCTGGTTGCGCTTATTGACGGACGATTTGTTGCTGGAAAAACCACGGCATCGTGTACCTACACAATCTTCCATGGGGCTGTAAATTTGCGGAAAGTTTTATAGAAAGTTTTATAGAGGATATAATACGGAATAATTTAATGAGTTGGATATACCACTTTTGGTCATCTATGCTGAAATGGTTGTGGTAAAATGTATCCAACACTTGTGTGATTTATCAATATCTTCGCCATTTTTAGATATAGGTGACAAATATCTTGCCTTTAGGGTAAATTTTTTCATTGAATTAAAAATGACTCAAGCTAATGGCGCAATTATTTTTAATTCGCGCCTGACCAAAAGCTTCCCTCTCCCAACGAGAGAGGGGCTGGGGGAGAGGGTTAATCTACTTCCCCCAACCCCTCCTGATAAGAGGGGAGCCAATCCAATTAGACGATTCATATTGACGAAGGTATTGATTCATTGGATTAAATTTATAAAAACCTGAATGACAGGGTGGATGTAATCAAGTATGAAAATTTTACTGGTTGAAGATAATGAGATGAATCGTGATATGTTATCGCGCCGTTTGACTCGTAAGGGGTATGAAGTCATTAGTGCAACGGATGGTGCACGTGGTGTTACCATGGCCCAGTCGGAAGATCCCGATTTGATCCTGATGGATATTAGTCTGCCGGTTATGGATGGATTGCAGGCGACTCGCCAAATTAAGGCGGACGATAATACAAAAGGGATTCCTATTATCGCCCTGACTGCTCATGCGATGGCTGGGGATCGTGAGAAATGTTTGGCTGCTGGTTGTGATGATTATGCGACCAAACCTGTAGAATTTCCTCAGTTATTGACTAAGATTAAATCGTTTCTGGAAAAATAGAGCCTGCTACAGATTTCGATTGCTAGATAGATTTATTAATATTCATTATCATCAGGTTTGATGTACGAGGGTTAATGAGCGAGAGTAAACCGGTTGTATTAATTGTAGATGACAACGAAACGAATCGAGACGTTTTGTCTCGCCGTGTGCAACGGTATGGGTATGCTACAAAAACGGCCGATGGTGGGCGTGAAGCGTTGCAGTTGATTCATGCTGAGCGCTTCGATCTTGTCTTGTTAGATATTATGATGCCGGATCTAAATGGGTTTCAGGTATTAGAACGTGTCAAACAAGATCCCGAGTTTCGTAATTTGCCTATTATTGTAATCTCTGCTCTTGATGATATTGATAGTATCGTGAAATGTATTCAGTTGGGTGCGGAAGACTATTTGCCTAAACCTTTCAATCCGCTTATTTTGCGTGCACGGGTCACCGCTTGTTTAGAAAAGAAGCGGCTACGGGATAAAGAGGAAGAACATTTAGAAGAGCAAGCGATTAATCAGCGTGTAGATCGTGAATTGAGTGCACGGTTAAATATGCAGAATGCGGCGGAGATTACGTTGACATGGGCGATGCGACGCACGACCGCTCATGCCGCTTTCTTCGGCCGTGTGACAGATGATGGCACATCGGTCAAAATTGTTTCTTATCGCGGTCAAGCGGAGGAATTGCACTATTATCTCAACAACGATATTGCGATTGAGAGTAATGAGATGTCGCGGGCGATCGATACCATTATGCCTCAGGTGTCGACCGGCCGTGATGATTACCTGTTGTCGACAACACAATCACGCTGGATTTTGCCGATCGGCCGTACGGGTCAAGTGATTGGCCTGTTACTACTTGAGGATGAAAGTGCTGAACGATACCCTAATAAGATGTTGTCGTTTTTGACGCGTTTATGTGATCGTGCCGCAACCGCTATGGGGAATGCCATCTTGTATGAACAAGTACAGCAGGCTAATACTGATAAAGATGAGTTTATTAGCAGTGTTTCTCATGAGCTCAAAAACCCGATGACTTCAATTCATAATTACGCCAAAATGATTGCAAGTGCGGGACAAATTAACGAGACACAATCTCAATTTATTGACACGATTGTGGCCAATGTGAGCCGCATGGGACGATTGGTCGCAGACTTGAGTGATTTGAGCTATATGGAGTCTGGTCACTTTCGCTTGAATTTGGATCAAGTTTCACTCCATGATGCCGTCGATGAAACATTTTTGTCTTTGAAAAGCCAAATTGAGCAGAAAAACCAATCGATCACGCTTGATGTGTCGGCCGATTTGCCACCGGTCCATGGTGATCGTAACCGCATTATACAAATATTGACCAACTTGGTTAGCAATGCACATAAATACACCAAAGAGGGCGGACAGATTAAGATTGAGGCAACCGATTATCGCCCAGAAGATGATTCGGAAGACATGGTGAAAGTTTGTGTTACTGATAACGGGATCGGATTGCGAGCCGAAGATCAAGCTAAGATTTTTACCAAATATTTTCGTGCGGCCGAACAACGAATGGGTCAAACACCAGGGACTGGGTTAGGGCTTCGTATTACCAAGCAATTGGTGGAATTGCAAGGGGGGCAAATTTGGTTTGAGAGTCAATACGAAAAAGGAACGAGCTTTTTCTTTACAATCCCTTTGTATATAGCTACCCACTATGACCTAGCTGAATAAATCCCATATCTTAGACAATACCTTCGCCATTTTTAGACCTCTGTGACAAATAAATTCTCTTTAAGGTAAATTTGTTCATTGAATTAAAAATATCTCAATAATTTTTAATTCGCGTCGGATCAAGTAAAGTGTCCCCCTCCCCCAATCTCTTTTCAGAGGAAGAGTGCAAATCCAATCAGACGCTTTGTATTGGCGAAGGTATTGATTAGAGGGACGCATCTAATAGCCTAAGGAATGAATGTTATTATTCCTGTCGGATTTGGTGGGAGTTGATCAATTAACGATTGTCATTCCCACGAAGGTGGGAATCCAACTCTGTTTGAGCGGTGGATCCCCGCCTACGCGGGGATGACAGCCTTGTAAATCGACTGTTTTTGAATGATTTACGCTTCTCCCACTAAATTCGGCAGTATCAGGAATATTAAATAACTGTCATATGTGACGTGTCACTGCCTGCGGCGGCTCGTAAAATTGTTTGTTAGGTTTTTTTGTGGCATGTCCACAAAAAAACCTAATTTAATAATGGCTTGCTCGGCCTACGGCCAAGCAAGCCATTAGGTAGCACATGTAACAAAAATGACTTTAACTTTGTCATTCCTGCGTATGTAGGAATCCATATTTAGAATCGCGATGGAGCCCCGCCTGCGCGGGGATGACAAAAGTTTGGGAATTTAATGTTACAGAGTGCTAAGAAGGATAGGGTAAGCTCTATCCTTCCTTTCGTTATCCCATGGGGCGATGATAAACTTGTTTGGGGAAGGTCCAAATCGTGGTTAAGTCATCTTGTGTTTCGCTTGATGTACAGGGGGCAATCGTTTGAATTTTAGAGACTGTTTCTTTTGCTATGCAAGCGGAGCCGCGTACCTTTAAGCCAAGCATTTGGCCAAAGGAGACAGTTGATTCATAGTGGACTCCTAGATGGTCTAGAAGTTTTTTGAACTCATCGTGGGACATTTATACCTCCAGTTTAGTACTGCTATGAAAGTACAAGAAGAATTTACAAGAGGGAAGAAGTGATGAATACGGAGTTTATGATTGTTTAAGAATTTTAAGAATGATATATCTGTAAAAAAATACTACTGAACTGTATAATTTTATGCGATAGCTCGAAACTTGCTACGCTTCTCACAGATTAATAAATATCCAAGAATAAATAATACTTTTGCCATTTTTAGAGATCAACTATGAAAGATTGTCGTCAAAGGTAAAATAATGAGTTGAATTAAAAATAGTTCAGCACCGCAGGCGCAACTATTTTTAATTCGTAACCGATTCCACGCACCCCTCCTGATAGGAGGGGCACCAATCCAAAGAGTTGATTACTTGGGGGAAGGATTGAAACAAATGACGACAAATATTAATACGATGGATGTTAATCAAAAAATGACCCATTTTGCCGAGCGTAATGAAATTTGGCTGTTTGGTTATGGGTCATTAATTTATAAGGTTGACTTTCCTATATTGGACCAGCAACCGGCCGAGATTAGAGGGTGGAAGCGTCGCTTTTGGCAAGGCTCTCATGATCATCGTGGGACGCCAGATGCGCCCGGGCGGGTGGTCACCTTATTGGCTGAACCGGATGAGGTTTGTGTTGGGATGGCTTATTTGATTGCACCGGCCGTGCTAGATCATCTTGATTTTCGTGAGAAAAATGGCTATTTGCGCACATTGGTCCCGATGTGTTTGGTGAATGGTGTAGAAACGAGCGGGCTTGTTTATATCGCCACGGCCGAAAATGAGGCGTTTTTAGGAGAGGCTCCATTAGAAGAGATGGCTACACAAATCGCATACAGTGTTGGGCCGAGCGGCCGGAATCGAGATTATCTGTTTCAACTTGCGGATGGGTTGCGTCAACTGGGGGCTGATGATTCACATGTGTTTGTGTTGGAATCGGCCGTGCGACAGGTGCTTAAATCTGGGGATGACTAGTGGCCTGAGTATGGGATCACTCAGGCCACATTTTCGATCTATTCTGCGGGACTTGCGGGAACCGTGAATGTTTGTCTTGTTAAAATCGGATTGCCTGCGACCACAAATGGGCTGTGATCGTTGCCCCGTAGGGTAACAACCACTTCATATTCTCCTGGGAGTAGTTTGCCTAGGTAGAACCATTCGCCATAGAGTTGACCTGCGGGGCGGCCGTTGATTTCCACATAAGCATGTCCTTCACCTGGAAATGTGGGGCCGCCGGTCAATTCAGGGGTGAATTTCCAGTTTTCCGTTGTTACATGCAAGTTGTATCCATTGTCGAGCTCTGGGAATAGTTCAATGCTGGTGAATACCGGTATTTGTTCGGCCGGTAATTGCTCTGCTAGGTCGATGGCGTTGACGATAGCTGGAGTTTCTTCTTCACGGACCAATTCAAATTGCCATTGAGCGACCGTTGTATAGAAAACACCGACGAGAAACGTCAAGATAACGAAATTGACTGTCGCGAAAGCCACCCGCCAATTGATTTTTTCATGGATTTCGATGGGAGGTTTGTAAATCGTCCCTGCGCCGCTAAACAAGAACACGATAAGGGCAGCATGAAGCGGGGTGTGTCCGATAATTTCGACTTTGCCAAAGATGATCGTGGTTGTGAAAAAGACCAGCGTGATGACGGCGGCGAGCGGCCGTTCTAGCAAGCCGATAATGAGCAAATAGCCAAGGGCGATTTCGACAAAAGCGGCCCCTTGTAAGAAAAAGACCGGATCGAGTCCCAGCGTTAACTGTGGATTCTCGGCTAAGAGATAGAGAGACCAGCTTGGGTAGATTAACTTTTCATAGCCCAGCCACATTAACGAAAAGCCGATGGTGGCGTAGAGGGCCGGTAAGCCTAGTTCGCGTAATCTGTCATTGACATGGTTGCTAACAAAGAGATAGAAGCCGATACCTGCATAGTGTAAATAGTCGATTAAGTGAAAGAAACCGAACTCGATACCACTTATAAGATAGAGGGCGAGAAGTGCTAGCCCTGCCACTGGTGTGGTGTATTTAAAGATTAGCAAGACGCCGATGACAAACTGGAGCCAGATAAGTAGTTGGCTTTCGCTGATTAATTCAGGGGCCAAGACCGCACCAGAGGCCCATGAGATGAGTAGTACGGCCGCCATCGCGGCACGCATAACTGGGACACTGTTCTCTTTTTGTTCAGTCAGCCAATCGTTAATGGCGTTATACCAATTAAACTGATTGAGGCGGGTATCTATCAGAACCATGCCCCCGATAACGACGATGCTAAGTAGGACAAGCCCTAGATAGACCGGTGTCATCGCTTGGCGTAACGTGAGCGGTTGGTCGGCAAAGCTAAATTCACTAAACCATTTGACATGGGCGAGTGTGGTGTGTGGTATGAGAAAGAACATCGTAATCGCGGTTACGATGAGAAGACGCATTGGTTTTGGGGTGTGTTTGGTCAAAGAGATTTTTATTATCCTTGGTCAATTAATGACCGGGTGTCTTGTTGGTAATGTGACCACAAATCATGTGTATAAATGATTGATTTATTCGTATTTTATTTATTGAAGTAACACAAAAGTAGCAAGTTGTGTATGCCCCTTGTTCACTCTGTGAGAAGTTGATTGAGAAGTTCTGGTGTAAACGGGTTTTGGCCGCTTTCGAGTGCATCAGCCCACTCATCCCGCTGTTGTGCTTCTGGATCTGCGGGATCGCCGAGCCGCTGTTGGGTCGCGAAGAAGCGAAAATCGGCGATTGCACCGACGGTATCTCCGGTTAAGGCGCGGGCTAGACCGCGTGTATCGACATAGCTAGGTGCTTTTTCGCTTAAAATGACCGCTTGTTCCGCATATTCAAGCAGACTTTCCGCTTGACCAAGTAACGAACCGTACCAAGCGAAGGTGTTTAGATAACTGCTGTTGTCTGGATCGCTGGTGATGGCGGCCGTCATATCCGCTTCAAAGAGATCGTAATTGTTTTGTAACGCGTGCGCGATTGCCCGATTGCGGTAGGCACTGGTATATGTGCCATCTTCATTGATGTTGACATCGTAGTCAGCGATAGCGGCCGTATATTCTTCTAGCTCGACATAGGTCAGGCCACGATTGTTGTAAACGATATAGTAATCGGGACTGAGTTCGATCGCTTCGTTAAAGTCGTTTAGGGCTTGTTCGTATTGGCCTAAATCGTGGAAAACAAGCCCGCGATTGTTGAGCGCCCACGGGTATTCATGGTTAATCGATAGTGCTTCATTTAGATCAACCAGAGCTTCTTCGAGTTGGTCATTGAGATAATAGGTTCTTCCCCGCTCAACATAGGTCGATGCAGGTGGGGTGTCGGGGCTGACGCGAATGGCATCTGAATAGGCGGCAATCGCGTCATCATATAAGTCTAAGGCGTAGTAGCTGTCACCACGGGCGTTATAGGCGACTTCATAATTGGGGCGGATATCGACGGCCGCTTGATAGTCAGCCAAAGCATCTTCGTATCGCTCTAACTCGTGATAAGCGAGTCCGCGATCATAATAGGCTACGGCCGACCGTGGGTCGATTTCGATAGCGGCTGTGTATTGCACAATCGATGCTTCATAAAGATCTTGGGCGTATAGTGATGTGCCTAAATCGATACGCATATGGGAATTGTCTGGGTCTAGATCGACCGCATCTTGATAATACTCTTGAGCAGCTACATTTAAATCTTGGTTGTAGTACACATCTCCCAAATTGTTGTGGGGCCATGCCCATGTGGGGGATAGCTCGATGGCGCGACGAAAATCTATTTCGGCCGAACCATATTGTTTGAGTTCAAAATAGGCGAGTCCGCGATTGTTTGTGGCGCGTAAGCTGTCGGGATTGAGGGCGAGCGCGGCCGAGTAATCTTCAATCGCTTGATTGTATTCATCGATATTGTAGTAGCTCCAGCCACGATTGATATAGGGGGACGGATCATCTAGGTTGAGGTCTTCGATAGCGAAGGTAAAGTCGGCGATCGCTTGGTCATACTTTTCTAGCGCGTGATAGACACGGCCGCGATTGTTATAGGCCCATGGGTAGTTGTCAGATAGCTCAATCGCTTTGTCGAAACTGTTGATCGCTTGAGTATATTGCTCAAGCTCATAATAGCTGAGGCCACGGTTGTTGTAGGCCCAAGCGGAGCTGGGATCGATTTCGAGTGCTTGAATAAAAAGATCAAGCGATGCTTCGTAATCACCCGCATCATAAAGGTCGATTCCGGCTTGGATTAGGTCATTGACTTCGTTATTAGCCGGTGTTTGGGTCGCGCTCGGGATAACGGTTGAGAAAGGGGTAAGCGTGGGACCGGGCGTGTTGGTCGGGCCTAGACCGATTGCGCGCGCAATCGGTTCCATCTCATCACCACTGTTGGCGATTAGATAG
>WTJY01000285.1 GCA_011524645.1 Anaerolineales bacterium | reverse complement strand
CGCCCCAAAATGATCACCTTGCCGAATCCCCAAAACACGCCGAAAATAGCATAGCTTCGCCCCACAAAATACCAACTTATTCCAACACACCGAAAAAAACCGATTCATTTCACAATGAAAAAATTAAAAGAAAAAGAAACCACAAAAAACAAGAGCTCTGACAACGTCTTTTTTTGGGATTCCGGCTCCAAATCTATCAAAATCGGCCTCGCGACCCTTGTCACCCTCTTTGGTGCCATCATGCTCATCAACACCCTCTTCCGACTCCCCCACGCCACGTCAGATGAATACGCAATGCTTGTTTTCTCAATCGTTCTTTGCATCATCGGCCGTTTCATGTTCCGCTACTTCCTCAATCCCCGTATCAAAATCACCGCCGGCCGTCTTTTCTATTACGGCTTTTGGCGCGTGCAAACATGGGCCTTAGCAGACATCGCCGGTGTCGCCACCAAGAAAGAAAAACTCAAGCGGAAAAGAGGTGCTCCCACAGCACCTCTCGTGATTGAATGGATCGTACTCGAACTCAAAGACGGCCGCACCGGCCGTTTCATCGGCCCCAACTTCACCTACAACGCCCAACTCTTAAACATCCTCGCCGAACGTCTTAATATCGAAATTGATCATGACGACCGCCCCTACAAAGAAATTCCCGAAGGGGTCTCTCCGTTCGGCCGACGATTCTTTTAACGCCCCACATAACCACAAAACCGATACAAAAAAAATATCATAAAGGAAAATTCACCACATGACCCGCGTTGATCGTCTACTCGCTTACTTAGTGATGTTCCAAAGCCGCGACCTAATCCGTGCCCAAGACCTCGCCACCCACTTCGAAATCTCTGAACGCACCGTCTATCGTGACATCGATGCCCTCTGTGAGGTTGGTGTCCCGATCTATGGTGTTGCCGGTGAAGGGTATCGCCTAATGGACGGCTATTATTTGCCACCGGTCACTTTTTCTCCCGAAGAAGCACGTGCTTTGGCGTTGTCATTATCGATGTTTATGGGATTTGCGGCCGATGGAGTGACCCGCAAATCGGCCGGCAGTGCCCGTGACAAAATCCAAGCGATCTTGCCCCAACGGCAAAAACGAGAAGTCGAAGCACTGACGGCCGTGCTTCGCTTTTACGCAATGCCCCAACCCCAAATCGATTTTGATGATCGCAAGCTATTAACGATCCAGCAGGCGATTTATGACCATAAACTGCTCGATCTCACCTATCACAGCCTAGCGAGCAACACCCAAACCCGACGCATTGTCGAGCCGATCGAGCTCGCCATGATTAATCATATCTGGCTCCTAACCGGCTATTGCCGCCTGCGCGAAGATGTACGCAACTTCAATCTCGCTCGCATCGATCGCTATCAGGTCTTAGACAAATCATTTGAGCCAAAGAAGATCAGCCGAACCCGTATCTCAGGCACAGAAAAAGAGTTCGACATCATCGTTCGCTTTGATTCCGATGTGGTCCGTTGGGTGCGCGAGCGACAACATATGTCGTTTGTCGCCGAAGAAACACCAACCGATCAGGGCAATGGAGTCATTATGACCTACCGCGTCCCATCTTGGAACGTCATCGCCGCTTGGCTGCTCGGCTGGGGAGGCCAAGTTGAAATAATCAAACCGCCCCATCTGCGCGAAAAGATGCTACAAATGGGGCAACAAATCGTAGAGAAGCATAAAAGTTGAGCCGAAAAAGCTACATCGCCGGTTGCAACACCCGCAACACATGATTATCTGGCGTACGGGCCAAAAAAGTCCGGCCGAAGGGCATTTCAATTACCGGAGTCACCAGCTCAACCCCCTTTTCTTGCCATTCTACAAAAACCGCATCAACATCTTCCACTTCGAGTGCCGTATCAAATTTCTGATCCAGCTCTTGTTCAATGCCAAATCCACCGACCAAAGCGAACATCGCCCCATCTTTGGTCACAAATTGGGAATAATAGCCCGGAATACTCGCCTCTTGATTGACTTCAAACCCCAGCACTTCGGTGTAATAACGGGTTGAAGCGGGTACATCGTCACAAATTAAGCCTAGAAAGTTGTTTGAATAACGCATTTTGAAATCTCCATTTTTTGTAATGACAGTTTGTTTATTAGACTTTATCGGAAATAATTTTATGTCAATTATTTAGATCGTGATAGAAGATAGGGATTGGGAAATCGCCTCGGCAAAGGTTCCTCCCTATCCCTATCTTTGGTCTCTATCGCTTTATTTCCGATAAAGCGTATTGAGCACGCTCAGAACTTAGGCTTAGTGTAAACAAGGGCTCCTGACACCGTACTGTCAGGAGGTTTCAAGAGTGTTTTTCCATCTCAAAAACCGATGATAAAATAGAATATACATTCTAAAAACAAACCCCAGCGAGAAAACATGCATTCAACCAACTATTTCAACACATTAATCGAAATCGCAGAAGACAGCCGTGCCCAAATCGGCCAAATCCCGCCGACAACAAAAGGAACGCCATCCGTTGCTCGACTACAATTCGAGATGCTTCACGATCAACCGTATAAATACACGTCGGATGATGTGCTGTTCACCGTTTTTGCCATACGCAACAATATCCCAGAGTCAGAACGAGAAGAACAAAGGGGGATCTACTTTGCCAAAGGACGGCCGTGCTTTCGCGCATCTCCACTAACAAAGAGATACGGCTGGGGCATTCATAGCAATTGTGAAGGCAAAATCGCTCTCTATAGTGCGAACTCACAGGAGTATCAAAAACTGATTGCAGACGAAACGGTAAAAAAGAAAAAAGCGATGCGCTCTAAGCGGAAATAAGAAGTTGTCTAATGGCTTGCTCGGCCGTAGGCCGAGCAAGCCATCCTTAAATTAGGTGTTTTCGGTGACAATGCCACCGAAAACACCTAACAAACAACTTTACGAGCCACCGTAGGCGGTGACAATTCAGATACGACAATTATTTAGCTTTCATTCCTAAACTTCGTACTCGCGATCTACCAATCGCTCAGAAGAACGAAGCTTAGCATTTTAGCCAAACAAAAAAGGGTTTTTCCGCTCATAATCAAGCGGAAAAACCCTTCTTTATTCTCTCGCCGCCAACAGCGACACCGAGTTAACTACATCGTCTTCGTCAACTCTTCCAAGAATTCATAGTTATCATTGGTATTACGCAAACGTTGTACCATCGCTTCTGTCGCACTCGCCAAGTCATACCCTGGAGTGTCGATCAAATGGCCCAACATACGGCGCATCGTATAAACACGCGCCAATTCGTCACCAGAAAGCAAGAGCTCTTCACGGCGTGTACTTGAGCGTTCAATGTCAAACGCAGGGAAGATACGGCGTTCTTGCATCCGGCGACTAAGCATCAATTCCATGTTACCGGTCCCCTTGAACTCTTCGTAAATAACGTCGTCCATACGGCTACCGGTATCGACCAAACAGGTTCCGATAATGGTCAAGCTGCCCCCTTCTTCAAGGTTACGGGCCGCACCAAAAAATCGTTTGGGTGGATAGAGTGCTGTCGGATCCAAACCACCGGAAAGCGTCCGGCCGCTAGGTGGCAAAGTCAAGTTATAAGCACGAGCCAAGCGGGTAATCGAGTCAAGCAAGATAACCACATCATGCCCGAACTCAACAAGGCGTTTCGCCCGTTCCAAAGCCATTTCCGCCACGCGACAGTGGTTTTTAACCGGCTCGTCAAAGGTCGAGCTCACCACTTCCCCTTCAACTGAACGGTCCATGTCGGTGACCTCTTCCGGCCGTTCCCCGATCAAGGCGATGATCAATTGAATTTCAGGATAATTTTGTGAAATCCCGTTAGCGATATCTTTCAAAACCGAGGTTTTACCCGCTTTAGGAGGAGACACAATCAAACCACGTTGCCCACGGCCGATCGGAGCCACAAGGTCGATCAAACGGGTCGAAATAATATTCGGGGTGGTTTCTAATTTAATTTTGTTATCGGGAAAAATCGGGGTGCGGCTTTCGAAATACGGCCGTTTTTTAGCCAATTCCGGATCAAAACCATTAACTGATTCAACGCGAATCAAGCTATGGAATTTTTCATTTTCTTTCGGGTCACGTACTTGCCCAACAACCATGTCCCCATTGCGCAAACCTAAACGACGGATTTGGGAATTAGACACATAGATGTCCATTTCTCCCTGCGAATAGTTTGTCCCAGAGCGCAAAAAGCCCAGTGGTTGTTTCTCTTCGGTCACGATTTCGAGGATACCACCGCGAAATTCGAGATTGCGTGTGCGTGCATGGGCCCGCATAATTTCATAAACCAAACGCTGTTTCTTCATCGTGCTAAAGCCGGTTACCGACATTTCACGGGCCAAGGCGCGTAGTTCACTCAGTTTTGTTTTTTCAAGAGTTATATAATCTATTGTATTGGTATCAGTTGTCATAAAAAAATTACCATCATACAAACATCAAGCGAGTAGCGGTTTGCTAAAAGCTATTGTCAATATTAGTTTTGTGATGAAACCTCACGGGTTTGTGTGACGCTATTAAATCTAATGTGAGTTAATGGGAAAAAATAAGAAAGATTTGTGAAAAGGTGTGAAGCTCTCTACAAGTAAAAGCATTTTGGCGCTTTGATTTTTGTTTTGTGCAATAAAAGTTATATTGCAACAGGCTATGAAAATTTATTCTTAGTTTTGGTGCTGGGGGTCGAGCAGGTAAAACTTACGCGAAGAGTATAGCAGATCACTTTATCGCCGTCAATTTTTCCCCAACACATGTAGCAG
>WTJY01000176.1 GCA_011524645.1 Anaerolineales bacterium | reverse complement strand
TACGGCCAAAAGCGTCGAAAACTGATCATCTGCCCAAGGGTGTAGAGGCTCACAGAAGGCAAAAGGCGTCTGTCGGCGAATAATTTCAGCGGAAACTAAAGTAACTTTCATTGTATGACCTTCGTATAAGTGTAAGATGTTTGGGAATGTAAAGCTATGCATTAGCTTTGCTGGTTTGTTGGGGCAATTTGCTAGCGCCCTTGGAAAGACCAGCGTGAGCCAGATTTGGTTGAAGTTTTGACTTTCATGGTATGACCTCCTTTTTTGTTGATTGAAGTCATCATAATCGATTTTTTTTTTTCGCAAGCTGTAATCAACGAATCAACGAATCTGTTGTCTTAAATCAATGGAGTTGGTACTAGTTCCACAATACTGGTGCGATTGTGGTGGCGCGCTCGGCCGTTTCTGCGCGAATGATGAGCGAAAATTGATCTGGTTGTGAATACAAACAGATGGTGTCTGTCGTCAGTGTCCAGCATGTGCCATTTTCGACTTGTGAGCGGCCGCTAGTGCCCATACGGGCGTTGGCCCAGCTTTCATAGGCTGATTCAAACTCTTTTTGATCGGCCGGTGTATCCCAGACCAGTTTATAGGTAAGCACCTGCTCTCCATCTTCGTCTGCACGATAAACCGCATAGCGATCCCCGCCCCAGCCGGTTGCGGCCGTGTCGATCTCATCTTGGGTTTCGAGCCACTGTTGCAGATATTCACGTAGATAAAATTCTCCGAAACGCCCTTCTTCGACTAAGAACCAGCTATCTTCGAGTACGGGTAAGAGATCGGGTAAAGTGACCGGTTGGGGCTGGTCCCCGTTGGCATAGCGCTCTGGGTGGAGAATTTGCTCTGTGGAAACCGGTTCATTGGCCCAGAGGTCATTGACGGCCGAAAACTGCCCTTGGTTATAGAAATATGAGACGAAAGAGAACCCTTGGACGTATGGAAAGGAGAAATCGCTGAGCAGGAAGCTGGGTGTGTTTTCACTGACCGGCGTGGGGGCGACCGGGTCGCTATCGGCCGCTTGTTCACCGGTGAGATAGCCTCTCGTTTCAAAGAGGAATTCGAGTAGCTCCGCTTCTCCTTCACCCAGCGAGCGCAGTGCCAAACGTTGATCTCGGGTGAGGCCCGGCGCGGTTAGACGAGAGAGGTCGTGAAATTGGTCTTGCAGGGCATGCATATACTCATGGGCATGGGTGAGCTTCTCTTCTTGATCTAACTCGCCATCTTCATCGAGGACATACATGGCATCTTGTTCTGGGTCGTAGTAACCGGCGATCGCATCGGTATAGGTTTCTACAAGTGATTCATAGAGCGGGTAATCGGCCGGAATAAAATCGAACATGCTTAACACCCAGACATCGATATCGGCATCGGCCGGTGTGTAATCGGCCAATAAATCGGTTTCGATGTTTTCTCGCAGTTCGGCGCGGGTAATAAAGTTGGTGGTGACATCGCTTTGAGCGGTGCGGCCGCGTAGCTCTTCGACTTGCGCTTCGATGCGACGCAAGATCGATTCATTGACCGCTTGTGGGTCACTCTCGTCAAGGACGAAGAGATCGATGCTGACCGGATCGGCCGTACGGCCGCGAATTGTTGTGGCGGCGGCCGCAATCGTATATTCACCCGCTTCTAAAGGGGTCCAGCGGACGGTTGAAATGCTCATGCGAGGATCGAACGGGGATTCGACTAGCAAGGTTTCCCCATTGACCGTGACATTCACGGCCGCGATCCCGATCGGGTGGGCGGCAGAAACGATAATATCGATCGCTTCTCCGGCCGGTCGGACATTTTCACGATCACGCAAGATGATTCGCACTTGAGGCGGGGCATCTTGGTCGACGTCTGTCACCGGTTGTGGCGTTGGTGTTGGCAGATCAGCTTGTGCTGCAGCGGCCGTGGCGATCGGTTCTAGTGCCGCTTGTGCCGCTTGCAATTGGGCGATTTCGCTTTCTCGGGTACTGACGGCCGCCTCGATGTTTTCGTTTTGCGCTCGCTGTTGCTCGAAAACCTGTACGAGCGTGGCACGTAAATCGGCTTCGGCCGTTTGTTGTGTGTCGATTTCTGCTTGAAATGAGCTTTGTTCATTAAATAAGTAAGCACTAAGACCGCCTAGAACCAAGATGATGGTGATCAGGATGATCGGGGTAATGTTCCGTTTTTGTTTCATATCGTGTGAAGTATGCTGTAAATGATGTTTACTGAGTAGAAAAATGAATGTTTATCTAAGTTTGCCCCGAACCCACGAATAATTTACGTCGTATCGGGACAAGCTTCGCTAGAATGATTATAACGATTTTATCTGGAGAAATTATGAAACAAGTCACAACTTTGCTAGGTTTTTTAACCCTATTTTTGGGAATTATCGCTTGTTCGATCGATACGAGTAGTTTGCCGTCCCGTGAACAGGTAGAAGGTGGATTAGCCACCGCGCAGGCGTTGGGTGAGCAGGCAAGTGCTTTGGCGACTAATGTGGCCCCGACCTTGCAGGCGGCCGCACAAAATGCGAGTGAGCTGGCGACCCGAACCGCGCCGACTATTGTCGCATTGCAAACACAAGCTTCGACTTTTGCGACTGAAGCGGCCCCCACGCTTGAAGCTGGGTTAGAGCAGTTGGCTACGGCCGCTGTGGAGGCGCAAGAAAATAGCGCGGCCGCACGGGCGACCCTACAAGCGGCCGGAATCGATGCGAACTATTTGCGTCAAAAAGTGGCTTCTTTACGGCCGGATGAAAATGGGAATATCAACGCCACATTTACCGAGACAGAAGTTAATTTGGTGCTACAAATGCGTAGCTCTGGTACTGAGACACTGGAAAACGGGCAAACGGTGACGATGCAAAATACGCAGGTGCGATTTACGGAAGGGGTGATTATTTACACCAGCCGTGTGACTTCACCGATTGAAGGGGATTTGCGCCTGGTGATGCAACCCTATGTTGTGGATGGGGTCATGCAGCTTTCGCTCGTGTCGGCCGATCTGGGCGGGCAAACAATTCCGCAATTTATGGTGGGGATGGTAGAGACGACCTTGAATGCGACTCTGAATGGGGCGTTTAGCCAGCTACCGGGATCGGTGACCTTGACCGCGCTGTATGTGAATGAGGGAAGTTTGACGTTTGTGGCGAATCGGAATGGGTAGGTGCGTGAATAATCGTTATGGATGAGCGAACCATAGGATGAGGGGGGAGTTGGGTGTAGGACTGGGAGGGCGTAAAATCGATTCCTTGCCGTTTCACCAACCGTAGGGGTCGGCCGGATGCGGATGATGAAACGAATCGTGGCTCATGATTGAACCGTCATCCGGCCGACCCGTAGCTGGCCTAGGCCCGAGAATAGGGTTCGCGCCGCTACTCACGGGCCCCTACGATTGGATTGGTGGCTTAAATTTAATGGGTGGGTTCGAATTGGGCTTCTTCGGTAGAGCCTTCCATAGCGGTGGTTGAGGCTTGTCCAGCCATGATGGTTTGTTGTACTTGATCGAAGTAGCCTGCACCGACGAAGCTTTGATGCTTGATCGCTTTGAAGCCGCTGTCTTGGAGGGCGAATTCACGTTCTTGCATTTCTGAATAAGCACCCATGCCCCGTTTGGCGTAGCCGCTAGCGAGTTCAAACATGCCCAAGTTGAGGTTGTGGAAACCGGCGAGGGTTACGAATTGGAAACGGTATCCCATTTTGCCTAACTCTTCTTGGAAGGTTTCGATGGTGTCTACGTCGATGTTGAGACGCCAGTTGAATGAGGGTGAGCAGTTGTACGCCAATTTTTTGCTGGGGAATTTGGCGTGGACCGCTTCGGCGAATTGGCGGGCTTGTTCTAAGTCAGGGGTGCTGGTTTCGAGCCAAATTAGATCGGCGTAGGGAGCATATTCAAGGGCGCGCATGATGCCATATTCGAGACCATTGGTGACACGGTAGAACCCTTCTGAGGTGCGATCATCGCTTGAGATAAATGGATGGTCGCGAGGGTCGATGTCGCTAGAGAGTAGCTTGCCTGATTCTGCGTCTGTACGGGCGACAACGATTGATGGCACACCGAGAACATCGGCCGCGAGACGGGCGGAAACAAGTTTGTTGATCGCTTCTTGAACGGGAACGACCACTTTGCCCCCCATGTGGCCACATTTTTTAGCGGACGAAAGCTGGTCTTCGAAGTGAACGGCCGCCGCCCCTCCTTCGATCATCGCTTTCATGAGTTCAAAGGCGTTTAGATTGCCACCAAAACCGGCTTCTGCATCGGCAAAGATGGGGGCCATCCAGTAGATGCTGTCGTCGCCGTTCATGTGGGCGATTTGGTCGGCACGCTGTAAGGCGTTGTTGATCCGTTTGGCTAATTTGGGGGCACTGTCGGCCGGATAAATGCTTTGGTCGGGGTAAACATTGCCCACGGTATTGCCATCGGCCGCTACTTGCCAGCCGCTGAGATAGATCGCCTGTAGCCCTGCTTGAACCATTTGCACCGCTTGGCCGCCGCTAAGCGCACCGAGTGAGCGGACGAAAGGTTCCATTTCCATAAGCTGCCAAAGTCGTTCGGCCCCCATGCGGGCAACGGTGTATTCTATTTGAAAGCTACCGCGTAGTTTGCGTACATCGGCCGCTGAATAAGGGCGGCTGATACCGGCCCAACGTGGGTTGGTGGCCCAGTCGAGTTCCATGGGGTCGCTATGGCCGTTTGAGCCGTTGGTGTATCCGTTTTTGTGTCCGTTGCTATGTCCGTTAGATTGCATGATCTTTTTCTCCAGA
>WTJY01000112.1:3169-14564 GCA_011524645.1 Anaerolineales bacterium | reverse complement strand
TATGCTTTTGCCGGTTTCTTGATACACCGCTATTTTTCGCGCCAGCCCCCAGTTAGCGGTGATCATTTCACATGGCAAGAGCTACTCGACCTCAGCCAGCATCCAGTTCTCCGACCGATGATCACCAGCCTCATTTTCGCGACCAAGGATCAGGAACTCGGTCAACTCACCACCACTGGTCAACTTATCAACATCGATCACAATGAGATTCAACTACTCCCATCAGATCAACTCCGCATCGCCCACCCCTTCGATCTCTATCAAGCAGATCAATGGCATCTGTGGCAAAAGCACTGCTTCACTCAGCAATTTATCCAGCCGTTCAAGCAAGCGTTCCGCGAACTCTATATCATCACCCCAGCCGAAAAAGAAGCGGGTACCCACTCGCTCCGTTATGCAGGACAGCAAGTCCACCCTCGACAAGCCATGGCCCTATTCGGCCAGCGCGGTTGGATTAGCAACTATGAAGAAGCGGGAATTCAGCGCACCTTTCATCGTGCAGGGCTCACCGCACGTGTCAGCTCTGATAACGGTTGGGGAACCCCTCTAGAAATCGAAGGGATAACGGTTGATTCCGTCTACTTCACCAAACGAGACGAATGGAAAGCGATTCCGCTCGAAGATATCCCCCCACTCATTTTTAGCGAAGTCATGCGCGACCTTGACCTTGTCGTCAGTGTCGCCCACCAAGGGGGCTTCGATCCAGAATCGAGCACATCCACCCAAGACATGCGCGCCAGCCTCGTCCGCGAAACGGCCGCCCTCCTCAAACTCGACAACGTCTTGGTCAACAACAACCGCGTCCTCATCGATGGCACCATCAGCAACTACGCAATCCACCTCGCCAGCGGTGTCGTCCACCAACGGCCGGGCAACTACGTCTGTATCGTTCCCATCCACGCCCAACATCGCGGCCGTCTCTTCCTCCCCTTCGCCGACAACGACCCCAAAACGGCCGAAATCCTCGCAAAAGTCGTCCTCCTCGCCCGTGACAACAAAATCAAAGACCCCACCATCCTAGAACAGCTTCGACGTTAACCAAAATCTCGTAGGAGCGGGATAGCGCGGGAAATTTTTTTTGGCATCCGTAGGGGGTTATCTACCGCGCTGTCTCGCCCAAAGCGGCGGTAGATCGGGTTATCGGACACCGTTCGCGATCTGGGTGAGAAAGGAGGGTTATTTTGGCCCGGTTTTATGTCCCCGCCTATCCCCCCCTACGATTCATCCTACCAATGGCACATCCGCAAATATTAGCATCACATTTGTTGGAACAGATGGACAAACGACGGCGATTACTCGCAGAACCTTTACTCAGCCGCAGCCAAACCGGCCGCAAAAATAGCCAACGCCTCGTCAAGTTGCTCTTTCGTGACCAACAACGGCGGAATCCACCGCATCACATTCTGGTAGCTACCGCAAATCAACAACAGCAGGTTGTTCTCCAAACAGTGGCCCAAAACCTTCTTCGCCACATCGGCCGCCGGATTCCCTTCACGATCTGTAAACTCAACCCCGATCATTAAACCACGGCCGCGCACATCCCCCAACACAGGGTATTTAACACTGAGTTCATTCAATCGGCCCAGCAAATAATCTCCCATCACGGCCGCATTTTCGATCAGCCCTTCATCTTGCAACACGTCAATCGTGGCCGCCGCACCGGCCGCCGCAATCGCACTCCCCCCCCCATAAGTCCCGCCGTGGGTCCCCGGGGTCCATTTGTTCATCAAGTCAGCCCGCGAAGCGATCCCCGAAATCGGCAAACCGCTACCCAACCCTTTCGCCATAATGATGATATCCGGTTCAATCCCCGCATACTCATAAGCAAACATTTTACCGGTCCGGCCGAAACCACTTTGCACTTCGTCTAGGATCAACAAAATCCCATGTTCATCACAGATTTTGCGCAGCTCTTGCAAGAAGCCATCTGGCGCAGGCACATACCCCCCTTCACCCAAAACCGGCTCAACCACAATCGCGGCCGTTTCAGAAGGGGAAGTTTGACTGTGCAACAACAAATCGAGTTGCTTCAAGCAAAATTCAACCGTTACTTCTTCATCCCAACCATAAAAGTAAGCGTAAGGGAACGGTGTAACAAAAACGCCCCCTGGTAGTGGTTGATAATCTTTCCGATAAATATATTTCGATGTGGTCATCGCCATCGTTTGATGGGTCCGGCCGTGGAAGCTCCCCTGCATCACAATAATATTTTTCCGGCCGGTCGCTTGACGCGCCAACTTCACCGATGCTTCAACCGCTTCCGCCCCACTATTCGAAAAGAAAAAGCGATCAATCGCCGGTGGTGTCACCGCGTTAAGCTTTTCAGCCAATAAAATCGTAGCCGGTGAAATCACAATATTCATCTGGCTAAAAATCATGTTGGCCGCTTGTTCTTGCACGGCCGCCACCACTTTCGGATGACAATGCCCCGTATTGGTCACCCCGATCCCACAGGTAAAATCGGTATACCGCTGGCCATCTTGCCCATAAATATAAATCCCTTCAGCCCGTTCCGGCTGAACTTGCGTCAGGTGCGTCCATACGGGCGCAAGCAATTCTGTTGACATATCAATATCCTCAATTTCTTTTTTGTTCCATCTTTTTGCGTGCTTGCTCCACCAATTTTTGTTGTGCGTCGTCATCTGTGGCCGTTCGTTCTGAGTACCATTGCACCGCCATCACCGACGGCCGGTCAACAACCGCCAACGTCTCAATGATACCATCCGGCGCAGTCGCGACCACTTCTAAACCAGCTCCCACGCGGTCCACCGATTGATGAGGTCACGAAGCGGGCACAACCGATTCGGACCCCATAATTTGCGCCAATCCTGACGCCTCTTTAACCGAAACCTCATGCGGAATCGAGCCATAAGGTTGATCCGGCCGCTGACAATGATCGATCACATCCGCATACGCTCCCGGCAATTGAATATAGCCCCGCGCATCACGGTGATATGTCGTAATGCCAATCAATGGTAATTTTCTCATTATCTTTCCTCTTTCTTGCTCCTACCATCTCCCAATCACCACCCCAATCGCTTCATTCGCCTCATTCCCCATCGGCAAAATATCTTCATACACCGTTTCCGTACGCACTTTTCTCCGGCGCATCCAGCGAAACAAACGTTCATGCATCTCTCGACGGACCGCTTCACAATCGGCCGTCTCACCCAAATCATTTACCTCAAACGGGTCGTTTTTCATATCAAACAACTGCGGCCGATACCCCTCATACAAAATATATTTCCACCGCTCCGTCCGCACCATATACGCCCGACAATCATACACCGGCTGATTCAGCGTCCGGCGCACATCATGATCACTATAATCGATTTCACTAATCGCCTCATTCCGCCAACCCGTCACCTCTTCACCACGCAACAGTGGGAGCAGCGATCTCCCTTCAATCCGTTCAACCGGAATCTTTCCGCCCACAAAATCAAGAAATGTCGGCAACAAATCAATCGATTCAACCAGTTTCTCACTCACCGTACCACGTGTTTGATCCGCTTCCGGCGATGGATCCACCACAATCAATGGCATCCGTACCGAAGGTTCATGAAACAGATATTTCTCCCCCAAATAATGATCTCCCAAATAATCCCCATGATCGCTCGTAAACACGATCAACGTATCATCCATTAGTCTATTTTCCCGCATAAACGCCAGCACACGCCCCAAATGATCGTCAATCTGCTTAACCAATCCCATATAAGTCGGAATAACCGTCTCTCGCACCTCTTGTCGCCGCCAATTCTGGCTATACTCTTCCGCCATAAACGCTCCAAGTACCGGATGCGTGTTTTCTAGCTCGGCCGGGTCTTGTACTACAGGGATTAAGTCATCGGGACCATACATATTGTTATATGGGGCCGGAGCCACATACGGCCAGTGTGGCTTGATAAAGCTCATATGCAAACACCACGGCCGGTCACCCTGCGCCTCCGTCATAAATCGAATCGCTTGATCGGCCGTATATGCCGTTTCTGAATGTTCTTCTTTGATATTCGCGGGCAATCTCGCATACCGCATCAGCGTCCCCGATAAATAATTTCCCTCATCATCAACCGCGCTATTCGCATTCCGATCCCACGGATTTTCTGTGTCATACCCCTGCTCACGCAAATAATCGTTGTAAGCCAAGCCCCCTTTAAAGGCCACAATTTCATCCGGATTAAGCCCATCATCATGCCAAAACGGTTCAACCCCACCAGTGCTCAATGACCGGCCGATTTTAGATTGAAAATCAATCCCCAAGCGATCCAATGCCGCCAGATTCGGCCGTACCGCCAGCTTGCCAACCACAGCCGTACGTACCTTCAACGCCTGCAAATAGTGCCCCATATGAATTTCGCCCGGCCGTGGCCGATCATCATTGGTCATCGACCCATGAGAAGACGCATAACGGCCGGTTAAAAACGAATAGCGCGACGGCCCACAAAGTGGTGACTGCACATACGCCCGATCAAACCGCACCCCCTGCGATGCCAGCCAATCAACATGCGGTGTTTCTAAAGTCGGATGCCCATAACAAGATAGATAATCCCACCGCAACTGATCACACATAATGAACAAAACATTCTTCGCCATATCAACGTCCCCCATTTAATTCAATCTTTAACATGATCCAATCTACCAATGCCCGATCAAGCGTCAGCACAAATAGTGTAATACAAAACGGCCGCCTTTCGTACCAATACGAAAAACGGCCGTTTGACGTCTACACTAAATAAGGTACAGGTCGCTTAAACCTACATCGTCGCCACCCGAGCAAAACTATTACCCAAAGTCTGCAACCCACGCGCCAACACATCATCCTCAATCGTCAACGGCGGCAATAATTTCACCACGCTCCCAGTGCTACCACATGTCTCTATGATCAGATTGTTCTCAAATGAAAAGCGGGAAACTTGGCCAGCCAAACCATTATCAGGCACTTCAATCCCCCATACAAAACCACGGCCACGTACACCCAAATCCAACTGTGGATATTCAACCGCCCAATCCTGCAAATGCTCTTCAATAATCGCGCCCTTACGCAACACATCTTGGGTCAACATATCATCGCTCCAATACGCCCGCAAGATAGCCGAAGCCGCTACAAATCCCAAATTGTTCCCCCGAAATGTTCCCGTATGTTGCCCCGGTTGCCACTGATCTACTTCAGGGTTCAGCAACAAGATCGACATCGGCAGCCCGCTCCCGATCGACTTCGAAATACAAACAATATCCGGCCGGATCCCCGCATTTTCAAAGCTAAAGAACTGCCCCGTCCGGCCGTTCCCCACTTGAATATCATCGACAATAAGCAGAATTTCCCGCTTCTCACAAATAGCGGCGATCTGTTGCAACCAACTATCCCGAGCCACATTGATTCCCCCTTCGCCTTGCACCGTTTCTAGCAAAATCGCGGCCGGTAAATCAACCCCGCTCCCACTATCATCCAACACTTTCTCCAGATAATCGGCCGTGTTCACACCTTCACCCAAATAGCCATCAAACGGCATACGGGTAACCCCATTTCGCGTTCCACTCAACCCCCGATGATAATGAGCATTCCCCGTCGTGGCCAAAGCCCCCATCGTCAGCCCATGATACCCATTGGTAAAAGCGATCACATTCTCACGGCCGGTCACCAAACGAGCCAATTTCAAGGCCGCTTCTACCGCATTTGTCCCAGTTGGTCCCGTAAACTGAATCTTATAATCATAGCCACGCGGAGCCAAAATCAGCTCTGAAAAATCGCGCAAAAAATTCTCTTTCGCCTTCGTTCCCTTGTCTAAACTGTGGACAATACCATCCCGTTGCAAATAAGAGATCAGTGCCTCACTGACGATCCGGTTATTGTGTCCATAATTTAACGAACCTGCGCCCGCTAAGAAATCAATATATTCATCCCCATTTTGGTCACAAATAATCGACCCTTTTGCCCGATCAAACACAGTGGGAAAAGATCGGATATAACTGCGTACATTTGATTCCAACGAGTCAAAGATTTCCATAATAAATTTTTCCTTTACTAAATCTATTTACATCACTTATAACAATCGCGAAATCGCGACCAACGCTGTGTAAAACCCTACAAATAACAAAATAGCCCCCTTATGGGAGCCAAATCATTTGGACGACAGACCATTCATATTTAGACAAAAAAGACACCAAGCCCCATCCCCCAATCAAATCAATTACACAACACATTTGCTCACACCATAAATTGACCTATTTTTAGCAATGCCGCCGCATATCCGTTAAAACATCAGTCAATTTCATTCCATCCAACCATTTGTCTGAATGGTTGTGCAATCATCCTCATCTTACCTAAATGAACCAAACCACTAGACAAATCATATGCAAAATCCCACACAATACGCGAGAAGGAGCTGACAGGCGCATACGCCACATCAGCTCCCAGTTGTCTAGCTATCTATGCGATCAAAAAATCGCCTTAGGCGGCATCGGCACTTGTCTCGGCCACAGCACTATCAGCACTACGTCCTTTGACCCAACCACCGATTAAATAGCCGGTCGCACCAGCCAACAATACATAAATAATAAAGCTCATTTCAGATACTCCTTTTAATCTTAGAACTTATAAATACACTAAAAGTCAGGCTTCTTAATGCCTAGACGATTAAAGCAATTAACATGGAGAATTTAGCACAAAGACTCAACCCTTGGCTCAACACTCCTTTCTACGAAAAACCCCACCCCTGAAGAAGATAGCGATGGGAACAGCAATGCAAACTTACACAAGTAGCAGTAATCAACCGCCACCGATACCAAGTTTAACGACTGCCAAGCCAGTAACCAACGCCACCAGCAACGACCATTGCAAGGATCAAATTACCCATTTTAGTCTCCTTATGTTTAAGGTTTTATAAAATACTATATAATAAAGTTTGGGCTCAAGAGGTCCCCAACCATGATACAGTATAACATATAGATTAACCCATTAACACCCCTATTTATTCGAAATTCAGAGGGAATTTAGCAAAAAGTATCCATATTTATCGAGTTGAAAAGATCAACTCTCTCCAGCTCTTTTTCACCCATTCACACTTATATCAACCAATCTATCAGTGGTCACTCGTATCAACGATTAACCTGCTCTATGCTTCCACATCCCCACACTTGTGGTCGTTCTTGTCTGTGGTTATCCTCCCCCACCCGTTTCACCCACAGGCCACATCAAGACTTCCGATACTGCAAATCACGTGTATTATCATCATACAAAAGCTGATGCCGCGTCTGCGCATCATGCCAATTCTGCGGAAACCGATACCCCCCAAGCAACACATCATCAACCGCCTGCCTCATTTGCCGCGCACACAACTCGGCCGGAAAATGCCCAACCCCCGTCCCCATCCCAGAAATAGCCACCCGCTTCACTACATCCTTCACCGGCCGACCATTAGCCAAACGCCCATGCTCAACCAACAACAACACCGCTCGTGTCGCCAAATAAACAGCCACACTCGTCCGATACAAAATCATCGGCACACGCATCGTCGGTGCCGAAATCACAAACGGAATCTCGTCATGATCGGTCGGCACAATCTCAGCCGCCCCCACCAACAACTCCCCATGATGCTTACTCCGAATCATTTTTTGCAATCGATCCTGCACATGCCAGCCAAAATAGCGACTAATCGCCATATCAAGCCCCCCATCCATAAAACCATAGCTATTCGCCGGACTCACCAACGCATCACATGCCACATCGAAAATCGATCCATGCGCAATTTCCACCCGCTCAACCCCCTCAAACGCACCCTGCCACGCCGTTACCACCTCTTTTTGCACATCACACAAAATCAAAGTCGTATCATACGGTCGCTCATCCCGTAACAAATACTCATACTTCTTCTGCATCGCTCGATCAAAGCTCACCAAGACAACCCGCTCCAATTGCTTATCTCCCGCCAAAAAAGCCTGAATCGATTCCAACGCAACTTTGGCCGCTGCCAGCGCCGGATACCCAAACGCACCCGTACTAATCGCCGGAAACGCAATCGTCTTCGCTCCATTATCAACCGCCAACTGCAAAGAATTACCATAGCAAGCCGCCAACGCGGCCGCTTCACCACGATCTCCACCATACCAAACAGGCCCCACTGTATGCACCACATACCGAGCCAACAAATTAAATCCCGGCGTAATTTTCGCCTCCCCCACTTCACACGGCGCCAACGGCCGACTCACCTTCACCAATTCCGGCCCAGCCGCACGATGAATCGCCCCATCAACACCACCACCGCCACCCAACGCCCGATTCGCCGCATTGACAATCACATCAACCTGCAACCGCGTAATATCACCCATTTCCAATTGAATTCGCTTATCCATATGTGCTTTCCTAATATGCTATCCTAGGCCAACCGGCCCACTAAATTACTCGTCCAACCCATCCAATTAAAACAACGAAACAACATCATCCTCAATTATCCAATCACTCACAATCGGTTTGAGCTTCAATCAATCGCCCGCTCATTGTGCGTCACAACAATTGCCAGTATTATTATAAACCGTATCCCATCATCCCCCTCATCTGCCACCAAAATCAATCGATAATTTCACCAGCAAGAATCATTTACCCTCTATTTCTACAACCAAAAGAACATTTTCTGACAAATATACTAAAAAGATGGCAAATTCCCCCTTAATTACATGACATAAAGCTTGACGCAAAACATTAAGTAAAGTTATAATCCCCCCTATGTCGCTTTCAGATTTTAGCCAGCTGCTGTTTCCTAATTGGCTCCAAGATTGGATTCGATATGAACTCTTACCAAAACTCGGCTTAACACCCCATCAATTCGCCTCCGGCCTATTGAGCGGGTTCATCGACACCATCCTTTTTGTGTTTATGGCTCTCGGCTTGCTCTCCGGCGGCCGAACATACATGGCACAACAATATACCCTTCCCGAGCATATTCAAGCCACAACACTCCAATGGGCGGCCACGGCCGACAAAATCGCTCGCGATGTCGATATCCCTCGTGAAGTCCCGCTCGTTCTTTGGTTCAAAGAAAGCGGTATGGAAGCGGTCAACCCAGATCTCTGTACCGGAATCATCGGTGCGTATGACTTGGTCCGCTCAGGTGAACGGCCGTGTTTTGAGCCAGGACCTATCACCAAGATAGAAGTAGCAGAACAATTAAGAATCGGCGCAGAAGAATTCAAAAAAAGATGCGCAGATATTACATATTACACCATTGATGCAGAGATAATTAAGCGGTGCTATTTCGCTTACAATGCCGGTGTCGGTGCGTCCCAGCGCTATGATGCAGATACATCCGCGTATGTGATGAACAACTATTCTGCCGATCATCGCAATATGATCTATAGCGATATCGTCCTCGGCACAGTTCAAATGGAACAAACCGGCGCATGGCCCACCCATCTCGCCATGCAAAGCCTCATCACCGGTGCCCTCGATGAAGCAAATGGGGAAATTTTTTCGATCGCCTTTCTTGATATGAGTACGCGTCTCTATGATTGGCTCAACTATCGATTTATCAACAATATTTATGACAATGATGCGCAAATGGGATTCCCCACCACGCGCACACTTAACAATGAAAAATGTATCGGGGCTCCCCATTTCTTGGGTGACCCCGATCTACGGCCGGCATTAAACCCGATTTTTGAAATGCCGCTACTCACTCAGGATGTTCATGGCTGTCAATATGCACTTCCTGGGATCGATATTTCTAGCGATAATCGCTCGGCCGTCATTCAAGCCCCTATGCAGGGGCATGTAACCACCTATACGGATCAATGGTACAACACCACAATCCGTATTGAAAACGAAGAATGGGTCGTCCTCATGCTTCACCCTCGGTCTTATTTAGTCTCCGACGGCGAAGTAGAACGCGGACAAGCGGTTGGCATCATGGGTGCCATCGGCAACGCAACCGGACCCCATGTTCATTACACAATCTATGATAAAGTCAACGAAACCTTTGTTGACCCAGCTCGTTTCTTACCTTAGTTCTCGTTTCTTACCTTAATTAAGGTGCGTAACTGACTCTATTCAATCTGTATTCGGAGGCAAAGAAGTATGAACCTCACCGTTCTTTTTACATTTATCCCATTGGCTGTTGGTATTACCTGGCTATTCTATTTAATCTTCCGCCAAAATTTAGCAACACAACCTCTTGGGAAAATCATCAGCTACTTCTTGGGTGTCGTTATTATCGCCCTAACTGTCGGTTGGTTAGTCGATAATCTACTCCCTGTCTGGTTCAATGATCGTGTGCAAAACCCCCAAGCATCTATTGAATGGCAACAATTTGTCGGAACCAGTACCGGCTTATTCAGCCAATCAATCACCGGCGATGGCTCTACACTCGCGACAGTTCCTGCGCCCACCGCAGTTCCTGTCATCAACGCAACCCCCATTCCTCAAACCAATGGCGAATCCCCCATCTTGGCAGACCCAACCATGGCGGACAACTCCATCAATGCGGTTACTCATGTCGTACAAGAAGGGGATACACTGCTCAGCTTATGTCGCGAGTACGACGTCTCAGTCGATTCAATTCGCGTGGCCAACGGCCGTGTAGATAGCTTTATCTACTTAGGTGAAGAACTTGTCATCCCTCAAGCGGATGGCTCGGGTTGTGAATAAACCTATCCGGTAACCCAACCCATGAGCGAAGTTGAAACCATGGAAACAGGCGGTCATCAGCACTACCAAAGTCGTGCTGATCATACCGCCTACCTTACAGAGCAACTTTGGTTGCGCCTGCTACCCACCAACGTCCACGATATTTTCCTGCCTCAAGATATCAATCAGGAACTTAATGATGGCGAAGAAGTTCAAATCGTGCTCTACCAAGCATGGTATCGCAACCTCAGCGCCTTCATTCTGCACAACTATCCGTGGGCGGTAATCTTAGTCGTTGTCGCTGCCTCAATGGGCATCGCCATCTTCGACATCGATATAGGCTTATTCCGTGAGAGAATCTGGAATATGTTTATCCCCTTCATGCTGTTAGGGATTTGGCTCATCTTCGCCATATACGAAAACTTTCGTTATCTGCAGTGGCGTCTGGTCCTAACAAACAGTCGGCTCATTTTCGCCGTTCCCCAGCGAGATGCGTGGTATCTCTCTGACAACATCGAAATGAACGGCAAACCGAAGGTCATTGACACCAACTGGACAGACAATAGCTTCCTCCGTTTAATGCAAATGGTCACCAGCTCCCGCGATGTGTCAATCAGCTTAGCGGGCCTCCAATTTGTCCCCGGCACAGCCAAAGTCAAAGACGCCATCGTCATGCCCGATGTCAACCTAGCAAAAGTCGAAGAGCTCAAACGCCTCGTCCTCAGCTAATTCTTTAAAACAAAAAAGGCGTAAGATTCAAATATCTTACGCCCAACCTACACA
>WTJY01000112.1:0-3069 GCA_011524645.1 Anaerolineales bacterium | reverse complement strand
CCATAAGCCGCACCAAAACTCATGCTCATGTGATCAGAAAGCACTTCGACTTGATCAACTTCGGCCGCGCCACACCACCGTTTTTGGTTGAATGGATGCTCGGCACTAATAGTCAGCACCACCACATCATCCCCCAAGTTCGCCGCTTCTTCGTTCATCCGACGCGTCTGCAAATCACAAATGCCGGTATCTAACGATGGTACGACAGAAATCAAACGAATTTTCCCGGCCGAATCAGCCAAGCTAACCGGTTGCAAGTCACTACCACTGACCATAAAGTCGGGGGCCTTCTCCCCAACGGCCGGTTTATCACCGATCGTCGTCAACGGATTACCTTGAAAAGTTACGCCACCATGTGTTTCGGTTGCCATGAATTCACTCCTATGCTGGAATTGATTAATATGATTACTTGGAATAAAGCTCGACTTCGCTGGCTTCAAGCCCTCGATCGACCTTCTCCACATCATATAATATCCATACGCCAGCCGCTAGATCAGACGGGTCACATATGATGTCTGTCTTATGGAAGAAAACATCTTTTCCTGAACCCCGATATAGCATCCCACCATCTTTCGCTTCATCGAACCAGCGTACACGGCCGATATACTTACCGGTCTCCGGATCAATCTGAATCGATGTCGGTTCATCAAAAACAACTCGGGCCGGTTTATCTTTCTTCACTGCGGCCGCTTCATAAGCAGGTTCCGGCTCTGCCACCGTTTTTTGTTCTTGTGGAGTCTCCGCTCCGGTTGATTTTTTGTTCAAAGATGCCACCTCAACAGGAAGCCCAGCCTCATGCAGATTGCGTTGCATCTCTACTGTAAAAATAAATTTCTCACCAGCTTCATTTGTGGCCCACGTGTCACGAAAATTCATATGGCCTCCTAAATCAGTTCCGTTAGCGGTTGATAAGCCTTTCAATTATAGCAAGTCGTCCTAAAAAGGCATCATAGCCGCGCGATTTGGGTGCCACCCATCCCATAAACTAAAACGCGGAGCCATAACCTGCGCCCACGCTTCTAACGCCATCGGTAATCGCTCATCACTCATCGGTGTGAATCTGACGACGGCCGGTCCCATCATACAAAACGGCCGATTGCGCAGTTACTGGCAACTCTCGTACAATATCTGCATAAGGGATATGATCCACAATCAGTTGTGCCTCAATCACGCGCCCCAACAGATCATCGCCAATCAACGATGCAAAAGCGACATCGTTATCTAAACGGCACACAACCTTGGCGATATTGTATCCCACCCGACACACCGGTTTGAACACCCCCGAATGGATAGGCCACAGGAAAATAATCAAGTGGAAATTTTTCCACACGCACTGCCGCCTCCACATTAATCAAACCGGCTAACAGAATTTTCGACATAGCTCTTTCCCACACATAGGAACAAACAAAAATGATTACCATAAATAACAGAATAACCATACCAGAGAACGAAATAGAATTAAACGCCATACGATCCCAAGGTGCGGGCGGTCAAAACGTCAACAAAGTCGCCTCTGCCATTCACCTCCGCTTCAATATCGAAGTCTCTTCGCTCCCCCAACGAATCAAAGAGCGTTTGCTCAAAGGGCGTGACAAGCGTATCACCAAAGATGAGGTCTTGATTATCAAGGCCCAATCCTACCGCACCCAAGAACAAAACCGCGAAGATGCCATTGAACGCTTAAAAGCGATCATCTTAGCTGCCACGGCCGTCCCTAAAACCCGCCGAGTGACCAAACCGAGCAAAAGCGCCAAACAACGCCGCCTCGATAGCAAAAATCAGCAAAGTAAGAAAAAAGCGATGCGCAAAAAGGTGTCCCATGATTGGTAACCGCCTAAAACATCCCACCCATTGGCTCACAATCTTAGTGATCCTGCTACTCAGTTCAATCCTAGTCAATGTCATTCTATTTACAGTCGGCCGCTCCTACTACCTCCAACTCAACGCCGTTCGCCTTGACCCACTCGGCCTCAAATTCTTTGAAAAAGCCCCATCATCCCAAGCGGCCGATGATCAACAAGTCCTCCTCTTCTTTGGTGACTCCCGCGCCGAATCATGGCCTTTCCCCCAAAACCCAGCCTATTACACCATCAATCGGGGCATCGGCGGACAAACATCAGGGCAGGTCTTGGCCCGCTATGATCAACATGCGCGGCCGTTCAACGCCGATGTTATCGTCATCCAAGTCGGCATCAACGATCTCAAAACAATTCCTCTCTTCCCTCACGAAAAAGAGCGTATTATCGCCGATTTACAAGCCAACATCAGCCAAATACTCGCCTCGGCCGAACAGCAAGAAGCCCATGTCATCCTAACCACCATCTTTCCCGTAGGTGAAGTTCCGCTCGAAAGACGGCCGTTCTGGTCAGACGATGTCCCCCCCGCCATCATCGAAATGAACCAATTCATCGCGCAACAAGCTCGCCCCACCGTCACCATCTTCGACACCTACGAACGCCTTGTCGCCGCCGACGGCCGCATGCAAGATCAGTTCAGCCCCGATCTGCTTCATCTCAACAAAGCGGGCTACGACCTGCTTAATCAGGAACTGAATGTACTTTTAGACCAGCTGGCTGAAAAATAGTTTCCGGCGCAACTGGCGCTCGCTCCACACTCAAATAGGCGATAACAGCCAAATCTTGCACAGTCATGCGCGTGCCAAAGTTATCCGGCATCCCACTCGGTGCCCCAGCACAAGGCCCCGTGGGTCCAAAAGAGATCAACGACCGCCCCAAACAGTTGATCTGCTATCCTTGTTCATCAAAACAAGACGCGGCTCGCGCCTCACGGCCGTGACACTTCGCACAATGCTCCATATAAACCAACGCTCCTGCTTCAATCTGTCTCGCCTCAGCCACCTCATCTTACCCAAACCGGTTACAACTTATCCTTCGTCGCGCCCAAGACCCCAAGGGTTTCAGTTGAAAACAAGCCAACACAGCTCGCATCTAAACCCTTCGGGTCTGGAATCGCAGAAAAGCCCAAACAAACAAAAAACACAAAAAAACATTTTTCTCCCCCATTCTGTGACAAAAAAGACATCCCATCTCACACGCGCCCCCTATAATC
>WTJY01000218.1 GCA_011524645.1 Anaerolineales bacterium | reverse complement strand
AATTATTCGTGGTCAAGTCGATGAGCTGATGGGTGGCGAATCCGCCCCATTTTGATGCAATAAACAATATCCCCTTAGATTAGAAATCATAGTAAAAAATTATGCTTGGTGAATCTGTTAACCATCCCCAATTTGGCACCGGCCAAATCATGGCCGTTTATCGCAATGGTCAAGAATGGCTTGTACGGTTTCAAAATGGATTACGTTTCCGACGGCCGCGCGTAGAATTTATCGGGGAAGCTCCCAACACATCAACAAAAACAGATATGCCCATTTCTTCCACCTACCAAGCACCCGCCCCAATGTCTCGCACACAACGAGAGGCGCGCGATCTAATCGAAGCCCTTCGTGTCGGCATCGCTCCCGCGCAAAACATCTCTGAATTGACCATCGGTTTGCATCACGAGCAGCAAAGTTTAGCCACAGGGCTAACCCAAGCACATCGTCAAGGGGGAGCCGTACGCGCAGTAATCGGCGAATACGGCTTTGGCAAAAGCCACACCATCGAACTGGCAACCCAAATGGCCCTTGAACGAAATTTTTTGGTGTGTACCACCAGCCTCGATCTGCTTGAACTCCCCCCACATCGGTCATTTGACATTTATAGCAGTTTAATGCGCAATATACGCTATCCAGACACCGATGAACGTGGCATGGAGCCACTCATTCAGAAAACGGCCGACTTAGACCATATCTTTCCTCAATTGCGTGATCTTTCCCCAGCAAAACTCGATCCACTGGTTATCGGCTTGCTAGCCATTTCTCGCACCTCATCGGCTCGCCAGAAAAAAGCATGGTTACAATGGCTCATGGGAGGACGACGCACTAAATTAATGAACAAAGGGGTGCCACGAGGCATTAAATTCCCCAGCATCTATAAAACAGGAAATAATGCCCGCCAAATCGCTTATTTATTAACCGGCGTCAGCACATTGGCTCGTCTAGGCAACTATAGCGGGCTTTGCCTATTGGTCGATGAAGCGGAAAGCTATTCCCTGCTTCGACCCTATCAACGACCAAAAGCAAGCACATTCTTCCAAGCACTTATCTATGCAGCTTTACGTGACCAACAAGATATGATCACGGCCGACCAATTCCCGCAACATCGTTTTCGCGACTTTCCCATCGCCTACGATCAAGGACAAGGTCTGTTTTTCCTCTTTGCCGTTACCCGCAGTGACAACCGAATGCCACTCGATGACTGGCTGACCCCAGAGCAACTTTTTCATCTCTCCCCCGACACCATCACCCCTCAAGAAATCGGCCACTTCTTGGCACAAGTGATGGGCTACCATACCCAAGCATACGGATATGAACTAGACGATCGACACGGGCAAATCCGGCGTGGTGCGGCCGAATATATCGGTCAGGGCTTACGCAACGGCCGCCTATCGATGCGTGGGATCGTCCGCCTAGCCGTGGAACTATATGATCTACTTTACCTCCATCCAGATTATAATGTGGCCCAGTTGCTAGATGAATTGCAGCATCAAATGCGATAAACAGCCATCGTGTCACTCCCACTCTCTCCACAAAAACTCAAAGCGACATTGCCTCACACATGGCCTCTCTTTTTCGCCCGATATGGGAACTTCACGGCCGTCCAAACCCGCACAATCCAGCCGATTTTAGCAGGCAAAGATCTGCTCCTGACAGCCGCGACCGCATCTGGAAAAACAGAAGCGGTTATCGCCCCCTTGCTCGAACGGCTTTGGCATCAGCTACAGGCTCAAAAGCGCATCACCATTCTCTATATATGTCCTACACGCGCCCTTGCCCGCGATCTATACGAACGTTTACAAAATCGATTGACTGATACCGGTATATCTGTGGCGATAAAAACAGGAGATACCGCACCCATTTCAGCAAAAAAGCCACCCCATGTTCTATTGACAACCCCAGAATCGGCCGACTCGCTCCTCACCCGCGCCGCTCGCCAATTTGTCAATCTTGAAGCGATTATCTTAGATGAAATTCACCTATTTGATCGCACACCACGTGGTGACCACATTCGCTGTTTGCTCAAACGTTTTGCTCGGATCCGTGCGTTTGCCCAGCCAAACCGCCCCCCATGTCAACATATCGCTCTCTCCGCAACTGTTCCCGATCCACATGGAATCAAAACGCGCTATCTGACCCCCTCTGCAGAGATCGTTTCCGTGGCCGGTCAGCGAAAAATCACGGCCGATATTATCCCATTGACCGAACCAGTTGATCTAAGCAACGAGCTGGCTCAACGGCAACAGTTCAAAACACTGATCTTTTGCAATGCACGTTATCAAGTTGAAGAAGTCGCCGCTTTTTTACGGCGCAACCTAACCTATCATGCCGATATTTTCGTCCATTATGGCACACTTGACGCAGCATTACGTCAAGATGTCGAGCAGCGGTTTGCTACCGCACGGGTCGCGATTTGCGTGGCGACCAGCACCCTCGAACTCGGCATCGACATCGGTGATATTGATGATGTCGTCCTCTATGGTGCACCATTTGATCTAACATCATTTTTGCAACGCATCGGGCGAGGGGGACGCCGCACCCAGCAGACCACTGTATTATGTGTCGCTCAATCCCCATTGGAATGGCTCCGGTTTGAAGCGTTTCTCGCCTTAACGCAAACATCTCAAACACAGACCGCAGAAATAGAAAGCGAAAGCATCAGCTATTTCTTCCGGCCATCCGTTCTTATCCAACAGATTTTTAGCTTGCTCAAGCAATTCCCCAATGGAAGTATTCGTCTCGACGATCTACAACGCATCGCCCCTAGTGCCATCACCCGCGAGACACTAGCCAACTTATTCGACTATCTCACAGCTGAACAATATTTGCTCCCCGGCCGATTAGGAGAATGGTTGCCCGGGCCAGAAGCGGCCGATTGGTTTGATCATCATGAAATCCACAGCAATATCGGCACGGATGTACGATTAAAAACGGCCATTGATACCTACACCGGCCGGGCCTTGGCCCAAACTGATAAAATCTATGAAAAAGGGACAACCGTATTGTTTGCGGGAAAGGGAATGGAAGTTGTTTGGATCGAAAAATACCGCTTCGGCTTGGCCCCTGGTCGTCGCCAAGATGTAACCGAAACACTCCGTTTCCATTATGTTCAACCGTCTGTCCCATTCGCAGTCACCCAACAGGTAGGCAAGTTATTGGGCTTGCAACCCAACCAACTCGGTTGGATAAACACCCCAGCCGATGAAGATGGTGTAATTCATGGTGGATACCTTTTTCATTGTTGGGGAACCATCTGGGGAAAACTACTCGCCCGTGTACTCTCACAACATTACTTTATGGCTAATCCAATCAACGAGTACTGCTTATCGGTCGCCCCCCATATCGGCCAATTACCGCCATATAACCAAGACAAAACCGTATGGGTCGCTCGGCAACTAGCGGCCGAAATCGCAGATACCTTACAGATGGGCCGCTTTCATACGATTTTGCCCCCCCGCCTTGCCATCAATGCGGTCGTAGACCAACTCGCTTTACCTGCATTTGCGCATCAATACCAACACGCCCACCTTATTCCCATCGCCTCCCCCCAACAAGATCGTTTTCTGAGTCTAATCTCATAATGAATTGATTGCGCAGTTTCTAGTGTCTTACCCTACCTGAAATGGTGGAATTCGTATCGAGCTAGTGATGGCAGACACTTCAACACAGCTCCGTAGAGCACCGGCCGAAGCCTGAGCAGTATACACTCGCTTCTCGTGAGGCTTACAAGTGTTCACTTTGCCTTCGACAAGCTCAGACACCGTTTTCATTTAACCCTCATTTTACGTGGGTCGGGACACTCGTAAATGTTCCGCATCAATGAATGGTAGATAACAATTAAAATAGACCTGACTGACCGATAAGGTAAGTTATCTTTGCCACAGCAACGAAAAATCCACATACCCAATCCCCAAATCCCAATTGACAAATATCCCAGACCCAATAAAATGGACGCAACTAAATACTTGTACGCGGGTGCTTGGATTGAAAATTCCGGGCTGAGATGTCAACTAGACGAACCGTTCGACCTGATCCAGGTAATGCTGGCGTAGGAAAGAAACGAATCAATTAGATGCTCCAAGCACTTCCACAACCAATGACCCTTGGTTTGGAAGTGCTTTTTTATTGGGAATGCACCAACACCCGCCCCTAAAGGAAAACATGATGAGAAAAATTTATTCTATCCTTGCCGTGAGCCTGCTCTTATTGCTCACGGCCGCTTGCACCCCCTCCGGGCCAGTGACCTTAACCCTCATGACCCACGACAGCTTTGAGATCAGCGAAGAAACGATCGCCGCCTTCACCGAAGAAACCGGCATCATCGTCGAAATCCTCAAATCAGGGGACGGCGGTGAAATGGTCAATAAAGCGATTTTAGCCAAAGACGACCCCTTGGCCGACGTTCTTTTCGGTGTTGACAACACCTTTTTAAGCCGCGCTTTAGATAACGACATCTTTGTCGCGTACGACTCCCCAGCCTTGGCCAATATCGATGCGTCACTACAACTTGATAGCCAAAATCGCGCCTTGCCTGTCGATTACGGCGACGTTTGTTTAAACTATGACAAAGCATGGTTCGCCGACAGCGATTTAGAACCACCCACAGGGCTCGAAGATTTGGCCGACCCCGCCTATAGCGGCTTGACCGTGGTACAAAACCCAGCAACCTCAACCCCCGGCTTGGCCTTCTTGCTCGCCACCGTCGGCCACTTCGGCGAAGATGGGTATATCGCCTATTGGGAATCACTCGTTGCCAACGATCTCCTCGTCACCAACGGTTGGGAAGACGCCTACTGGGGTGAATTCTCCGGCGCATCAGACGGCACACGGCCGATCGTCGTCAGCTACGCCAGCAGCCCACCGGCCGAAGTCCTCTTCGCGGCCGAGCCGATCGACGAAGCCCCCACAGCGGCCGTTGTCGGCGATGGCTCATGCTTCCGTCAAATCGAATTTGTCGGCATCTTGCAAGGCACCGAACACCAAGAAGAAGCGCAACAATTGGTTGACTTCATGCTCGGCGCCACCTTCCAAGAAGACATCCCACTCAACATGTTTGTCTATCCAACCAACAGCAACGCCACCTTGCCCGATGTGTTTGCGGAACACAGCCTCATCCCCGCAAACCCCGCCACCGTCGATCCCAGCGCAATCACCGCCAACCGCGAAGCATGGATCGATGCCTGGACCACAACCGTGTTGAGATAACAGACCCACAAACCACGACACGTAGGGGCTGTGTGGCTGGCCACGATTCTCACTTTTTTGTCAGAATCCAGCCCCATTCCAGCCGGTCAGCCCATAGTTTCGCCAATTGGATAGACTGTGGGCAGGACGGCCGGTTGATACATCGTTCTGCGATACTGGAAAAGCGCTTCCCGGCCGCCGCAGCCCCTACGGATATCGCCCTAAAAGCCTGACACACCGCTACGGCTCCCCACTATGACCCCATTTCTGCGAAAACTTTACCCTTATCGCCACTGGGCATTTTTACTTCCCCTCTTATTTTTCGGGCTGTTTTACTTTTACCCGCTAGGAGCCATTCTACAACTCGGGCTAGCCCCAGACGGCCGTCTACAACTCAGCCACATCCTTGATTTCTTGAGCGATGGCTACTTCCTCAGTATTTTGTGGTTCACCTTTTGGCAAGCGGTCGTCTCCACCCTGCTCACCGTCGGGCTCGCCCTGCCAGGTGCTTATATCTTTGCCCGCTATCAATTTTGGGGCAAAGCGACCATGAAAGCGATCATGACCTTGCCCTTCGTCCTCCCCACCGTCGTGGTCGCCAACGCCTTCACAGCCCTGCTCGGCCCCAGAGGGCTCCTAAACGAAGCGGCACAAACATGGCTCGGCTTTTCCTCCGCACCGATTACCCTTGAGCGCACCATTTGGATGATTTTGCTCGCCCACGTCTTCTATAACTATAGCGTGGCACTCCGTATGATTAGCGGATACTGGCAAAACCTCAATCCCGATTTGGTCGAAGCGGCCCAAATGCTCGGTGCCTCACCGTGGCGCGCCTTTTGGAAAGTCAACTGGCCCCTCTTACGCCCCGCCATCTTTGCCGCCACCGTCTTGGTTTTTACCTTTTCTTTTACCAGTTTCGGTGTTGTGCTGATCTTGGGTGGCCCCGGCTTTTCCACCCTCGAAGTCGAAATCTATCGCCAAGCGGTCAACCTATTCGACCTCCCGATCGCGGCCGCTTTATCCTTATTGCAAATTCTATTTACCTTTGTCTTGATGTGGTTTTACACCCGCTCTCAAGCGGGACTCACCCGACCGTTGCGCTTAAAATCGGCACGGGCCACAGTACGGCCGATCAAAACCCTGTTCGACCGCATCATGGTCGGGGGAAATTTAGGGCTCATGTTTATCCTACTCGCCTCCCCCTTGCTCGCCCTCGTTTCCCGCTCATTTTTAACCGATAACCGGCTCACCTTTCAGTTTTATCGCCAACTGACCGTCAACGAGCGCGGCTCAATCTTCTTTGTCCCTCCCGGCTGGGCGGTATTTAACTCAGTCGCCATCGCGCTGGTCACCATGGTCATCGCGGTCGGCCTCGGCCTTATCTCCGTCTACCTCATCGCTACCGATACGGCCGCTCGCACCCAACACCAAAATCATCGACTCTGGCGCATTCGCGGCTGGCTAGACCCCCTCTTCATGCTCCCGATCGCCACCTCGGCCGTCACCCTCGGGTTCGGCTATATCATCGCCCTCAATAAACCACCCCTTAACCTACGCCAATCCCTCATCTTGGTCCCCATCGCCCATGCGCTCGTAGCCATCCCTTTTGTCATTCGCGCTGTCCTCCCCGCGCTTCGTCGCATCGACCCCAAACTCAGAGAAGCGGCCACCCTGCTAGGGGCCGATGCACCACAAGTCTGGCGACAAATCGATTGGCCCTTAATGCGGCGAGCCGTCTTGGTCGGTGCCGTATTCGCTTTTACCATAAGCATGGGTGAGTTCGGGGCCACTGTCTTTATCGCACGGCCCAATATGCCGACCATGCCGGTCGCCATCTTTCGCTTTCTCGGCCAGCCGGGAGAACTCAACTATGGCCAAGCCCTCGCGATGAGCAGCCTATTAATGCTTGTCTGCGCCATCGGCTTTATCGCCATCGAACGCTTCCGCCTCGGCGACGAAGGGGAATTTTAAAGTTTTAACAGGAAATATCAACCATGCTAAAGCTCAATGGGCTCAAAAAAACATTTGGCGCAAACACGGCCGTCGCCCACGCCTCGGTCCACCTAAACCAAGGGGAAATCCTCTGTCTGCTTGGCCCCTCAGGCTGTGGCAAAACCACTCTGCTCCGCTTGATCGCCGGTTTAGAGCATCCGGACAGCGGCACCATCATCTATGACGATCAAGATGTCACCCCTATCCCCCCCCATAAGCGCGGTTTCGGCATGATGTTTCAAGACTACGCCCTGTTCCCCCACAAAGATCTGTTTGACAATATCGCTTTCGGCCTAGAAATGCGCGGCGATCCCCTCGCGTCAATCAAACAACGGGTCCAAGAAATGCTAACCTTGGTCGAGCTAGAAGGGTTCGGCTCACGCGAAATCGATCACCTTTCCGGCGGCGAACAACAGCGGGTCGCCCTCGCCCGCGCCCTCGCCCCCGGTCCAGAATTATTACTATTAGACGAACCACTCGGCGCACTAGATCGCGCCTTGCGTGAGCGTTTAATGATCGACTTGCGCACCATTCTCAAGCGAGTGGGGGTCACGGCCGTTTATGTCACCCATGATCAAACCGAAGCCTTAGCGATAGGGGATCAAGTCGCCGTGATGAACAACGGCCGTATCGAACAAATCGCCCCCCCTCAAGAGATTTTCGCCTACCCGAAATCCCCATTTGTGGCTCGCTTTTTAGGGTTTCACAACATAATCGATGGCATCGTGCTCGATACAGGGCAAATCAAAACGGCCGTGGGGACATTCTCACTTAACCAATCACAAGCTCAAACCGCTGGGCCATTAACCCTACTCATCAAACCGACAGGAACGCGCTTCTCAAAAACAGCGCTCGATCAAGCGGTCTTGGTTAACATTCTTCACATCGGGTTTTACGGCCGTTACTTCCAAATCACCATCGAAGTCCCCCCACTGGATCATAACGACCATGCGATCTCCCTCATATTTGAAACCGTCACGGCCAACTATCAACAAGGGGATCAACTCTACATGTCCGTTAATCCCGATCAGCTCCACGTTTTTTAATTGATGCGATCAGCCAAGACCCACAGGGTTTCAGTTGAAAACAAGCCAACACAGCTCCCGCCCAAGACCCGAAGGGTTTCAGTTGAAAGCAAGCCAACACAGTTCCCGCCCAAGACCCGAAGGGTTTCAGTTGAGAGCAAGCCAACACAGCTCACATCTAAACCCTTGGGGTCTAGAATCGCAGAACCCACCGCCCCATCATTACGACGAACAACTATAATGGGACACCCCACCCGCCACAAAAAACGCTTCCGGCCGTAACCGATAATAGTTATCCTCAACCGCTTGCGACTGCTCATCAAACGGATTGGTCAACACCGCTTGCAACTCTTCAATCAGCGTAAAATCCCCCTCAGCCGCCTGCTGATACGCAGGAACCACCAGCCATTCACGCCACGTGTATTTCGGATTAACCCGCTTCATCGCTTCACGAATCCCATCTAAATCCCCACGGCCGGTAACCGCCGCCCGCCATTGCTGGAACCACCCCTCCCAATGCGGAGCCTCATCCTCAGTCGCCCGTTTATAAAAACTTTTCTCCAATGGAGCCATATCTTCAGGAATCGCCGAAAGTTCACGGAAAAAGATAGTGTAATCCACAGAGGTTTGCACCATCAGCTTTAGAAGCTGAATAAGTAGAGCCGAATCAAATTCCGCCATTCCCAATTTAGAAGCCCACATCCGCTCCATCTTTTCGGTCATCACACCGGCGAACCCAGCGCGAATCTCATTAAGCTTTTCCAGAGCGGCCGGTTCCGCCACCAACAGCTGCGCCAAAGCGGAACAAAACATATTGAAATTCATTTCAGCCGCCTGCGGTTGATTCAGAAAAGAGAAATGACGGCCGCCACCGGTCCACGGTTGAAAGACAGGATTGAACATTTCACAGAACCCGAACGGACCATAATCGAGCGTATACCCACCGGCCGCGCAGTTATCACTATTGAAATTCCCTTGGCAATACCCCACCCGCACCCAATCGGCAACCAGCGAGGTCAAACGATCGCGAAACAGCGTAGCCAACAACAACAATTGATCCGCCAGAGGTAGATCCGCATCGATCTCAGCCTTATATTCCCGCTCAATTAAATGCCGAACGATCATTTCCAGCTCGTTTCGGGCCTCTGGGTGCTCATTTTTTCGGGTGCGACGGCCAAACAGCTCGATCTGCCCCACGCGCAAGAACGAAGGAGCCACACGGGTCGAGATCGCCACCGGATTCGACATCATAATCTCCGGATCGCGTGACTGTGATCCTTCGAAATACCACGGCCGGTAAACCGTTTCCGTTTGTGACACAAACAAACTCAACGAGCGAGATGTCGGTACACCCAAAGCATGCATATGCTCTTGTGCCAAAAATTCTCGCACGCTCGACCGCAACACGGCACGGCCGTCCCCGCCACGACAGTACGGGGTTGGTCCAGCCCCTTTCAGTTGCATCTCCCACCGTTGCCCATTAAGCTCCGTCTCCAACACAGAGATCGCCCGGCCGTCTCCATACCCATTCCCCGTTTGAAACGGACATTGCTGAATATATTCCGTCCCATAAATCGACAGCGCATACCCAGTCGCCCAACCCATTTGCCGCATCGGCTCCGGCAGTTGGGACAGATCCCCAGAGAAAAGCTGTTTAAACGCATCCGTTTGTGCCAAGCTGTCAGCCAAGCCCAATTCGCGGAAAAATAAATGGCTATGTGCGACATACTGCGGGTCAGCAATCGGAGTCGGCTTCACAGGGACATAATGGCCGGAAAAAACCTGTCTCGGCTGGTGGTCGTCCCCCGTTTCAGTCGCTTGGGGATCACTTTTAAGCGTGTTGAGCAATGAGTAATCGGCAAACTCAGCCAGTTCGGAAACGCTTTTCACACCGGTTTGCACAGAATCAGTTTGTAGATGGGTCATCATATTTGACTCGCTTTCTTTTCAGATATGCTCATTTATGGCAGAGCATCATATTGTTGGTTTTCTTAATGTGTTTCGCCCCACGACCATAGCGTACCATTGATCGATTAAAACGTTAGGGGAATTTTACGATTCGCATTCGCATTCGCAATTAAAAAACCATAGACACACCATCTTTTATGTTATAATGGGATCACTTAGCTACTTTACAATCGCAATCGGGATAAACCAGCACAGCACCAATTTATCCCCCCAAATACTTATTAATCAGAACAACCCAAAGTGGCACAAATTACCCATTTTTGATTCCTTACTTCCCATATTACAGTTGAAAAAAGATATAATCAGCTCACAAAACGCCACTCATTTCACATCTTAAACAGGAGTTGGTATGTCCAAAACTGAATATAACATATTGTTTGTTGCTACAACGAACCCAGAATCAGGTCCAATTACGGCCGTATTACAAGACCATATAACCCAACACATTAGCATCAAACAAGTCAAAACACCTGAATCAATTGCCTGTGCTCTACGAGCCCAAAATTGGGACCTCATCATCTGCGATTTCGAGCATACCCCCTCAGAGCCGACACAAACCTACCAGCTCTGTCAGCAACACCGACCCCATGTTCCCTGTCTTTTCATCGCCGCCCAAATCAGCCTATCAGATACGGTTGATCTTATGCGTTTAGGTGTCTGTGGGGTAGTCGAAAAACAAGACCCGCAACGCTTCATCGACTTAGCAAGACAAGAGCTAAAAGCGGGTCAAACACACAACCAACAGCAGATCAATCAGAACGTTTATCAAAACATCGTTGATCACCAAACCGAACTTATTTGTCGTTATGATGCCAATTACCGACTCCTCTTTGTCAACCGAGCCTACTGTGAATGGCTGGGGCTTGCAGAAACGGAGCTAATCGGCAAGTTCATTCCCGACTTAATCCCAGCCGACGATCGAGACAAAGCGATCTTACACGTGCAATCGCTAACCATTACGAAGCCAGTCGCCTTATCTATCCACTCAACCATCTTGCCCAATGGACAAAAACAAATCATCGAATGGACAGATCGCGCCATCTTTAACCCAGCCGGTGACATTGTCGAATACCAAGGTGTCGGCCGTAATATCACCGTACAGCAACAAACGGTTGAAGCACTGCAACGAAGCGAATCGAGACTAGCCAAAGCACAGGAAATCGCCCATGTAGGCCACTGGGATTGGAACATCATTACCGGAGAACTCTCATGGTCCGCTGAAACCTATCGCATCTTCGGGCTTCATCCCCATGAGTTTGAGGTGACATACGATACCTTTATCCACATGATTCACCCTGAAGATCGAGAAATTGCGGAACAAGCGATCCAAAATGCGCTTGATGGTGTCGCCCCCTATTCGTGCACACAGCGAATCATCTGGCCAGATGGCACAGTGCACACCGTCTACGAACAAGGGGAAATGACTTACGATGAAACAGGGAACCCGTTTCGTATGCTGGGAATTGTGCAAGATATCACCCAGAAAACACAGGATGAACTCGCACGAATCAAAAACGAACAACGTCTGCGTGTGGTCTCGGAACTGGTATCCGATATCGCCATCGAATTCCGTTTAGCAGAAAACGGCACTTGGGAACAAGCATGGCAACTGGGTGGCAGTCTCAATCAACTACTCGGTTTTGAGCGAGGTCATATCTGGTCCGAATGGGAAAATTTCGTCCATCCGGACGACCTTGAACTCGTTTTAAACGCATTACAACAAACCATGAACGGGGCAAAAACGGCCGACCAATACCGCATCTTAATGGCCGATCAAACCTATCGCTGGTTCGCCAGCAATCGACAGCCGGTTTTTGATGAATATGGGCAAAAGATTACCGGCTACATGCTCTCACTGAAAGACATCAACGAACACAGAAAAGCACAGCAAGCCCTCGCCACCAGCGAAAAGCGGTATCGGCAAATATTTGAAAATATCGGACTCCCCCAGATGATTTTAGATAGCGAAACCGGTGACATTATCGATGCCAATCCGGCAGCGGTCACCATTTACGGCTACAGCTATAACCAATTAATCGGCATGAACATCGGCCAAATCAATCAAATATCACTAGAGACGATACGAACGAAATTCGAGCTAGTAAACGCCGGAAAGCTAAACTCATGTGAGTGTATCCAACAATTTGCGAATGGCACCATAAAGGATTTCGAGGTGTTTCTCAGCAACGTCGAGTGGCACAATCGACAAGCGATTTATACCGTCTATATCGATGTGACCCAGCGCAACAACGCGGAACGCAATCTCCGCAAGCTCAATGAAACCCTCGAACAGCGCGTCGAACACCGCACGCATCAGCTAGAATCGGCCAAACAGGAACTTGAAACGATCTTTAACAACAGTTCCGATGGCATTCTGCTGATCGATTTACAGGCCAATATCTTAAAAGCGAACCAAAGATGTGACACGTTACTCGGTATCCCATTTAAATTCTACGTCGGCCGGGCGTGGGCCAACCTTTTTACGGCCGAAGATCGAAACAAAGCCCATCAATTGCTCCAACAAACACAACACAGCAATGTACCAAAATCGGCCGAGCTAAGAGTACTGGCCGCTCATGGCGCATTCTTCGCCACCGTTTCCATCTCCCGCATTCCCATCACCAATACTCAAGAAGGTCACTTCGTTTGCACCATTCACGACACCTCTAAGCGCAAGCAACAAGAAGAAAAACTCCGCTCTGTCACCCAGCGCTTAAATCTAGCCACAGAAGCGGGAGAAGTCGGCGTTTGGGACTGGAATTTAAACGACAACTCATTAATTTTTGACGATCAAATGCAAAAAATCTACGGTTTCAAGCCGGATCAGTGTGATGTAAGTATGAAATCATGGTCCAAAAAAGTTCACCCCGAAGATAAGCGTCGTGTACAGCGGGCCGTACGTGAATCGATCAAACTCAATAAGCCATATAAGCAAGATTTCAGATTGAAAATATCTGACAATTCTGTCCGATATGTTCATGCCAATGCGATTGTTGTCCGCAATAAGCAGGGGGAGGCCCTGCGCATGGTCGGCACCAACATCGATGTCACCGAGGTTCGCGAAGCGGAAATCGCCCTCCGTTCAGCCCTCGCCCAAGAAAAAGAGCTAGGGGAACTCAAATCCCGCTTTGTTTCAACCGCCTCACACGAATTCCGTACCCCGTTGGCCGCGATCTTAGCCACCGTCGAAACCCTAACACTCTTCCGCCATAAATTTAATGACGAACAGATCGGTGCCCGTTTAGCAAAAATCCGACATCAAGTTGATCGCTTAAGAGACATTATGGACGATCTTCTACGGCTCGCACGAATGCAGTCAGGGCGCATCGATTTTAAACCAGCAGCCCATGATCTAGACACCTTAATTCGCACGCTGATTGAAGAATTTAACAGCCAACAAGAGTATCGTCATCGAATCTACTACACGCGCCAATCGGCCGAACCGGTCATGATGATGATGGATATCCATTTGATGCGGCAAATTCTCGACAACATTATTCACAATGGACTCAAATATTCGCAGGGGGTGGTCACGGCCGCTTTAACCGAAACCGAGCAAACCATCCAGCTCTCGATACAAGACACAGGGATCGGCATCCCAGAAGCGGACCTCAAACATCTGTTTGAGCCGTTCCATCGGGCGGGCAATGTGGGCACAATTCAAGGAACAGGGCTCGGGCTAAACATTACCAAACAAGCGATCGAAGCACATAATGGGTCAATCGAAATAGAGAGTCAGCTGGGTGTCGGTACGACAATGACTCTCACATTTCCCAAGAATTTGGCAGAAAACGGCGTCATTATTCACTGATAGTACGCTTTAAGGGACGCAGCGTGCTACCATTTGATCCAAAAAATATAAATCTAGGCTCTTTATGTGTTTCAAGGAGCTACAGATTCAAGCGGTTTTGCGCCCCTCTCCCTTGAGGGACAGGGGCTGGGAGATGGGTGTGGGCTCGCAAATCCTTAACTGAATGCAATACCTTCGCCAAATTAATCAACTAATTGGATTTGCTCCCCTCCTACAAGGGGTTGGGGGAGGTGGATGACCCCTCTCCCCCAGCCTCTCTCCCAACGGGCTGTGGGGAGGACATGTTTAAACATGCTTTTCAGATTGACATAAAAGCGATTTCGCGCCCAAAGAACCGACAAATTTCTGATACTGCCGAATTTGGTGGGATAAGCGTAAATCGTTCAAAATAGTCGATTGACAGGACTGTCATCCCCGCATAGGCGGGGATCCACCGCTCAAGCAGAATTGGATTCCCACCTTCGTGGGAACGACAATCGTTAATTGATCAACTCCCACCAAATCCGACAGGACTAGGAAAATCGCCTCGGCAAAGGCTCCTCCCTATCCCTATCTTGGGTCTCTATCGCTTTATTTCTCATCAAGGTATCATCTCAAAAACTCGTGGTAACACAAATGTACAATGAGAGGTATTATTTG
>WTJY01000280.1 GCA_011524645.1 Anaerolineales bacterium | reverse complement strand
AATTTATGAATGGCTTGCTCGGCCGTAGGCCGGGCAAGCCATTGGTTGGCATATGCGACAATTATTCCTTAATGGTTTTGGTGTCGGACAATCTCGTATAAGAGAATGCTGGTGGCGATAGCGAGATTGAGGGAGGTTGCTTGCCCATGCATCGGGATGGTGACCGTTTGCTGGGTCGCTTGTAACGCATCTGGTGGCAAGCCCCGTTGTTCATTTCCCATGAGCAGGAGGGCGGGGAGTGGGTAATCCGCTTGCCAGAAGTTGCTGTCCGCGTTGGCTGTCGTGGCGATGGTGTTTAGCTTGTAATGGTCTGACCATACGAATAGATCGTTGAGCGAATCGGCCGTGGCGATCGGGACGGTGAAGGCGGTTCCCATGCTCGCCTTTAATGCGGCCGGATGGGTCATATCTGTCGTTTTGCCAACCAAAATCAGCCCTGCGCCACCGGAAGCATCGATCGAGCGTAAGATCGTTCCGAGATTGCCGGGGTCGGAAATTTCATGTAGGGCGGTGTAAATGCCGTTCGGGTTGACCGGAAAATCGGCTAACGGCCGTACCGGACTCTTGATGATGGCACATAGCCCTGTAGGGTTATCTCGGTCCGAAATTCCTTGAAAAACATCGCGGGAGATCGCTTGCGCCTGTGGGTGTCGGCTGATTTTTTCATAGATCGTTTCACTTTTGAGCAGATCTGGCGCGTAAAGAATGGTATCGATGAGATCCGGCCGTGTCTCGACGGCCGTGAGTACGCCCCGTAGCCCTTCGATCACACCGAGTTTTTCGCGAATGCGATATTTCTTTTGTTTTAATCGTTTAATTTGCTTGATAAGCGGATTGCGATGGCTGGAGATCATAAGGTCGGTTGTGTGTAGTTGATAGGGACAAGAGTTAGGGATAGAAGAAAATCGCCATCAGTGACGCTTTCCCTGTCCCTATCTTCTATCGCTATCTATATCTAAAGCAAAATATTGGGTAGTACCTGTTCGATTCGATCTACTTTAATAAAGTTGAGGTCTTGGCGCAGATTTTGCGGGATATGCAAAATGTCGCTTTCGTTTTTGCTTGGCAAGATAAAATCGCGGATGCCGATGCGACGAGCGGCGAGCGCTTTTTCACGGATGCCACCGACCGGTAAGACACGGCCGCGCAGGGTGATTTCCCCGGTCATGCCGACATCGCGGCGTACGGCACGGCCGGTAAAGGCTGAAATGAGCGCGGAGGCGAGGGGGACACCGGCCGATGGCCCATCTTTCGGTACCGCCCCTTCCGGAATGTGGATATGAATATCGGTGTTTTCGAATACATCTGGCTGGATGCCAAAGTTATGTGCTTGGCTACGGGTATAGGTCAGAGCCGCCCGCGCACTTTCTTGCATGACATCGCCCAATTGACCGGTAAGAAGCAAGCCTCCTTTGCCCGGCATCAAGTTCACTTCGATAAACATGACATCACCACCACCGGAGGTCCACGCCATGCCGTTGGCGACGCCGATTTCGTCTTCTTCCCGCATTTGGCGGGCGTTCATGGGGGGAGGGCCTAGTAGGTCAACCATTTGATCGGCCGTGAGCCGCTTCGGATAGCGCTTGTTTTCGGCCAAACGACGGGCGATTTTACGACAGGTGTTGGCGATTTCCCGATCAAGATTCCGTACCCCCGCTTCGTAGGTGTATTGGCGAATCAACATTTGAATCGCCTCTTTGGAGAAACGAAGTCCCGCTTGACGCAGGCCGTGATAATCGACCTGACGTGGGATGAGGAATTTACGAGCGATTTCTAGCTTCTCTTCTTCGACGTAGCTGCGGAATTCGATGACTTCCATGCGGTCACGAAGCGGCCCCGGAATCGGGTCAAGCATATTGGCGGTCGTGATGAACATTACTTTTGATAAGTCGAAATCGAGATCGAGATAATGATCAGCAAAGGTATCGTTTTGCTCGGGATCAAGGACTTCGAGCAGGGCGGATGAGGGGTCGCCACGGAAGTCTTGTCCGATTTTGTCGATTTCGTCTAGCATGAAGAGTGGGTTGTTCGCCCCTGCACGGCGCATCGCTTGGATAATCCGGCCGGGTAATGCCCCGATATAGGTGCGCCGATGGCCACGGATTTCCGCCTCATCCCGTACCCCACCCAGACTGATGCGCACAAATTCCCGATTGAGCGAGGCTGCAATCGAACGCCCCATTGACGTTTTGCCGGTTCCTGGAGGCCCTACAAAACAGATAATCGGGGCGCGCATTGTGTCGGGTGCTAGCTGACGTGCCGCGATATGTTCAAGAATCCGATCTTTGATCCGATCCAAGCCGTAGTGATCATTGTCGAGCACGTTGGAGGCGTGTTGTACATCCAGCGTTTCTTCCGATGATTCTGTCCATGGGAGCTCTAAAAGCCAATCGAGATAGGTGCGAATGACACCCACTTCTGGAGCCATCGAGGGCATACTGCTTAAGCGGGCCAATTCTTTTTCCGCTTTCGCTTTGACAACGGCCGGTAAACTTAATTTTTCAATCGATTGACGAATTTCGGCAAGCTCTTGGGTAAAGACATCCATCTCGCCCAATTCGCCCTGAATGGCACGCATTTGTTCGCGTAAGAAATGTTCCCGCTGGCTTTTATCGATCTCTTGCTGCACTTTTGAATGGATTTCATCTTCCAATTGCAGCATGTCTAGCTCTTTGGCGAGCATGATGCTAACTTTGCGCAAGCGACTCGTAATATCGAGCGTTTCTAGAACCCCTTGACGTGACTCGACCGAGGCATCGAGGGTTGAGGCGATAAAGTCTGCTAGCCAGCCCGGTTCATCAATATTGATGGCGAAGGCGAAGGCATCTTCAGGGATTTTACGGCTCAGCGTGACGACCTTTTCATAAAAATTTATGGCGGTCCGCATGAGCGGCTCTGTTTCTTCATCCCATTCCTCTTTTTCTGGAATGACCCGTGCTTTTACGCGAACATAGGGATCCCATTGGGTGAATTCAACGATTTCTACGCGCCGCCGCCCCTGAGCCAAAACACTGTTGGTTTGATCTGGCATCTTGAGGAAGCGGTTGATGCTGGTTTCTGTTCCCTGTGAGTAGATGTCTGTTAACTTTGGATTGTTGACATCGGCATCCCGTTGGGCTGCGACAATGATATTTTCACCGTTAGACACGGCCGCTTGCACGGCCGCTAGGGATTTATCACGGCCGACGAACAGCGGCATAACCATTTGTGGGTAAAGGACTAAATCTCGCAACGGCATAAAAGGGCATTCGATCATCCCTTCTGCGTCTACAGTTGATACAAGATTGATTAGTTCGTCTTCAAAATCATCAATTTCGTCGAAGAAGTTGGGGTATTGAATGAATTCTGGTAATTCGTCATGCATATGATCGGTTTAGGTTGTGGTCAAGTTGGAGGGGGTGATTCAGTTTGCCTGTTGCAATAAACGTGACGTGTAGACACCATCCCTCTCCCTCTTGCTCAGTTAAACAAGAAAAAAATCTTGGATTGAAGTAAAAATAGCGATTAAATTTTGGGTATAAATTTAATGTGATATGGATTGTAGACTGTACGCTAAATTAAGCAAGAAAGATCGGTTAAGAATCAGTAAGAGATTTGCCTTGTTTGAGCAAATCTTGTGCCTGCAAAAGCCAGTTTTGAGTGATATGTTTTTGCCACTCTGGTAGCTGGGTAATATCTGCCAATTTTTCTGACGATTGATAGGTTAATTGCTCAATCGTTTCAATACCCGCTTCATGGAGCCGTTTTGCGTATGTGGGTCCGATCCCATTAATGGCCCGAAGGGGGCTATTGCTGAAAATCACCGCTTTCTTTGGCGGTGCTATAGGTTGGCTGGCTGGGGCGGTTTCTTGACTGGACAACACTCTTTGTGAGGCTTGCGATGCTTGTTGGGTCAAACTTTGGCTCAGTTGTGCGAGCTCTGCGCCAACGGTGACCATACGAACCAGCCCGCGATTGGCGGCGTCTCTCTCATCAACTAGACGCTCTAACTGCTGTTGGGTGCTGTCGTGACTTCCTTGACGATAAGCGATTTCTTGGCGTAACCTTTCTATCTCTTGTTGAGATTTGGTACGCTCTCCATTTAGCTCTTCGATTTCTTGTTTGAGTGTTTCATATTCAACGCCTAGCTGTGCGAGTTCGATTCGGGTGTCGGCTAGTTCTGCTAACTGTCGCTGTTGGGTTTCTCTCAGCTCGTTACGTAACTTATCCCGCTGTTTTTGCATTTCGGCTAATTGCCCTTCAACGGTTCCGACATATCGCTCAACTTCTTGAAGTTGACCTTCGGCCGCTTGTCGCATCGTTTGATTTTGGGCTAGCTCGCGACGAATACGTGAAATTTCAAACTCGATTAATTCAACTTTCCGTTCAGCAATTTCATTTTCATTGGCGAGTAGGCGCAAGCGACGGCGGGAGTGGTTTAATTCGGCCGTTTGTCTGGCCGATGCTTCCTGCCATACCTTTTTGTCCCGCATGTAGGGGGTCCACCACGCATTTTGTAGTGCTAACCATGTACCCAATATGCCGATGGCGAGACCGATACATAAGACGAAAATGAGTTCTTGGAAAGGGATCATTAGGGTTGCCACTTTTGATAAATGTTATGGTTTGAAATATTGGAGACCGCTTACTTAGGAGAATAAACAAAGAGCTTAATTAGCCTATTATGAGGCAAATTATGGGGACTGCAAATCTAATAGGACAACCGGGGTGCACGAACAAGTTGTCATCAAAAAAATTTTTACCCACCAAGGGGGTTTTGC
>WTJY01000273.1 GCA_011524645.1 Anaerolineales bacterium | reverse complement strand
ACCGAGCCACAAACGGTGCGGTGAGTCAAAACTGCTGGGGGAGGTGAATAATTACCTTCGGCATTGTCCTCTCTGATTATCGAAGTGGCCAATGGACAGGTGACCTATAAAGCTGATTCCAAAGGAGATTGTCATCGGGTTGTCGTTCAACTGGTAAAAACATGGTGTACGTGAAAATCGGTTTTACGCTTCTCGGCTAGCCACGGCCGAGGCGGCGCATGACGATACTGATTAGTTGTTGAACTTCGCTTACTCTGAAGAGCCAACAGAAGCTGAAATAAGTCACGATGCCGACACCACCAGCAAGGGCGAGAATGAGAATCGGGTGGGCTGTGGCCAGCAGTAATATGGCTCCATAAACGGCACCACCCATGAGAATGGTTGCACCACCCATCGTTTGTAACCCTTGCCAGATTGCGCTACCCCCTAGACCGCCGATGCGATTGCGCAAGAGCCAAAGTAAGACGGCCGTTTCTAACCAGTTAGAAACGCTAAAGCCGAGGGCGATCCCGCCCAAGAGGTCCCAGCCCATTTGTGGGAAAAGAATATAAGCGAAAAACCAGCTAAAGAACATCATCAAGGGGAGCTGGATCATCCCTGCGACGACCGGCGTTACCGTATCGCCTAATGCGTAAAAAGCACGGGAGGTAATATCGAGCCAGGCAAGGGCGACGAGCGCGAGCGTGTAAAACAGCATCGCGTTGGCGACTGCGATTGTATTTTCTGGGGTAAATTGTCCCCGCTCAAACAAAACGGTGATCAACGGCCGACTGAGAAGCATGAGTCCCGCCGTAATGGGCAGACCTAAAAAGAGGATTGAACGGAGCGCGGTTGCTATGATTTGGCGCATTTCCCCCCACTCTTTTTTGGCGGCTAGGGTGGATAGCGTGGGGAAGGCGGCCGTGCCGAGTGCTTGTCCCAACACGCTATAAGGCATTAACATGACTTGAAACGCATTGTCGAGTACTGGGACTTGAATGGGAAGGACGAGCAACGGCAACACAAAGCGGTTTAGATAGCTAAAAGATAAGCCGAGAACCCGAGGTCCCATCAACAATAAGACCTGTCGCACACCGCCATCCCCGAGCGAGAAGATCAGGCTGTAACGGGCCTTTTGACGGCGCAGAACCGGTAGCTGAATCGCGGCGTGACCGATCGCGCCTAACACAGCACCGTAGGCGAGCCCCATGCCATCCGGTGCCCATAAAACGGTACCGATGATGATGCCTAAATTATAAATCGAGGCGGCAAAAGCGGGGGCTGTAAAATGTTGTTTCGCTTGTAACGCTCCCATAAATACACCGCTCACCCCGAAAATAACAGTAGAGATAAGCATGACGCGCATCATGCGTACTGTTAGGTTTAGGAGCGTTGGATCAACTTCTTTGCCACGCAGGAAAAAGCCGGTAACGAGTTGCGGGGCGAAGAGTGCTGCGATGCTGGCGAGGGCGATTGTAACAAGCAGGACGAGATTGATGACGGCCGAAAAGAGTTGCCACCCTCCTTCTTCGTCTTCGTTGGCGAAATAGGCGGCGAATGTGGGGATAAAGGCGGAGGCTAATGCCCCGCCGACAACGACGTTAAAGATGAGATCGGGAAAGCGATTGGCTAGACCATACGCGGCCGCATCGATTGTATCGACCCCGTAATAAGCTCGAATAACAACTTCTCGGCCAAGACCGAGTAAGCGACTAAAGACAAAGGCGATGGCGACAATACCGGCCGCGAGAAAAACTTGTCGCCGGTTATCCGTTTTCTTTTTCGGTGATTCAGTTGTCATCGCTCGCTCCTTCATCCGCTTCATCACGGGGGACGGCCGTGAGAACGTATGGGGCGATATCAGCTAGCTGTGCTTGCTTTTGCTGTGCCGCTTTGCGCCCCGCTTCGATCGCATCATTGAGTTCATGAAAGTCGAGCAGACCAACCGTTCCCATTTGGGGCTGGATCAACACATCGGGAGGGGAAACAGCCATGCGAGCGTTCATCCCCCGTATGGTGATCATATCGGCGACGGTGGTCATCACTTGCCACATCGGTTGTTGCTTGGTGTAGTGCAGGGCACGGCCGAGCAGCCCCCCCTTAGGCTTGCTACTACCATCTTGCGTGCCATAGGGGGCCGCTTCCCCTAAATCGACCGCGATGATAAAGTGGGCACCATGCGCGCGCACGACATCAAAGGGGGTATTGTTAACCAGCCCCCCATCGATTAGTGTCAAGCCTTCACGTTCGACCGGTGGCAAAATAATGGGAAACGACATCGACGCGACGACGGCCGAGACGACGTCCCCTTCAACCAAGACCACTTCTTTTTTGTTAATCAGGTCGGTCGCAATGACCATGAGCGGCCGTTTGAGGTCGGCGAATGTAGGACGGCCGATAAATTCTTCCAAAAGCTGAAAGAGCTTGGTGTTATTGGTTAGAGAAGGGAGTCCACTTGCTCGGGTAAGCATGGTACGGACATCGAATTTTTCAAAGAAGGCTTGGATTTCTGTGATCGGTAACTCGGCCGCCAGTAGCGCCCCGACCGCCGCACCGATGCTCGTACCGGCGATAATATCGGGCTGAATGCCCAGCATCTGTAGTTCTTCAAGCACGCCGATATGAGCACCTCCTCGGGCACCACCGCCACCAAGCGCTAAACCTATTTTTTTCATGTCTATTGCACGACTCCGTAAAATTGGGGTAAGGGTGTGGTGGGCTCGTTACCGATATGGATGGCGCTTTGCAACGCTATTTCCGCATCCGCTTGTGTTTCGACCGTTCGGGCATGAATAACCGCTAGCGGGTCTCCTTGGTTGACATAATCTCCAACTTTTAAGCGAATAATTAAGCCGACACTGGGATCGATGTGATCACTTTTTTCAGCACGGCCGCCTCCCATGCGTACACAGGTCCAGCCGATTTGGTCGGTATCGATCTGGTTGATATAGCCGCTATGGGTCGCAACTAGGGTTTTGACAATCGGTGCGGGTTCGAATCGGCTAGGATCGTCGATTAAAGCCCCATCGCCCCCTTGGGCGACCGTCATGGCGCGGAATTTTTCTAGCCCATGGCCGCTGTCTCGGACTTGGATCACGCGTTGTTTGGCCTGATCGATCGTGTCGGCTGCTTTGGCCAAAAGAATCATATGGGCGGCGATCTCTTGGCAGTGGTGCCAGAAATCGGGTGGGGTGTCGGGGTCGTTTTGCAAGGTGCGGATCGCTTCGGCCGTTTCCAAGCTATTGCCGATGGCGTACCCCAAAGGTTGGTTCATGTTCGCCAGTAGGGCGACCGTGTCACGGCCGGCATCACGGCCGATACCGACCATCGTTTGGGCCAACTGGCGCGCTTGATCTACCGATTTCATAAAGGCGCCACTACCGACTTTGACATCTAAAACGATCCCATCGGCACCGGCTGCTAATTTTTTAGACATAATCGAGGCGGCGATGAGCGGAATGCTGGACACCGTTGCGGTCACATCGCGCAAGGCATAGAGCTTGCCATCGGCGGGGGCGAGATTGCCGGTCTGCCCGGCAAGCACAAAGCCGATTTCTTCGATTTGCTCACGGAAGCGGGAGATCGGTACGCTGGGGGACCAGCCGGTAATCGACTCCATTTTGTCGAGGGTTCCCCCGCTAAAGCCCAGCCCACGGCCGCTCATTTTGGCAACCGGCACGCCACAGGCGGCCACAAGGGGCAAGACTACCAGCGATGTTTTGTCACCCACACCGCCGCTTGAATGCTTATCGACCGCATAGGGGACCACATGATGTAAATCGACCCAATCACCGGAGCGGGCCATCGCTAGGGTTAGGTCTACCGTTTCGCGTGGGGTCATCCCTCGCAAATAGATCGCCATCATGAGGGCGGCCGCTTGATAATCGGTCACCAATTCATCGGTGTACCGCTGAATAAACCAGCGGATATCGTCCGTACTTAACTCGTGACCATCTCGTTTTCGCGTAATAATGTCTACAATGCGCATAACACGCATGATACGCAAAACATCAGAGAAAGACCAATATGATTAAAAAAACGATGCATATACAATTGTGTTGAGCGATGATACATGGAGATGCTGTGTACATCTTGATTTTAATTTTTTGTTACTAAGGAGTTTTTCTTGTCTGAACTGACATCCCCCATCGATTATTTAGTCATTGGTACCGTGACACGGGATATCGCCCCAGAAGAGCCGACCGGCTATAAGGCGGGTGGGACGGTTACATTTTCCGGCCGGGTGGCGCAGGCACTTGGTTGCCATACGGCCGTTTTGACCAGCGCTCGCCCCGATTATGATTTGACCCCCTTTATGGCTGGCATTGAAGTGTCGGTCATCCCATCCGAAGAGGATTCGATTTTTGACAACATTTATCAGGGGAATAACCGAATTCAGGTCGTACACGGTGTGTCTGGTAAAATCGGGATGCCTGATTTACCCGCCGCTTGGCAAAACCCCGCGATTGTTCACTTGGGCCCCTTGACCAACGAAGTTGATCCGGAATTTGTCAATGCATTTCCCGATAGCTTGGTGGGAATTACACCGCAGGGCTGGATGCGCCGCTGGGGGGATGACGGCCGTATTTATGCTCGATCATTTGCGGCCGAACAGATGATTTTAGAAGCGGCGACCGCGACTGTGATTAGTGAAGAGGATTTGCTAGACGATACGATGTTAGAACGGTATATCGAGTGGGCCAATATTTTGGTGATGACCCAAAATTATGCCGGTTGTACCGTATTCTTTAATGGTGGGGTGCATCAGGTACCTGCACCACAGATTGAGTTGGTTGAACCGACCGGTGCGGGAGATATTTTTGCCGGAGCGTTTTTTGTGCAGCTGTGGCGTAATGGGGGTGACCCGATTCAAGCGGCCGAGTTTGCCAATAAGGTTGCGGCCCATTCGGTAACAAAGGCAGAGCTGAGTGAAAAAGTAGTCGCTTGGCACGATCTTGACTAAGCGTGAAGAAAAACACGGAATCTAGCAGGATGGTGTACAATAAGTGTGGTTCGTGCATCACTAACCACTAACTACTTCCTTTTTATCAGTCCGAGTGTGCTTTCCCTCTAATTCTATCCACACTCCATAATCAATCTCAGGTTTGACTATGAAAGTATACGCAATGGTTAACCAAAAGGGTGGTGTCGGTAAAACAACGAGCGTCATCAACCTTGCTTCGTACCTTGCTGAAAAGAAACGGGTACTCATTATTGATATCGACCCTCAGGCCAATGCGACGTCTGGGTTGGGATTTGACATCGATGAAGAGACACCTACGATTTATGATGTGTTGCTCCAAGACGCGACGGCCGCTGAATCGATTACGCCGCATTCCCATTTGGCGATTGAGGTAATTGCTGGCGATAACAACTTGGCTGGTGCCGAAATCGAATTGGTGAATGCGATCGGCCGTGAACATCGACTCAAAGAAGCACTGGATTCTGTTGCGGAACACTTTGATTATGCCTTGATCGACTGCCCTCCCAGCTTGGGTTTACTGACGGTCAATGCCTTAACGGCGGCCGATAGTGTCATTATTCCGGTTCAGTGCGAGTATCTGGCACTTGAAGGGCTATCTCAGCTCAATGACACGGTCCAGATGGTGCGTAAATATCTAAACCCGACACTCGAAATTCGGGGGTTGATTATGACGATGTATGATAGTCGAACCAATTTAAGCCGTCAGGTGGTCGAAGAGGTGCGTAACTATTTCCCCGGAAAAGTTTTTCGCTCGATCATTCCCCGCAATATTCGCTTGAGCGAAGCCCCAAGTCATGGGGAAGCGATTAAAGAGTATGCACCGACCTCTTCTGGAGCTGTGGCGTACAAATATTTAGCGGCCGAAATTATCAAAGGAGATAAACGTTGAGCAAGCGAAAATCACGTGGCCTCGGCCGTGGCTTAGGCGCACTCATCCCGACCGATACTGAAACATCTGCGCCCAGTGCACCGGATAGCGGGAATGGTCTGCGCACCGTTAAGGTCGCCGACATTATCCCGAATCCCCATCAGCCTCGAACTGAATTTGATGAAGTCAAGCTCGAAGAGCTCGCCGCCTCGATTAAAGAGCATGGGTTGATTCAGCCGCTCATCGTGACGGAACAGGCAGACGGTCAGTTCGCTTTAATTGCTGGTGAACGTCGCTGGCGCGCTGCTCAAATTGCGAATTTGGTTGAAGTGCCGGTGGTCGTGAAAGAAACGACCCCGCAAGAGATGCTTGAGCTGGCGATTATCGAGAATGTACAGCGTGCGGACTTAAATCCTTTAGAAGAAGCGTTGGCGTATCGTCAATTGATGGATGAATTTGGCTTGACCCAAAGCGAAGTGGCAAAACGGATGGGGAAAGGGCGTTCGACCGTGGCGAATTTGGTGCGCTTGCTTGAGTTGCCGACACAAATTCAAAAAGCGGTGAATGATGGCCTGATTAGCGGCCGTCATGCCCGTGAGATGTTGCGTTTGGGATCTGTTGATGAGCAAACGGCTGTGTTGCAACGTGTGCTTAACGAAGGGCTCAATGTCAAACAGCTTACACGCATTATCGATATCACATTAAGCGATTACCTGCCTGAGATTAAACAGGCACTATTGGCTAACGAGATTACGGATGAACATGCGGCTGAAATTGGCCGACTCCCGAATACTGATGATCGCCTTGTTGCCTTGAGTAGCGCAATTAAGTATCACTATACTGTAGAAGAAATCCAAAAATGGGTTGATAATAAATTGGCGGATCGAGTTAGCGCGCCCACACAACGGCGTACACTTAGCCCTGAGCTGGCGGCGTTGGAAGATCGCTTTAAAGATCGTTTGAACGCCAAAGTTGATATTCAGAAAGGGGCACGTGGTGGCAAGGTTGTCATCTACTACGCAGACGACGAAGATCTGAACAATATCTATGATACGATTATCGGTGATTGGGAAGAGTAGTTGTGTGTTGTCACTATGGACCAATTTGTTGAGACAGTGCTAACTAAATGCATGTAAATTGGTCCACTTTTGCTATATATTTTTCTTGTTGCGACAAACCTGTTTGAGCCACACAGCTATCTAACCGAGTGGTTCCCCACAATTACGACAGAAACGAGCCTGCCCCTTGTTTTCTTGCTGACAATTGGCACAAATTTTATTCGGCCGTGGTTTGCGCCGTGATTGCTGTCGCTCTTGTACCCCTTGGCGTAAAAAGACGATGGCGATGATGAGCATAATGACACCTCCCATCACCCACGGTAAATTATTGAGCAAATTGTTGGCGATAGAGAATTCGGCCGCGTTATTCTCCTCGGCGAGCAGTTGCGTCGGATTGGTTAACAGACCATCCGGTAAGTCATAGGTAAATGAAACCGCCACTGTCTCCCCTTGAGCGACTTCGCGTGGGGGCAGGGCGTAATAGCGAATGCCGTTTGCTTGGACTTGGCTTTCCAGTACAGCGGCCGATAAGTTGAAATTCTCGGCAAAACGGGGTTGCTGAACACTGATTTGTAGCAGGTCAGAATTGAAATTAGAGGGCCATGCAAAGTCGATTTTGTGTTGTCCATCGGCCGTGGTAGTGTATGGCACATAATATTCAACCCGCACACCCGCTTCTGGCGCTGTAATGATTAAATTGGCCCCATTTTGTTGATAATCTACATCGTCCGAAAGCGATTGCTGATTTTCGTTAAAGCGAGCGATCGTATGCAGGGTGCTATTGGGGGGTAAATCATAGCTGACCGAGGCGGGAAGCGCTTGAGTGGGTGGGAGAATCATCGTATGAATGACGAGCAGCTCTGAACGGTCATAGTCAGGCCATAATTCTAAAATCATGACGGTTACATCTGTGGCTTCTGATTGGGCATATAGGTTGTGGGGAATTACGGCCGTGAAAGCCAATAGTAATATAAAAAACAATCGTCTCATTATTTAATCCTTATCGATTGATATATTTTTGATAGATTGATTATACATGACAAAATTCTTATATCTGATGCGGTCATGTAGAGGGTATGATTAGTCTGGTTTCTGGAACAATCTACCATTAGTCATGTGTATTCCCATTTCTCTAACACTTATTATAGAAGGACATATATTTTTCCATTACACTCTTGTATTTCAATAAACTGTTTTGTTAAGTCAATACCTTCGCCAAATTAATCAACTCATTGGATTTGCTCCCCATAAATAATCGATAACCGTTATGTATGATCGTACAAACAGCCTAAAGCCGAGCCTAAATTTAGAAAATCCGCAAGATCGAGAAGTGATGGCAAGTCATTTGCTTGATCTTTTGGACATATTAGAGGTCGAGCACCAGAAGCCTGATGACACATTGGTTTACAGCACCACCTATCAACTTTTGATGGTAACCATTTTGTTGACCCAATCGAGCGAGGATGTGGTTAATGTTGTGGCACGTGAGCTGTTTTCTCTCTACCCAACCCCAGAGCTAATGGTGGCTGCGCCACGTCGTGAATTAGAGCGACTGATTCAGTCCTGTGGATTTTATCGGCAAAAAGCTAAGTATATGCAAGAAAGCTCAAAAATATTGCTTGAAAAATATGACGGCATCTTTCCGCAAACATTGATTGAGTTGACTCAGTTTCCGGGGATCGCTCGAAAAACGGCCAATCAATTCTTGGCGCAAGCGTTTAATATTGCGGAAGGGATTGTCGTTGATACACATGTGCATCGGGTGAGTAATCGTTTAGGGATTAGCGAGGGAAAGAGTGCGTCTAAAGTTGAACATGATTTGGTGCGTATTACAGAGTCGAAGCACCGTATTCTAGTCTCGGAGCTTTTTATGGCCCATGGGCAAAAAGTCTGTTACATTCATGAACCGATGTGTGGGAATTGTGCCGTTAGCCATTTGTGCCGTTATGCTGCGGCCGAGCGTGACAAGTCGGTGCCCACATAAATTTCATCAACATAGATTTATAATTGAATGGACTATCTACAAACCCAGATCGATCGATCTGGGTTTTTCTGGTTTGTCCACAGTATTCAAAACAGTTATTTCGCATGGCAAAAATTAAATTAACAACAATGGCTCATGGTGGGATGGCGATCGGTCGTGACAGTAGAAACCGAATTGTCTTTGTCCCAGGCGGTATTCCCGGTGAAACGGTACAAGTCATGATTGAGTCAGGTAAAAAGCAAACATACGGCCGGATTGAAAAAGTGGTTCAGCGTTCTAAGAACCGTGTCGAGCCACCAACCAACGGGCTTGGACCTCATGGTGGGTATAGCTATCAACATATGAGCTATAAAGCTCAACTCAAATACAAACAAGAAGTGATCGTTGATCAGCTAAAGCGCATTGGTGGCATTAAAAAGGCGAAAGTTCTGGCCGTTATGCCAAGCTCTCAGCAGTGGGCCTATGAAATGGATGTGACTTTAAGCCCAACCAAAGACGGTAAGTTCGGATTTTGGTCACCGACCGACCAATTGGTGTTACCGATTGAAAAAGGGCAATCTTATAAAACGTTACACCCATCATTACAAGACCTTCTAAATGATTTTGATTGGGAACTGCCCGATTTGCGAAAACTCACTTTGCGGGCCGGTTCAGACGGCGAGCGTTTGGTTGCGTTGGAAGTGCAGGATGTTGAGCCTCCTTCTTTGCATGTCGATTTTCCGATCTCTATCACCATTGTGCTACCGGATCGCTCGACCGCTAATTTGATCGGGACCAATTATATTGTTCGCGAGTTGCACGGCCGGTGGTTTCAAATTTCGGCCGGATACCCATTTTTTAGCAATTTATCGGTGGCTGAACAGATCATTGATACCGTATTGAAATATGCTAAATTATCCGGCTCTGAGACCGTATTGGAACTGTACAGTGGGGTAGGTGGCTTGACCTCGTTTTTAGCGTCTGCAGCCGGTATGGTGCATGGTATAGAACCTTATCCCACCGCGATTGAAGATGCTTCGATTAACTTGGATGCAACAGACAATGTGGCTCTTTATGAAGGGTTCCCTGAAGACATTCTGCCTTTGCTTGATGTTGCGGCCGATTGTTGGGTCATGTCTCCACCCCATTCCGGTTTGCCGAGCTTTGTGTTTGCCGATCTCAAGCGGTTGAGTCCTTCTCGCTTGGTCTATGTGAGTGCGGATGTGGCGACATTAGCGCGAGATGGCAAAGAGCTCGGCCGTTTGGGCTATGTTTTACGAGAGGTCCAGCCACATGATCTTTGGCCACAAACCTTTCATATTCATTCTGTTTCGCTGTGGGAGAAAAAGGCTTCCTAAATAGATCGGGGAGAGGGGATTAGACATCCTCTTCCCAATAGAGCTTTCCGGCACCGAGTAGGCCGAAAATTAGGCAGAGAATAATTAAGATAATGAAAATATCTGGGGATGCAGGTGCCAAAAGGGAAACACCGGTTGCGCCCAAGGCAAAGGCGATGCTTAAACTGATGCCGACGGCGCCAAGTGTACGACGGCCGATTTCGCTCGCATCTTGAGCTGGGGAACCGAAAATTGTGCGAACCGCCATTAACCCGACTAATGGGGGGAGCGACATGAGTAAAACCCCACCTGCAAAGTAGGTTAAGATTTCACTTGTGGTTAGTTGAGCGAGAGTCTCTATATTCATTGTGTCACCTAGTGTTTCCTGAGTTTTGGTCAGGAAACTGCACTGACCATAATATATAGAATATTGGAATAATTGTGATAATAAATCGCCTTGTAAGCGGTTTGATTTCTATAATAATTGGCCGAATAAATTACAAATTATAGCAAATTTACCCATAAGTATGTCGAATAAGCGGGGGGTACGTCAAATAAATTGACGTACAAACCGGTTATTGGGCGTGAATTCATCGTAAATTACAGATATAGGATGTTTGAAATAATCGATTTGTTTGAATTTTCACAAACAGGGGTAAATTTGTTGCTTTTCGAATATGTTTGTGCTATTATCTTCAACTGTTGTCCGCAACAATGCGGTGTCGCCAAGTGGTAAGGCAGCGGACTTTGAATCCGCCATTCGTAGGTTCGAATCCTACCACCGCAGTTCATCCGGCCGTGATTTTTTCAAAAAATCACGGCCGTTTTTTTTGCCTACAAAGCTCCCCTTAACTCAGCGATATTTTGGGCGATAGATCGCTTTCCGCCAAACACTGCACTTCCCGCAACAACGACATTTGCCCCCGCCGCAACAACTTCGGCGATATTATGGGCCTTGATACCACCGTCGACTTCTAAGTCGGCCGTTGACCCGATCTCATCTAGCATTTGGCGCAGGCGGGCGATACGTTGCGTGCTACGTGGAATATAGGACTGCCCACCAAAACCTGGATTAACCGACATGATCAGTGCTAAGTCAATTTCTCCAAGCACTTCTTCGATAGCCGAAAGTGGGGTTCCTGGATTGAGCGTGATTCCCGCTTTGATCCCCAAGCTATGGATCGCTTGAATGGTGCGATGGATATGAGGGCATGTTTCAATGTGGACCGTAATAATATCTGCGCCCGCTTTGGCGAAATCTTCTAGGTATTTATCTGGGTTTTCGATCATTAAATGAACATCGAGAACCGCACCTGTTTCGGCGGCCAACGGCTGCAACGCTTTGACTACTAGTGGACCGATGGTGATATTGGGCACGAAGTGGCCGTCCATGACATCGATGTGGATATATTCGGCACCGGCCGCAATCGCTTGGGCGACTTGATTATGTAAATGGCCGAAATCGGCCGCTAGAATAGAAGGGGCTATTTTTGTATTCATCTTAATTTGTTGGGTTAAAAACCAATAAAAAGGCCTCTGAAAAAATTATTCAGAGGCCTTAGCGGATTGTATATGAAATGAGGTTGTATCGCTGGACTATTTTTGGAGCTGTGGCAAGAAACTCTTAAATTCGGCCGTGTAATCCGGTTCGAGATCAACCCCTTGAACAAGATTAAGCGGGGTGTATCCTTCATAGTTCGGGAAAATCGTTCCTATTTTTGGGGCTTCCATGCGTCTAATCAAGATTTCACTAAGGACTTGCCGATAGTCGACTTTGACGGCGAGATCGGCCGCATCATAGAGTTGGTCATTGTGTAAACCGGGCCAAATTCCTTTGATTCCCCCTTGAACTTGCCCACCGATGAGCATCATCATACTACCATGACCATGATCGGTGCCACGTTCGGCGTTTTCGCGTACACGACGGCCGAATTCGCTCATGACAACGATCGTGACGCGATCCGCATAATTGGTGCTTTCCGCTGAAAGATCGGCAAAAAACGCGCCTATCCCTTCAGATAAGGTTGTGAGCAGATTCGCAAAATAACCGGATGACGGATCACTGCCATTTGCTTGGCCGTCATGGGTGTCCCAACCTCCCAAATCCACGGCCGCGACTTTTAGCCCGATTTGTAGCTTAATGATCTGTGCGATCGTTTCTAGCTGGCTCGAAAATGAGTTATTGGGATAGGTGACACCCCCAGCCGCTGTATAGTTGCTGTCGTAATTGTTGCTAATATAGCTGATCTGCTCAAACGCTTCTTGCCCTGCTTGGTGTAAAAAGCTGTCATCTAATGCATATAAATTTTGTAGCAACGACTGATGTTGATCGCGATATTGCCAATGAAGATCATTTCTGATATTAAAATTCTGCAAATTTGAACCGGCGAGTGTGTTAAACGTACCGGACAACGATCTGGGGCGGCTACTGCTTGTGGTCATGTTGGTTACGATCGCATCATCATTGATATTGGTGGCGCTTCGCAAATATCTGGTGAGCCAACCACCTAGCCCTTTTCGGTTCGGTGTGCCTCCTTCCATATAGGCCATCGCATCAAAATGACTGCGTGTATCTGAATGCATACCGGTCCCTAAAATGAAAGAGAGCTTGTTGTCTTGGAAAATGTCATGCAGGGCGGTTGCCGATGGATGTAAACCGAATTGAGAATCTAAGGCGATTAAATCACTGACCGGTATTCTTAGGTCCGGACGGGCCGTTTCATAGTGGGCTCGGTCATCGCCATACATCGGCGTGACCACGCTCAAGACATCACATGCCCCGCGTAGGAAAATCGGGATGATAATGCGCTGGTTCGGTTCATTATCTACATTTCCAAATGCGGTTAAGCCGATTTTCGCACCGGCCATTCCGGCAATAGCGGCCGAACAGCCTTTTAAGAAGTTACGTCGATTGAGTTGAATCATTTTTAAATCTCCGGATTAACGCATGTTGAAGTAGGGGGTTTGGAAAAGTAAGCTGACCAACGAACGCAAACGACGATGGTACTCTTCATCAAGGAGTAGCGGTAGCTCTTGAGTTGGGCTGTTGCCCGGCTGAGCGACGAAGCTGATCAATAGGTAATATTCATCGTCTGTAAATGCCCGATCAAGGATTTGGCTAATCCAGTAATCTAAAACATCTTTGGGAGCGGTTGACCCGATTGCGCTACTGCTTTCGAATACAGGCATGCGATACGCTCCATTTTCGTCTGTTTCGGCCGTTAAGTAGTTGTACATGCGCCAGCGCATAATCATCGGTGTACTGCTACTCCATGCTTCTTTATCATCCGGATAACCATCTGGCGCGGGCCAAGTGAAAAGCTGTTGGCCCATACGGTTGTAATTGGTGAAAAAACGAGAGGTATCATCATCTAGACCGAATAGCCAATCCCCTTGTCCTAGGCGCATAGCAGAGACGGTCGCTTCAAACGGCCGTTTGATCTTGTTGCCCAAACCGGTGCGGAATTCAGCTGAATTTAAGATATGACGGAGTACCCGCTTGATTTGGTCAGGTGAATTAACATGTTGCTGAAAGATCGCTGCGGCCGAATTAATCAATGTTTGAGAAGGTTCATCATTGACTAAGCGTTTGCAAATTTTGCGGCACATATAGTAGGCGGTACCGGGATGATTGGCGATTAAATCAAGAACTTGTAGTCCATCGACCATTGGCCCTTGATCGGCCGGAAAATTGATGGCACCAAAGGCCAAAACGCTTTTTTGGAAGCGATCATGGTTATCGTCAATGTACATAAACTCGCCGGTATCTCCACGGCTGGTGCTATTGCTGACGGTCCAGCCGGTGAAGCAGCGTGTCGCTTCATAAACATCCCCATCGACATACCCTACTGGGACATTGCTGTTGTCTTCATGACTGGGCAACCCTGATTGACTTTGTACACCATAGTAGTTTAAAGCTCCTAAACCATGAATTTCAAACAGCTCACGCGCCCAATTTTCATTGGGGCCTGACCTTGTGTTGCTTTCATTGTCTAGGTAATAGAGCATAACAGGACTTTTAGCGACCGCTTCTAGCATGTCGCGAAAATTGCCAAATAAATGTTGTCGGATTACATCTCGGTCATATTGCACAAAGAAATGACGTTGTGGCGATTCCCACCCATTGACATTGAAATGGTTGTGCCAGAAATCGGCCATGACCTCTTGTAATTGCCACTTGCTGTAAATCGCTCGGATAAAGGTAGCTCGTTCTGTCTCGCGGATCGGTAAGGTGGTCCATGTCCAATCCCCACCCGGATCATTGCGGTAATGATCTCTCCATAATTGGTTCATCGTTTTATCAAGCGTTTGAAAACCTGCCTCTATGAATCGTTGGGCTACTTCTGTATCTTGAGCGGGGTCTGGGTTTAACTGTTGTTCGACATAGGCGGCAATGCGCGCTTCATCATTTGCGCCTAAGGCATTAAACGCTTCTCGGTCCCCCGGCCGTGGGCCGAATCCCATACGATTTAAAACAATGGTGGCGACTGATGCTTCTGTGTTCGTGACAGCGCTGGCTAAGTTAAAATCTGGATTGATGGGCTCTTCCTGTAATGGGTTTTCTGTCACAGTGGTCGCTTCTGGTGAAGCTTCGGTCTGAGTAGAAATGGCAGCCGCAGAGATCGCGGTCACGCTGGCTGCTTGTAAAAAGCTTCGCCTGCTGAGTATCAAATCTGAAGAAGTTGATTGAGACATAGAGGATACCTTCCTGTACTTGATTTTTCGAAAGGGATGTATGTTTGCTCGGTGCTTATTTCACCTTTTTCTATTTTCGCTATGTTGAGTTAGTGTAGTGTAAGTCTGTTTACAGTAATGCAATAAACCTGCGATAGTTATCGCATTGTTCACCCGCATTTGCCTATTTGATTTGCGATCAAACTCATTGACGCAACCTAACCACTCAGTTAGAATGGCTCAATTGAATATCGCCCTGACCTAGGCTGGGATGAAGTTAGTCATCCCAATTTAATGTTCCACTTTTTGCCGGTCGCGGTACTTTATGATGGGACAGCACCGGTTTCTGGGCATGGTTACCAAGTCCATGTTGGGCCGATGTTTTCAGATGTTCGTGGTTCGGTCAAAATTCGCTCCGCCGACCCAACCATCTACCCTTCATTACGTTTCAATTATCTATCGACTCCCAATGATCGGCGTGAATGGGTTGAAGCGATCAGGTGTACACGCCGTATTTTAGAACAGCCCGCTTTTGCCGAGTTTAATGGGGGGGAAATATCTCCCGGACCATCTGTACAAACAGCTGAAGAAATTTTGGAGTGGGTCGGGCATGAAGGTGAAACCGCGTATCACCCATCGTGTACCTGTAAGATGGGCTTTGATGATATGGCTGTGCTTGATCCGCAAACGATGGGGGTACACGGCTTAGAAGGGCTACGTGTTGTCGATACATCGGCGATGCCATACATTACGAATGGGAATTTATACGCCCCGACGATGATGCTGGCAGAGAAAGCGGCCGATCTGATTCTCGATAATACGCCACTTCCGGCCGAAGATTTGCCCTTCTATCGCCATCAACCTGTATGATCGGTTCTCTTCTATCGGCACTGTTTTTATTGATCACGGCCGTGCAGAATTTCCCCGAATTTGTGCGCCGCCTACGAGATCCTGCGGAAGTGGGGTATCGGCGACGTGCGATCCTGTGGTTGATTGCACTTGAAGTCGCTGTGGTTGCGGTGGTGTATGATCAGCGTGTGCTGATGAATTGGGCGACCGCTTTGCTTGTTTTCGCTTGGCTATTGCGTGTATCTGTACAACCGACCCATGAGCTTAGCGGAGCTTTGTGGGTCCTGAGGCTCTTTTTTCTTGTGTTCTTGATGTTTTGTGGCTTGCTCGCGACAGGCATGGGAATCGCTATGCAGTTGGGCTGGACTCCAGAATAAATTTAGCCTACAGACCGATATTTATTAACCGATAATCACTAAGGAGTGTCCCATGACCAGTGTGACTTGGGCTTTTTTACGTAAAAATTGAAATTCTTGTACCAAAGCGCGAGAGGTTCTCGCGTCTCATGATGTGACGATTGAAGCGGAGCAAGATGCTCGCAAGGTTAAATTAGATGAAGCGGCCGTTTGGGAAAAAGCGCAGACGGCCGAACTTGTCATGGCGACAAAAGGGCGTAGCAAGATTCTTGAGTGGTCTCCTTCGGCCGACAACAAAGCTGAAATTCTAAACGAGATCGTAGGGCGCAGCGGTAATCTGCGTGCACCGACTCTTTTAATCGAGGGGAAACTGATTGTGGGGTTCAATCAAGGGCTCTACGAGACGCTATTTTAGCTGTTAAGCTGTGTGTCCTAGATGATCTCTTTTTCCGGTTCCACAAATAAGTTGTAGAAATGTCGGGAATTTCCGCCAATTTTTGCCAGTGAGATTTATTTCGAGGTTAGGACAGCAGTCTGCGGCTTCTGTAAGGGCGTAGGCCATTGCCCTAGCTGTGGTATTTATGCCCCCAGCACCATGCACCTTTTTCCTCGCTTGTTATTGATCTGTGCGATTTAAAACAAAAAAGGCGATCACTTTAAGTGATCGCCTTTTATTTTAGTTAAATTCAGAACGGCTTACGGTTCGTAAACAATTGTTTGATTGCCTTCGAATGTTTCTGTCGCCAATACATACGCCATGACGTCTGCCATGTCTTGGATTGTCATCCGTGTGCCGAAGTTGTCTGGCATACCACTAGGAGGTCCAGCACAAACACCGGTTGGACATTCTGGTGAGATGAACTCGCTTGGTAATAAGACTGATTCGTACATGTAGTCGGCTGCTGTATAGCCTTCAATACGAACGTTATCCAAGTTTTGGAAGTTGCCAACCCAAGGGCCGACCGCGTTAGAACCTTCTTCTGCCAAGTTCCCATGACATGCCGCACAACCTAAATCAATAGAGTAAAGTTGTTCACCATTTGCGGCATTACCAGCTGGCAATTCTGCTACGGTTTCTGGCCAATCTGGCGGTGGTAATGTGGGTTGGGAACAAAGGGCTTCTGTTTCCCAGTTCAAAACGAACTTGGTGACATATTCAACTTCGTACGGTTCAAGTGAACCACCATATTCGGCACCCCAAGTTGGCATACCATTAGCGGAACGGCCGGCCGCAATTGTTCCCGCAATAAACGCATGCTTTGATCCGAGCCACTGCATATCAGACATGCGTTTTGAGGTGGCACCGCATAGCAAGTCCGCATTGTGGAGCGAGCGCCCAGCACAGGCGATTTGCTCGCCATCACCATTGTAGCACTCTTCCGCTTTGCCGTTTTCACCATGACAGGTGGTACAGTTGTTATGGTAAATCGTGGCACCAGCTTCCATCGAGCGGGCTTCGTACATAAGGGTGTATGTTTCCATACGAGCGGGTTCACGCAGAGCCGCGTAGCCCATGATTACCATCGTGAGCATAAATGCGACTGTACTGATTATGATTTTTACTTGCATGATTCGCTATATCTCCTGCATCTAATCGATCAAGGTTGGTTAGATTTCTATGCCAACCAACCTTGTCGTTTACAGACTAATAGATTTCGTATCCACCTTGTTGGTGGCGATAACGGATGTAGTAGAAGTCTACAGGCGCATTTGGATCATCAACTTTGATTTGAACTTTGATTTCCAACATGTTTTCTTGCGCTTGTTTGACCACAATCGCTGCGTATGGATCAACCAATACGTCGATCTTCACACCGTTCGTATAAAGACCATCATCTGTTACCTCACAGGGGCGATACAGATCACTGCCTGAGTTTGTACAACTCCAGTCGTAGAGAGCGGTCATGTACAATTCAAGCGTTTCAGCGATGTGAGGGCGATCTTCACGAATCATCCGCTCAATTTCCGCTTCTGTCGCCAAGTAAGTTCCCGGAACCCATTCTTCGTAGGGTACTTCCAGAACCATACTGTGTCCTTCCTGTGGCATGATGCGCTGTTGAACTTCTTGTTCCGCTGTACTTTGTACGCGGAATTCTGGAGAACCTTGCCAGTTAGAGATAAGCATGAACGTAATGAATGCCATACTGACACTCAAACCGACACGACGATCTGCGTAGCGCCGACTACGGCCGACTTCAAAGTAAGGCATGACGAAGAACATCACTGCCAATACCGGGATAATCCCGAAGGCGACAATAACCTTAGAGTCGAGTTCCTGTCCTGTAAATGGAACTTCAAAGAGCCATTTGAGCCAGCCCTGCGACCAAGATAGATACCAAGGTGCAACCACGTGAAGTGGGGTAACCAATGGATCGGCATGACTTTCGATAACCGCATGGTAGAAGAAGGTTGCACCACCGACAAGACCAAGCGTGGTCAGAGCGGTCCACATGACTTCTGCCGTCAAAATGTCTGGCAAGAAGTAGACACGTTCGTCACGTGGAACACGTTTTGCGGTGTCTTCGCCAATCGCTTCACGGCCGGGGGGCAATGAGTGGCCATGGATAATCACTTTGTAGTAGTGGACGAAGATGAAAATACCGGTAAGCAAGGGGAGCAAGATCACATGGAGCAAGTAGAAGCGTAGCAAACCACCCGCGCCGATGACCGGTGCACCGCGCAACAGTAAGTTGATATTTTTACCCAAGAAAGCTGGTCCAGGATGTGATTCGGCCGCACTAACAGCTACCGTCACAGCCCAGTATGCCAACTGGTCCCATGGGAGTAAATAACCACTGAAGCTCAAAACCAAGGTGAAAACGAGTAGCAACATCCCTGTTAGCCAGGTGAACTGACGCGGTTTCTTATAACTACCGGTGATAAATGTTCGTAGCATATGAAGAGCTACGACTAAAACCATAAATTCTGCACCAAGACGATGCATGTCACGCATGAGCTGTCCAAGAGGAACATTCCCCATGATTTCCCACATGTTTTTGAAGGCCACGTCTGGCGATGGGGTATAGAAAATCATCAGGAAGATACCGGTGATGGTTTCCCAAACAAATGCGAACGTTGACAACCAGCCCAAGCGGAACGTTGGGTAAATGTGGGTGACTTCTGCGTGGTAGAAGCTGGGACGAATATGCAACCAGAAACTATCCGCATGGGGGCGTAGACGAGGGTTTGGTTTACGAGGCTCATCACCACGAAGCATGGCACGGATATCGTTAATATTCATCCCTGCTGTGACGCGTTCTACCACGTCATCTAGCTTGGCGATTGCTGCCTGTTTTAAGCCCATTTCTCGTATTTCATCGAAAAGTGTGGCCATTCTTCTAACTCCTTTCCTAAGCTTGCCTTTATCTATTCAATAAAGGTGTTAACAAACTTAATTTTATGTTTACGAGTATATTGCAGGTTAATTGACATTCATGATGTCTTGTAAGAGGTCTTGGATGATGCCATCTTTGCGGTCACCGGTATCAATTGCGATTGAAGCGACTTGTTGACCATCCGGTATAGGTATAGGTAACCAGAAGCCTGACTCATCTGCATCCGATGTGAGTACTGTGCCATCTGCCATAGTGAGCGTCAACTTGAAGCGGTCGAGTGTTCGAGGCGCTGGTGATTGAATCCGACGGCCGTCCAGACGGTACTTTGAACCGTGACAAGGACATTCGAAACGATTCGACGCTTGGTTCCACGCATAGATGCAACCGAGATGGGTACATACTTTGTAAATGGCCGCGACACCTGAGATACGTGTTTCATCTGGTGCAGGATACATCCGCTCATTGGGTTGATCTGAATCGAGATTAACTAGCCAGAAACGGCCGACTGAATTGTTCAACGGAACCGCGTTAACTTCTGGAAGTTCATCTCCGCCTAGATTGAAAACACCACCGAACTCCCCAGCACGAATGCGAGGAATGGCGAACCAAATGATGAGACCTAAGGTTTCGGCCGAAAAGACAGCGATTGAGGCTGCCCAAATATAGTAAAGAAATTCGCGCCGAGAAATTCCCGGAACCGCTTGAGTTTCTTGTGCTGATGCCATAGCAACAACTCTCCTATTTCTTCTTCAGCTAAATTTTTGAATAGTGAAGCTTATTTGTCGCACGAATAATTTAGTGTGATGTATGATACACGCACACTGGTAACCGGAATAATACCCGATTGTGCAAAAAATCACAAACAATCTGTGCAATTTATCACAATCAAATTGTATCAGATTTATAGGGCATGACTAGTGTCATTATCTTGCATTTTTACTTAATAATTGGAGGGGGGAGGTGTTGTGTAGAAATGTATATGGTGGGCACTGAGGGACTCGAACCCCCGACCCCTTCGGTGTAAACGAAGTGCTCTAACCAACTGAGCTAAGTGCCCACATACAAGGACATAATTATAGAGCGTGTTGATCGCTAGTGCAAGACCAATCTTCAAAATTCGTTTTTAAGGATGGTAGATGATTTTGCCATCTACATGAGTTGACATAACGATTGATGTTGTTGTGGCACCATAATAAGAGATTGATTGAATGACCTGTTCCATCTCTTTAATAGAAGCCACGGCGATTTTCAAAATGAATGAAGCGTCTCCAGTTATGTAATGAGCTTCATGTACGGTCGGTTCCGCTTGTATAAAAGATATAAGCTTGTCGTTTTTGTCGGGTGTTGTGCGCACAGTCATAAACGCCGTGATCGGAAAACCGAGCTTCTTTAGATCGAGAATCGCTTGATACCCTTTAATGATGCCTGATTCTTCTAGCTTGCGGACACGCTCGCTCACTGCCGGAGTTGAAAGCCCGACCACTTGCCCCAATTCTCTATATGAAATGCGTCCATCTTTTTGCAAGGTTTGCAAAATATCCCAGCTTGTTTTGTCTAACATAATCCCTTGTTAAGTGTTGTTGTTGATATGCCGTAATTTGTTTGAAGGTATGCCTGATTTACTAAACAAAATATATGTAAAAAGTTCTTTTGCTTTGTTATTCTTGCTTTACCTCATGTTATACACAGTATACCCTCTTTTTAAGATGATGCTTAGCGAAATAGGAGTACAAAATGATTATTGGATTACCTAAAGAAATTAAATCGTTTGAAAATCGTGTTGGGTTGACCCCGGCAAGTGTTCAATCCTTGATTCAAGCTGGACACAGCGTCTGGGTTGAACAGGATGCCGGTGTTGGTAGTGGATTTAGCAATGACGCATACACTGCGGTCGGTGCAGAATTGGTACCCACGGCCGAAAAAGCTTGGTCAGCGGAAATGGTGGTTAAAGTGAAAGAACCCCTCCCTGCTGAATATGGCTATTTTCGGGATGATTTGTTGCTATTTACCTATTTGCATCTAGCGGCTGAGTCTGACTTAACCGCCGCGTTGGTAACCGCCGGCACAACCGGTATCGCTTATGAAACGGTGCAATTGGCTGGTGGGCGTTTGCCACTGTTACAACCGATGAGTGAAGTTGCTGGTCGGATGTCTGTACAAGTGGGTGCTCACTACTTGGAAAAAACCCAAGGTGGCAAAGGGATTTTGATGGGTGGTGTTCCCGGTACAGATACAGCTCATGTGGTCATTGTCGGTGGGGGGATCGCTGGAACTCATGCGGCGAAAATGGCGGTTGGCCTAGGGGCACGAGTCACTATGCTCGACATTAATATCGAACGCTTGCGTCAATTAGATGATCTGTTTGGCGGCCGTGTGAATTTGGCGATGTCTAATAGTTATAATTTAGCTCGCTATGTTGCTGATGCAGATGTATTGATCGGGGCTGTTTTGATTCCTGGGGCGAGTGCGCCGAAATTGGTTTCAGAAGAGATGGTTAAACAAATGTCAGCCGGCTCTGTTGTCGTCGATATCGCGATTGATCAAGGTGGATGTATCGAAACAATCGATCGTGTGACCTATCACAACGATCCTGTTTACACCAAACATGGTGTTTTGCACTACTCTGTCGGCAACATGCCCGGTGCTGTGGCACGTACCTCTACTATCGCTTTGACCAATGCGACCTTGCCTTACGCTCTAAAATTGGCGAAATCAGGCGTTCGCGCGATTCAAAATGATAGCGCGTTGGCTCTTGGGTTGAACACCTTTGGCGGCCGTGTGGTGCATGAAGAGGTTGCTTCATCTTTGGGTTATGAGGCATTATCTTTGGATGATGTATTGGCCCAAATCGCATAGCATTGTCTATTGAGAGAACAAAGTCGAGAGTTGCAAATATGCGACTCTCGACTTTTTTAATTTTTAAGTTGACGAGCGAGCCTTAGCACTTCAGTTTCGACCGTTATGTCGTGCTGATCTTCGCAGAAGACCCCGATGGTTGGTCGGCCGGGCAATTCTGGAAAATGGTAGACTGCACAGCGACTACCCGGCCCACCCCCTGTATGGCCATACATTAAGCCAAATTCTGATTTCGGATCCATCATTAAGCCTAGGCCACAGCTGGGTTCAACCCAATGACGAATCGGGGCACCGAGCGGATGAGGGATCTTCATTTCGTGTAAAGACGATTCGTTAATCACTTTCTTGGATGCGATCGCATCGAGTAAGCGGACGGCCGTGGGTGGGGTGCCTATGATTAACCCATGATAGACCCAATTGGGGTGATAGCGTCTTTCATTTCCCCAGACAAAGCGATCTAAATCGGTACGTGTTTCAGCCACAAAGAGGTCGGATAGGCCGAGTGGCTCAAAAATCAATTGGGTGAAAGCTTCTTGTAAAGAACTATTTAGAGTTGTTTCGATGAGCTGGCGGATATAGAGATAGCCGATATTGGAATAGCGCCAGCCCTGCCCCGGTTCGTAGATAAGCTGATCTGCATTGGCTTCGCGCAGGAGTTTGGCGCGGGGCCACGGGGTTTCGGCTGCTTCAACTGCGGTGTGGTAATTTTTTAACTGGCCGTAATCGGTCACACCGGCCGTGTGTTGCAACAACTGCCGGATCGTAAACGGCTGATCTGGATAATGGTCATCTAATGCGAAATGGCCCTGTTCGATTAGCTTGAGCGTTGCCGTGGCTAAAATCGTCTTGGTAAAGCTCCACCAAGGTGTCCAAGCTTCAGATGCATCGGTTTTTAGCTCACTATTAATTAGGCTGGCTGTAAAAAATGGGGAGCGTGTCATATAAAGTTATTCCTCATAAGGGATAAATGCTAAGATCGTTTCTGGAAATTTGTCGGTTACCAGCAAGAAGCCCCGATCATCTAACCGGACGATTCCTTCCCAATTGCGGGCCTCATCGTCACCCAATAGTTGTAATTGAATCGGTGGGGTGTCGGCCAATATGATTTCGTTACCTGTGTATTCTAATTCGATGAGCCGCTCGACGACATTGTTTTCGGCATGGGTGGGACCGATGCCATAGGTGGCAAAGAGTGGGTCTACGGCCGGATCGAGTTTGTTAATCGATTGTTGTGGGGCGTAGTTAATGACCCAAAAACGGCCGTTTTCATCGACGGCCGTGGCATCGGTTACCCGATATTCGATGTTCGGAAACGGGATTTCTATCTCATTGTCTAGCGAGCTGTTAAAAAGATGTGCTTTCGGGGCGCTGTTTAAGTTAGAGCCATTCGCTTCATAAATGGTGAGCAACTGATCTCCATTATCACTGTTGATTACGGTCATCGTTTCTTCGCTGTAGTTGCTGACATCGGTTTGAGGATCGATCTTTTTGAGTGTGTTGTCATCTAAAAGGAGTTGATCCCCTTCGGCCGCAACCTCACCTTGCACTATATACCCTTGCATCGCACTTGGGCTGGCTTCGATTGTGACATACATAGTGGTGTCAATAAAAACGATCGATTCGAGCCCTTCGAACCCAGTAAGCTCATAAATGCCACTTGCGCCTAAATCGATCTCGGTCGGGGTTAAGGGTTGGTTTGAACCACTATCGATTAAATCGAGAATATCCGCTTTGTTGATCGCATAAAGCGTGTTGCCAAATCGGTTGGGATATTGGGGCAATAGAATGAGTTGGTCGTCCAACCACGTTAAGCCGGAAAATTCGATGTTGGCGGAGGCTGCGTCCCCTGTGAGAGGGAGCGTGATGGGGGTAACTTCGGCCGTGGTGGCCCACGTCGAATCATGTTGTAAGCGAGAACTATTCATGCGTACAACCAAAAAAATAACTAAAACTGTAAGGATAGCCAATGCGGCTACGGCAATGAGCGTACGTTTCACGACAATGCTCCAAAAAAATTATTAGATGAATAAATGATGTATGGACAGGGGGGTGATTATAGCAAATGGCTTGTGTGTGCCGAAGAAATCGAGAATTGTGTGTAGGCTGGCTGAATCTTTTGTTTTAGCGTGTTTGGTAGGTCATGTATAAGCTCATACCTATGTAGTAGATGACAGTGCTAAGCGAGAGCCACATCAGCCACATTGGGGCATTGGGATACAGCAATGAGGACGTGGCAAAGGTTAACCCCCAGATTGTAGAAATCGCTAGGGTGAGTTTTTGGAACGCTTTGGTGCGTGATGGATAAAGGTATTTTACCGGAACAAAGATCAGGACGGCGCAAAGCAATAAAATGGCGAAACTAAGCCACTGGCCGGCCCCCATCATGAATAGATACATGATGACGATATTCCAGTAAGAGGGAAAGCCGGTGAAATAATGATCATCTGTTTTGGCATCTGTCCGACAAAATTGATAGGAGGACGAGATCGTGATAAACCCGATGGTGATGATCACTAATTGCGCAGGAACAAGATTTGCCTGATAGATGATGAAGGTTGGTACCAAAACATAGGTGAAGAAATCGACCATGTTATCAAGTAAGGCACCATCAAAATGGGGGACTACATCTTTGACGCGAAAACGGCGGGCCAATGTGCCATCAACCGCATCGATAAACATTGTGACCATCATCCACACAAAGGCCAAGACCCACTTTTCTTCGATAACCGCTAGAATCGCGAGAAGCCCGAATAATGCGCCACTAGCGGTATAAAGATGTACGCTCCACGCGAGCGCTTTTTCTTTCTTTGTGGGATCTCCAGATTGATAAGTTGTCATTTATTTACTCCATTGCGCCTATTGTTGCGCTCATCAAAGTGACCAAATGGGAATGTCATGTTGTTATATTAACATTATGAACGGCCGATCCGTTGCGTAATTGACGGACCATGACTAAATCGCGACACATAAGCGACCCAGCTGGAAAGATGCAATCTCCGACTGTGTAGAATGATTCGCGCTGATAAAACGCTTCAGCACGTGGGTTTTTATCCCACACTGTAAGCCATATATCAGTATAGTTGGCACGTTTGGCAAAAGATAGTGCTGAATTTAGTAATGCTCGGCCGTATCCCTTGCCGGTATAGTTTTGTAAAAAGTAGAGTCTGCGTAAATAGAGTGGCCGTTCTGACACAAAACCGGTTACCGGTATTTGCTGTGGTTGTAGCCAAATATAGCCTACCATGATGTTATCACACCAAAGGATTTGAATTTCGGCTGTCTCTAGGGCATTTGTGACGACTGATTGTGTGAATTCTGTACCTGTAAATGTGTCTAAATCAGGCTTGCTGATTTTCCCCCGATATGCATCAACAAAGGTTTGCGTTGCTAGCGTGCACAATGAGGCAACTTGATCCGGCTGTAAATTCTTGATTTCCATCGCTTATTTAATTTCCCAAGGGATGATAACCGCATCACCGCCATCTACCCGAGGAAGCCGCGAGCCACTAATCGGATCATAGAGACCGATAGCGATTTGGTAATGCCCGGCCGGTAGATCGGCCGAATCAGCGAATGTGTGGATATCGTCGATAATATCCCCTTCTTGCCACCAACGGGTAGGATAATCACCATTCACTGGCGGCGCATCTGCACCTAGTAAATATTGTCCTTCACTATCTAATAATTGTACAAAGACGGTGTAATCTCCGGCCGGTTGCTCTGTCGCTTGCCACCATAGGCGTAAATCGAGTACGGCCGTTTCTGGGAATTTATCATACCCCAATAAGGTGATTCCTTCCGCAAATTGAACATATTCTGCTTGTGACACGGCTGGGATTTCCGGTTCGTCCGCTGTTGTGAGGGCCGCTTCGCCAACGACGACGAGGGGAAGCTCTGTGCCATCGGCCGTTGTTGCCACACTGTCGAGCATATCGACTGAGATTTGTAAACGGGTCGGTAAGTCATCCGCTTTTTCTACAAAAACGATGTATTTATCGGCCCAGACTTGTCCTACTTTCCAGCGGGATGTGGGCCATGTGCCCCAACCGGGATAACGATCAACTTGGTCTAAATCGGTGACGTTGCGGCCGAGCAGATGGATTGACGAGACATAATCTTGCGTTAATTCCGTTTCTGCGCGCCAGTATAGGGTGACTTCTACCCCTTGTGGGCTGTTGGGGGTGATGATTTGACCGGGCGGAACGGTAACACCGACGAGCGCGATTTGTTCATTATCGGGGTAATTAAACAGAATCGGCCCAAATTTAGCATCAGTTGGTACTTCTGTGGGGAGTGGGTATGCATATTCGGGTGCGATTGAATACCACGGTAAAACGGCCGCCCATAGAAACAAAAGCCCATTTACAACCCAAATCAGCTGATCTTTGCGTTGCCAATGGAACCAATAGGTTAAGCCATAGGCCCAGAAAACATTGATGCCTGCGATAGCTGGAAAGATTAAACGCCCTTGGAAAGCGGGGGAAATCGTATTCCAACGTACGAGTAAGGCGAATAAGATTCCGGTCCATGCGGGCAGGAGCCACCAGCCGAGCGGCCGGTGTTGCCAGCTGGTCCACATATAAAAGATCAAGCCGATCATGCCGATCACAAAGAGGACATTACAGATGAGGTAAAACGGATTCGGTGCAATCACATTGATACCACCGAACAGCCCCCAATAGGTGCGATAAAAAGTACCCCATTCGCCGACCCAATCGACTCCCCAGAGTGTGGGATTATCCCGTGTGCCCTGCACCGCGATAAAGGGGGTTAAACCGGTTAGGTCACCATAAAGCATCCAGTTCCGGCCGACCCACCAACCGGAAATCATGACAGAGATCACAAAGGTACGCAGTCCCCCGACGAATAAAATATCAGGCCGTTTCCACTGGTAGGCGCGTAGGGCGGTGACAATTCCCGCGAGTAACAAAATGCCTGTCAAACTCAGCTTGGTCAAGATCGCCAACCCACAGACCACCCCTAGCCATACGTAATGTTGCCAATTTTTGCGCGGGTCCGGCACATCTTGCCAAAGTCGCACCAGCAAATAGATTCCGATTGTGCCCCAGACGACCGAGAGCGAATCATTGTTTACGGCCGCATGGATAAACAAAAACATCGGGTTAAGAGCGGTTAGGGTGACCGCAAAAAAGCCGATCTGCTCTGAAAAGAGGGCGATCCCTAATAGATAAATGAACCAGAGAGAAACCATGCCTAAGCCGATTGAGGCGATGCGGATCACATAGACAGCGAGAATCGTTCCTTGCCACGGCCAGCTTTCGCCAGCCGGATCGTGCATGATCAGATTTTTGTTTTTTGTTTGGGCCGCATTGCCCACATAGGCATGCGGGTTAATTTGATGGACTTCATCGAGATCTGTGGTGTCGATCGGCCATGTGAGGGCGGCCATTAGCAAGTAGTAAAGGGGGGGCTGTGCCCCTTCTTGAAGCCATTTACCCGGATCATCAGGATCAAGCACCGGTAACCGGCCGTTGTTGGCGATAAATTGCACGACCGGATAATGCTTGTATTCATCCGAAGATTCGAGCGGAGGTGTTGCCAAAGCATAGCACCAAGCCAAAATGGGGAAAACCACAAATATGAAGAGGAGTGTTTGGTTCTTGTAAGTCACACTTTTTATTTTAACCCAACTCAATCAGATAGGGGGTTGATTTTTCAAGTTTTCTCCTTATACTTTTGATTGAGCAATCGCTCAATCAAAAAAAATATGGCTAGATCTGCGAAACAAAACGAAGCGATGCGCGCGGCCGCGCGCCAAGCACTCATCAAGAGCGCGATGACACTTTTTGCTCATAAAGGGTATGCGGAGACATCGACCCGCCAGATTTCTAAAGATGCGGAAATTTCGGCAGGACTCCTTTATCACTACTTTCCCAGCAAAGAGAGTTTGTTATTGGCTGTTTTTGATCAAAGTATGGGACGGCTTGATGGGGCTTTTACGGAAGTGCTGGAAAAAAACTTGCCAGCAAACCGTTTGGCCCCTCTTTTAGATGTGTCGTTTCAGATTTTGGCGGAAGATCCCCATTATTGGTCGCTCTTTTTTTCATTGCGGGCGCAGCCGGCCGTGATGAAGATTCTCGCGGCCGAATTTCGCTGGCGTATGAACAGCTTGCGGGCTGTGTTTGCTCAGGAATTGGCGTTGATCGGCCGTGCTGAACCGGAATTGGAGGCGTATCTTTTGTACGGTGGACTTGAAGGGACGATGCAACAGTATTTGCTTGATCCTGAGTCTTATCCGTTAGCGGCCGTGGCCCAGCGTTTGATTCGTGACTTTACGACTTAACTTTTTCTTTTTTCGCTTGAGATTGAGCCACAAGCGGAATTTCTTGATGATAAACGGAGAATGATCAATTATGGGACAGTATACGGTGACTGAATCGTTAGACATTGGCGCACCGGCCGGAACGGTGTACAAGATTTTTGCTGACTATCTCGATACAGAGAACGGACATCCCGCCATTTTGCCACCGGAATTTACGGCATTGGAAGTCAAAGAAGGGGGGATTGGTGCAGGGACAAAACTTTGGGTTTCGATGGAAACGATGGGGGCGAAAACGGAGTTTAATTTAGATGTGTCTGAACTGGAGCCGGGGCGTGTGTTATTTGAAGAGGATGTCACGGCCGGTGTGGCTACGACTTTTACGGTTGACCCCCAAGGGGGCGACGCATCAACCGCAACGATTTCGATTACGGGGCAAACACCGGCCGGTTTTGTGGGGTGGTTGCAAGCGCTGATTACGCCCCCCGTGACGAGACGTATTTTAAAACAAGAGCTTAAAAATTTAGATCAATTGGCCTGTCGCTTATAGGATCGAGGTGGCGTTTATGTATTCATTACAGGATTTCGGCTTTATGATTGGCCCGCAAAACGAAGCGCGAGTGGCCGCTTATTATGAGGCGATGAAACGGGTGATCACGCCTGAAAGCGTGGTGCTGGAAATCGGAACCGGTGTCGGTTTGTTCGCTATGCTTGCTTGCCAATTGGGGGCGCGCCATGTGTACGCCATTGAATCGAATAAAATGATTGATTTGGCGGCCGAATTGGCTGAGGCCAACGGCTTTGGCTCCCGAATTACGTTTATAAAAGACCTGTCGACCAATGTGACGTTGCCGGAAAAGGCGGATGTGATGATTTCTGATATTCGTGGGACACTGCCGTGGTTTTCGAACCATATCGCTTGTATTGTCGATGCGCGTAAGCGTTTGCTACGGCCGGGCGGGGTGCAGATTCCGGGCAAAGATATGGTGTATCTGGCGGCCGTTCATCAACCGAAAATTTATGACAAATATTGCGCGCCATGGGTAGACAATCGCTATGGGCTTGATTTTTCGGGGGCGCGACGGCGGGTGGTGAACCAGATTAGCCGTAAGCGGTTTACAGCGGATGATTTGTTGACCTCTCCTCAGGCGGTGGCGACGCTTGATTATTACCTGATGACCGAAGATGGGATGGTGACGACGATCACAATGCCTGTGACCGAAGCGGGGGTGGGGCATGGGTTCGCATTTTGGTTTGATTCAGAGCTGGCGGCCGGTGTGTCGCTACTGAACGCCCCCGGCCAGCGGTACAATGCGATGTATGGGCATCCCTTTTTTCCTTGGGAAAATCGGGTATCGCTGGAGAAAGGGGATCAGATTGTGGTGGCTTTACGGGCTCACCGACGGCCGAATAACCTGTATGGCTGGCGATGGTCTACGACGGTGACCGGTGCTGAGGGACAGATCAAAGCTTCGTTTAAGCAAGGGACCTATTTTTCACGTGTCGAGCCCCATCCGGCCGTGTTACGTGACTCGCCCAATTAGTTTTTCTTGGGGACTGATTCATGGAGCCGAGCGGCGATGCTAAACCGGCCGTGGTCCCCCGCTTCTGGGGTGATTTCGCTGACATAATGATCTTGGTGCTTAGTAATATCGAAAATCACACAGGTATTAAAGCTGACTTCGGAGCGGAGGGTTTCCCCATTTTTGCCGATGAGATGGAGCGCACCTCCATAGTCTGGTTGCCAGTGGGGGGATAAGTAAATCAAAAACGTAAAACGTCGCCCCGGCTTGAGATCGTTGTGCGGCCGGATAAATTGCCCCGTGGTCATGCGGTGGGTCGCTTCGATGCGGGTGCCGATGAGCGTGGTGTTGGTGATGGCCGCAATGTATTGATGAAATGCCGGCTGGACCCATGATTTCCGCATTTGTATGTATGCGATGTAGTTTGGATCGTCGAGAGGCTTTTCCCGATCTTTAAATGATAGTTTGCCGAATGAAAAGAACCGTTTTTCTTCTTCGGCGGCATCCCATTCTTCTCGTGAGACGGCCGGTGGTCCACTCTTATATAGGCCGTAGTGTGGCCGGAAAGCGGCCGTCTGGGTTAAAAAATCGGCGACGGTCTGTGCTTTGTTTTCGTGGAGAAAGTTGGGAATGCGTAAGAAGCCCAACGAACTTGACTCAAATTCTGCTTGCAAACGATTGATCGCAACGGCCGATAGATGAGCTTCCTGAATCCAGTCGGCAAGTGGGGTAAAAGGATCTTGAATATGGTCTGACATGATAAGGGTATCCGTTTGGTTGTGCAGACGTGAGACACAGACTCGGCTCTCACTGTCTGGTTGAGTTGGCGGTTTTTAGTATCAAGATTTCGTCATGGTTCTGTGTGGTGTTGCGTTTTTTGACAGATATGCTTGACACTTCTGCCCCACTATCTCACATATCAGCGGTGTTTTGCTAAATTCCATAAAAATAAACTTAAGCTAGCAATATTTTTTTTTTGATATAACATAGCAAGAAATTAACCTATGTTATCCTAATGGAAAGGAGTATATGATGAAGTATATTATTGAACTTGGCCCTGAAAATGATGAAAAGCTGTTTGGCTTAACCTCAATTAATGGTGGTGACGATTCTGTAGAATCGTTTGATTCATGTGGTGCGGAAGAAGAGGAATCGGCAGATCCAGATAGCCACACGCGTGAGGATTAACCCGTCGCGCTATTTTTAATTTGGGGAGCCTGACTACTGCACTATCATATTTTCTAATTCCGAAACCCGAGCGAGCCAATCTTTTTTGGGTGCACCACCAATAACTTTCTTGTAATAGATTAGGGCTTGTTTTGCATCTCCATTTTTTCTCTGTATACGCCAGCGCATATAGTACCAATCCGCTTGATGGCTATCTGATAGCGCTGTAGGGTCAATTTGATTGATTACATTCAGTGCATCGGGCGATTGTTGATTCTCATATAACAGAGATGCCCGTTGCATAGACGCTTGGAATTTGTATGTTTTGTGATTTATCTTGTTGGCGAGTTCAAGAAAGTCTTGATTTGTTTGAAATGCATCACCTATCCGGCCGAGAGTTGCATACAAATCAGAAAAATCTCTAGATAGCCAGCATTGAGCTGATATTGATGCCGCTTTTTTCGCGAGTTGCATAGCTCGATTTAAGAGATCTTCAGCCGCTTCGTATTGTCCGATTCGATAGCTTGCATATCCCCAATTCCCTAAGATTTGTATGAACTTTGAATGGAAATTAAGTTTCTTAGCTCTTTTGTAGGCATTTTCATAATAGTCAATCGATAGATGGTAATTACCAAGCTGGCTGTGAATATAGCCGACACAGTCTAGAGTTTGGCAGATTTCCCTATCGTTTTTTAGTTCCTCAAAGACCGCATGGGCTTGCTCTAGATGTGATAAAGCACCTTGTAAATCGGATAAATATAATTTAGAAAAGCCTAGATCATATTGAATTTGGCCATGCATTGTCGTTTTTTCTGGGAGGCTCATTAATAAGTCTTGTGCTTCGAGAAGGGGAGGTAAACTCATTTTTACCCATCCTTGATGGGCATACAATGCTGATAAACGGTTAAGCGCATAGATGTATTGCTGTGTGGCGTCACTATCAATTTTTATGCGAGGTTTATAGTGATCAATAACAAAGCAGAGGCCACTGATCCCCAAGTGGTAATTGCCTAGAACATAACAAATATGAGCCAAGCTAAAAAACATCTCCATGACAAAATTTAAATTTTGTTGCTGATGGGCGAATCGGATCCCTTCATGGTAAGTTTCTAGTGCATTTTCATAATTTAAAAGACGGCACTGCGCAAATGTACGTTTTGTGAAAAATTGGAACTTAATGGATTCAGATAGATTTGGAGAGGCTTGATCTAATAAGGCATAGCCCCGAGAGTAAAAATTAAGTGCTGATTCATTTTGATAATTGTCATAGGCATATTTCCCCGCTTTCTCCAAGTAAGTAATCGCTTCATCGATTAGGTTGGCTTGTTCCGCATGGTAGGCAAGTTCCCCATAGTATGGGTCGAGATTGGCTTGATAGAGGGCCAGAATCGCCTCAAAGGCTAGGCGGTGAAGCTGTTGTCGTCTCGATTGAAGCTGCATCTGATAGGCGATGTCTCGCAGAATAGCGTGCTTAAACAGATAGCGAAGTTCTTGTAATTGCACCCAGATGACTGATTCGGAGGCGAGCCGAACGTGATTGTCTAGCTGTTCATTTTGGGCCAGCATATGACGCAAAATGTTGAGGCTGAATTCACGGCCGAGAACGGCCGCTGTTTGGACCGTGTTTTGCACATCCGGTAACAGGCGATCTATGCGAGCTAAAACAACCATACGCATATCGGCCGAAATCAATGAGCTAGAGCTATCTACAGTGATCGATTCCCCCTCTTCAATGAGTTGACCCATTTCGATTAAGTATAAGATCGTTTGTTCAATGAAAAATGGATTGCCATCGGTTCGTTCTTTTAGAAAACGGATGAATTTGGACGCTAAAGGCTTTTTCGTGAGATTTTGGGCAAATAGAGCGATGTCCTGATCATCTAAGGCCCCGATAGAGAATGTCTGAGAGTGTGATACCGGTTTGAGCATCAACTCATTTTCGATATCACCTAGATTGCGTGTGGTAATGAGTAATGCGAGATGGTGAGACGAATCTGATTCTGATAGCTCGTCTAATAGACGGTCTAGAAATTGAATTGTTGCGGAATCCACCCAATGAATATCTTCTATCTGTAGAATAATCCGAGATTTTTCTGTTAGTGCTTGGAAAAAGGCGAACAACCCATTGTGGAGATTTTCTTGACGCAATTGGGCGTTGACACGTTGATATGGGGAATCTGGCCAATAAAGACCTAATAATGCTGCTAGAAATGACCGTGTGCGCTCAAGCTCGGCCGAAAGCACCTGATTGTCAAGCGCATCAAGCAAGCTGTTAAATTGTTGGGTGAAACGGAGTTTGTTTTGTTCATCGGCCGCCTCTGGAGATTGATCAAAATAGTGCTGTAGAAAATAGCGGATCGGATTAAGATCGGTTTGCACCAACTCATCTGCTTGTGCTTCATACCATAGAAACTCATTTGGATATTGTTCTGCCACCTGTTGGCGAACTTCATACAATAAGCGGCTTTTTCCACTCCCGGCTTCTCCTCTGATCAAATAGGTCCCAATAAATGAATCATCATCAAAATCAAACAGCGGTTTAATAAAGGCGTGTATTTGCTCCGTTTCGGTTTCACGCCCGACAAACGGTTGTTCATAATCAAATGCAGCTTCTAAATCTTTAGGTTGATCGAGCTGATAAACCATCTGTGGTTCATCAAACCCTTTAATATTTTGTTGTCCTAGTTGCGTCAGCCAATAGAGAGAATTGATTCGACTGGCGATCGCCTCATCGAGCAAAATTTGCTTCGGTTCGGCCGCTACCATGAGCCTCGCTGAAAACGAAGTGCCACCGCCGTAGCATGTATAGTCTTGCCTTGTGTCTGATCCGATTAAGCCCGCATAAAGCCACCGATAAGACAATCCGAGACGGAGGGTGTATGGGCTACGCAAATTTAGGACATGGGCGAAATTACTGGCCCGAAACGTGCTTTGTTCTAGTGCGGTCGGGGCTCCCCAGAACATAACAAGCACAACCCCTTTATCCCCGAAGCGAACCGCATTGAGGTACCCACCATATGTCAACTGGAGTTCATAGATAAGGTTGACCAACGGGGCCAACTGATCGAGCGTTTCTAGTGGTGTATGGACTCCGATAAATAACGAAACGACTTGACGGAACTCCCCTTCGGCCGCTTTATCTTGGAGCGCTTGGGGAACAAATGGCCGTGCCGCTTCCGGCGGGACATCGATTATTTGTCCGAACTGATTTGCGGCAGAGGGGGGGATCGCTTTTTTTAGAGCGACGACAAGTGAAAAATCGGCCGAATCAGGATGAGGGGTGATGTCGATAAACTCTAAGAGTTGGTGGGCCAAGTTTGTAGACAATGTAACATCATCTGTGCGGCTCATATTGACGGCCGTAATCGCCTGTGTCAATCCCTCACCGTTAAAACTATAAACGGTGCGCCGCGTCTCATGCGCCTGATGGCCGTCATCCGGTGTGGGGAAAATGCGCCAAAAGATTTGCCCCAGCCCCATACCGATTTTGATTTTGAATTGGAATTGGACTTCTGTGAATGGGGGGCTAAATCGAGTGAATTCGATGTATTGACTCATTTGCCAAACCGTTGTCAGGGCACGGTGGAGAACTTTCTCTTTTGGTTCGTGCGCGATGGGAAAAAATGCGGTAAAAGCATCTCCGGCAAACATACCGACAAACCCATTTTGTTTTTCGACTAAGTCGATTAAAGGGCTAAACGCGTCACGAATCAGATTCGCAACAATTTCCCCGCCACTGTCACGATCTTGATCCATGATTGTATTGGTCAATTGGGTAAAACCGGATAAATCGATTTGAATGGCAACGGCCGTTAATTCACCTGAATAGCGCCCGTTCATTTGATTTTGGACAATAAATGAAGGTACTAAAGTTTTCATAAGATATATTTGTAGCGCCCTTGTTTATTTATAGGTTCACCCATGCATATACAGGTCGTTTGAAATAAGGATATGACACCCCTCTTTTTCAGCAAAAAGAGGGGCTACCTGACTGCATGTCATCAAAACAAAGGCTCTGTTGTTGGTTCAATCTCTCGGATGAGAGATTTAGGCACTGATATTACGCGGTCATGACGCATTTTAAGGGATGTAGCGTGCTACGTCCTCGCCCTCGGTAGCGCGTAACATGTGTTAACTACATCGTCTCAGAAATCTTCTAAATTTTCACGATTCGCCTGTTTTGCCCCTCCTCATATCATAGGAGGGGAGAAAAACGACAGATCACTTTTGAGACGCTGTATTAAGCATATTCCCCTATAAGTTTACTGGGCCTTGATGGTTGCGCCACAAAATTCACAAACAATGCTTCTTGTGCCACGCGGTTGTGGGGGAACGGCCGCATAGCAACTGGGGCACTGGGTTGGAAACGAAACAGCCATCGCTTGCGCTTCTTCAAGTTCATCCATAAATTCTTCGACACGATCTTTATCGATGTCACCCGACTTAACCCGCTTGATTTGGGTAGCGATTTCGGCTGCATCTAGCTCTTTGATTTCGAACCGCAACCGGCTATGGTCGGCCGTTGGCACCAAAACCAAATTGAGCAGATCCTTGGTGCGCATACCCAACATCCCTTTTGATTCTTGGGCTGATTCAATCGTTTCGACCTGATCAATTGGGAAATCTAGCAAAAGCTTTTGCACCGACTCCGATTGGGTGGTGATAAAGAGGAATTTTTTCTTGGCGATCTCTTCTTTTTGCTCAAATAAAATTCGCTGATCGGTTACATAAAGAACCCCATCTGGACCTTCTTCTTCGCCGTCCGTTTCCCATTCAACTTCGGCCGCTAAAATCGGTCCTTCAGACTCAAGCAATTCGATTTCAGGTGACTCTTCGATTTGGGTCATCATCCATTCCGCTAAATCGACATGTTCGGCGATATCATCGAGCCCTTCCATGACCGCTTCGTAAAGTGATTCTAAGCGATCTTCGCTCGAGCGAATGCTTTCTTCAGCCCGTTCTAAAGCGGCTTCCATCGCATCGACCATCGTTTCATTGACCCGCTTTTTCGGATGAATACGCTTGTTGAGTTGTTCAACTTCACGATCTAAGCGAGTCACAACAGATTTAAGCATTTGATCGACACGTGGCCGGACATCTTCATCCCATTTTTCGTCAAACTGTTCCAGCCGATCTTCGAGCCGATTGGCATGTATAAAACCACGGGCGCGCAGTTCATCGAGCTGCAATGGTAAATTGGTGAGATGATTTTCAATACGGCCGATTTCCTCATAGACATCTCCCAATTCGGCCCGTTTATCGAGCTCTTGGAATTCACCCATCAGCTCTTCATAGTGGTCTTGTAGCTCTTCCGCCTCTTCATCGTTTCCTTTGGCTGGCCGTGCATAGTTGAGTTGCTGTGCACGATGGGGCTGTGGCAACGTTCTGCTGGCCCGATTGGTGCGACGTTGCATCTGTCGGGCTCTGGCTGGGTGTGGATGCCTCGGTTTCGCCCCTTTTTTTCTACCTGGTCCCCCTTTTTTGGGGCCTTTGGGTCCGCGTTTTCCTCGCATAATAAGTCTCCTATTTATCGTACGGCACTATTGTTCGGCCGCTTGTGCGGTTTCTTCGCCAACCGCATAGCGCAAATAAGCATTCATAAAAGGCTCTAACGCCCCGTCTAACACCGCTTGTGGGTTGCTAGACTCATGTTTGCTCCGGTGATCTTTAACCATTTTATAAGGGTGTAAAACATAAGACCGGATCTGGCTACCCCAGCCCGCATCTACATCTTCCCCTTTGAGTTCGTCGATTTCATCTTGCTGTTTTTGCTGTGCCAAATCGTACAGTTGCGATTTCAAAATTTTCATTGCCGTTTCCAGATTCTGGGTCAATGAGCGCTGGTTTTGGCAAGAAACCACAAGACCGGTCGGAATATGGCGAATGCGAATCGCGGTTTCGTTTTTCTGCACATGCTGGCCACCCGCCCCGCTCGCTTTAAACCGTTGGGTTTCAATATCTTTGTCGGCGATTTCTATATCGATGTCTTCAGCGACATCGGGCCAAACTTCGACTTTGGCAAAGCTGGTATGACGCCGGCTGGATGAGTCGAAGGGAGAGATGCGCACCAAGCGGTGAACACCCCGTTCTGAACGCAAACGGCCGTAAGCCATTTCCCCTTTGACCGCCAACATCACACTCTTAATCCCTACCACATCCCCAGCACTCTCGTCTAGTAGATCGACTTTAAATCCTTCTGCATCACACCAGCGCGTAAACATACGTAACAGCATGGCAGCCCAATCTTGGGCTTCCGTACCACCCGCACCGGCGTGAATGGCGAACAAGACATCTTTGTCATCATGTTTATGGGAGAAAAGAGTTTGTTGTTCCAGCTTGTCAACTTCTGTCGCTATCCCCAATACTTCTTGCTCGATTTCGCCGAGCAATTCTTCTTCTTCCATCTCCAATAGTTCTGTCGCATCGCTGACCCGTTGATGGAGCGATTCCCAAGAACCGACTTGTTCGCGCAGCTTGGTGATTTCTTGCATCACTTTTTGGGCTTTTTGCCCATTGTCCCAAAAGCCGGGTTGTCCCGCTTCTCGCTCTAGGGTGACGATTTTGTCTAGCTTTTGAGGAACGTCAAAGACGCCTCCGGAGCTGTTCTACGGTATCTTGTAAGCGTTGGAGTTCAGTCGTTAAATCGTCCATGTTTGGTTATTCCTTTGAATCGTGACAAATTTGTGTGTGGGCTCCAGCAACGGCCGCCGACCTGTATGGCGTTGCTGGAGCAGATGTATTAGACTTTATCGGAAATAATTTTATGTCAACTATTTAGATCGTGAGAGAAGATAGGGATTGGGAAATCGCCTCGGCAAAGGGCTCCTCCCTATCCCTATCTTAGGTCTCTATCGCTTTATTTCCGATAAAGCTTATTGATATACCACGCAGTTTTCGCGCATCGCAATGATCAATGAAACCACATTTAACGGCGGCGGAACCAACCACGACGGCCGGTTTCTTTCGGTTCCGGCTGATCTTCCGCTTCTACGGTGGCCGCTGATTCCGGTTCCGGTTCCGGTTTGGAGACAGTTTGAGATTCTATTTCGGTGGCATTTTCACCCAACGGGGGGGAGTCTTCAAACAAACCATTGATAAAGGCATCTGGATCAAAGGGTGCGATATCTTCTAGCTGTTCACCGGTGCCAATATACCGAACCGGTAGACCGAGATCCCGATAAATCGAAAAGACCATCCCACCTTTGGCTGTGCCGTCGAGTTTGGTCAAAATCACACCGGTGACTTCGACCGTTTCTTTAAACTTTTTCGCTTGGAGCAAGGCGTTTTGCCCGGTGGGGGCGTCAACAACGAGCAACACTTCATGTGGTGCGGCGTGGACACTACGCTGACAGACTGAATAAATCTTTTCTAGCTCGCGCATCAAATTGTATTTGGTGTGCAACCGGCCGGCCGTGTCCACAAAAATCAGGTCATAGCCACGGCCGCGCGCCGCGCGAATGCCATCATAAGCCATTGCGGCCGGATCTTGCCCCGGTTGCCCCGAGATAATCGGCACATCGGCCCGCTCGCTCCATACTTGAAGCTGATCGATCGCGGCCGCGCGGAATGTGTCCCCAGCGACCAGCACGACATCTCGATTTTGCTTGGACTTATAATAATTGGCCAATTTGCCGATCGAGGTCGTTTTACCGGCCCCATTGACACCGACGATCAAGGCGACCGTGATTTGGCGGGGTTCTTCCAGCTCAAATATTTCTGGATCGACCAGCATGGCGCGCATCTCTTCTTTCATCATGACCAGAAGTTTTTCCGTTCGTGTGACCCCTTCTGCGGCCACACGCCCCTGCAATTTTTCAACCAAAAATAAGGAGGTATCGACCCCCATATCGGCTTGGATGAGCAACGCTTCTAAATCTTCCCAGGTGTCTTCGTCGATTTCACCGGCTCCAAGAGCGGTGACAATTTGACCAAATACGCTTTGTCGTGTTTTGCGTAAAGAATCTCGTATATTTCTAAACATAATTTGTAAGGGTAGCTATTGATTTGGGTGTTCGAGGGTCTATCCCGACCCACTAATCACTGGTTAGTTCTAAGATTTCGCCATCAGCTGTTAATTTTTCAATGCGCAGGCTGGCACTTTCGAGAACTTTTTGGCAGTGGGTCGATAGCTGTTGCCCACGTTCGTATAGAGCCAAAGAGTCATCTAGTGATAGTTGCCCATCTTCGAGCTTGCTGACGATCGTTTCGAGCTCAATAAGAGCTGCTTCAAAAGTTAGTTCATCACTCATTTGATTTTTCTCGTGATGTAGCGGCCGTTGTTTCGACATCAAACGATCCGTCCGCTACTTGTACGTGTAATGTTTGTTGGGGTTGTATTTGCTCGGCCGAGCGAATCATCGTGCCATCGGCCGTGCGTACAATCGCATATCCTCGCGCCAATGTTTCTTGCGGGCTAACCGCTTGGAGCCGCGTTGTGAGCAGGGCGATCCGATTTTGTTGCCGCTCTAAATGGCGCGAAATTTCCGTTTCTAGCTGGGCTGTGAGCATGTCAACTTGTTGTCGGTGATGTGTCAATTGGGTATTGGGTCCTAAATAGTTGAGGGCTCGGGTTAATTCATGGACCGTTTGCTGGTGGTGCTGAATACGCTGGGTGATTTGCCTTGTTAAAGATTGCTGAATAATTTGCAATGTTTGGGGCATATCGGAAAAGTCAGGCGTTGCCAGCTCGGCCGCCGCCGAAGGGGTAGGGGCGCGAACGTCGGCTACAAAATCGGCGATTGTAAAGTCGGTTTCATGTCCGACCCCAGAGATAATCGGATGCTCTGCATTGGCGATGGCGCGGGCGACCCGCTCGTCGTTAAAGGCCCACAAATCTTCGATAGACCCGCCACCACGAGATACTAAAATGAGATCGATATCATCACGGCCGTCTAACCAGCGTAACGCCTGTACGATTTGGGCTGGCGCTTCATTCCCTTGCACTAAAGTGGGGGCGATCAGCACTTCACCGATCGGATAGCGGCGTGACAAGACATTGAGAATATCCCGTAGGGCGGCCGCATCGGCCGAGGTGACAATCCCGATTTTGCGTGGCAAGGGGGGGAGCTGTTGCTTACGCTCCACAGCAAACAGCCCTTCGGCCGCGAGTTTCGCTTTGAGCTGTTCAAACGCTTGGGCTAAATCACCGATCCCGACCGGCCGGAGCTTTGAGGCATAAAGCTGATAGGCCCCACTCGCTTCATAGATCGAGATACGGCCGTGGGCCACGACCGCATCACCCTCTTGCGGCCGGAAACGTAGCCGTTGCGCCTGTGAACGCCACATCACACATTTAATCTGTGATCGTGCGTCTTTGAGTGTGAAATAGAGGTGGCCTGATCGGGCTTGGGTAAAATTTGAAATTTCCCCTTCGATCTCCATATCTTGTAGCCGATGATCCAACTCGAAAATATCTCGAATATAGCCGGTCGCTTCACTGACCGTCCATACACCAGATAACGGATCCTCGTTTGGCATATCTAATAATCCCATAGGGTGTGAATTGTAGAAACAATAGCAAGGGTGCGCAAACGTCAAGCGAATCTCATATTTTCGCCGTATATTTGCCAAAATGTTACAATGGGGAGAAAAATATGAATTAGGAAGTATGAAGTAAGAAATTTGTATGTACGCGATCTAAATTGCCCAATAGTTTCATAAGACCATTCTGATATTTCATATTTCACATTTAACAATACCTTCGCCAATGTGGATCGTCTGATTGGATTTGCACCCCTCCTATGAGGAGGGGCTGGGGGAGGTGGATTAACCCTCTCCCAACGGGAGAGGGGAGCTTTTGATCCGACGCGAATTAAAAATAATTG
>WTJY01000302.1 GCA_011524645.1 Anaerolineales bacterium | reverse complement strand
CTCCCCTCTCCCGTTGGGAGAGGGGCTGGGGGAGAGGGTTAATCCACCTCCCCCACCCCCTCCTCATAGGAGGGGAGCAAATCCAATCAGACGATCCACATTGGCGAAGGTATTGCCCACTATAACCGATTTTCAAGCCGGACAACCGACCCCGCAGTTGCCTTTGATCTCCTTATTAAGACGCACAGTTTGCCGTAACACGACATGCTACCACTCACCGTATCAACCCTCATCTAAGGAAATCCCTAGTGAATCCCCCTCATTTTACACCCGCGTCTCTGAACGTGGTAGAATGCGCGCCATCGTTGATAATGGCTCGATTTATTCAAATCACCACGTCAAATACGACCTTTACACACCAAATAACAACAACAAATTAATTCAAGAAGAGGTATTTTCCCAATGCGTCATATTCGCTATATATGGCTCTCGGCCCTCTTGCTGATACTCGCATTGAGTGCGTGTGGCCCAACAAGCCCCGAACCTGATGCCGACCCAGCAAGTGAACCGGTAGCCGCCACAGATGACGGTGCCGAAACAGCACCGGAAGAATCGGCCGACGAGGCTAGTTCAGAAGAAACATCAGAAGAAGTGTCAGAAGAAGTGTCAGAAGAAGTGTCAGAAGAAGTGATGGAAGAGGTCGCTGACGAATCGATCACTGTCGAAGTTACCGCTGTTGCAGAAACTTCAGCCGATCCCCCTGCACCTATCGAGCTGGCCGAAGGTGAAATCTTCCCCGCCCGCACCCCCGAAGAAGCGATCGCGGAACGCTCAATCGACCACGCCAAGGGTGCTGAAGATCCGGTTGTCACCATTATCGAATATGGAGACTTTCAATGACCTGGCTGTGGGGCGGTGTATCCGCTCCTCACATCTCTGGTAGAGATGTATCCAGACCATGTCCGTATTATTTATCGTCATTTCCCTTTAAGCAATATTCATGACAAAGCACAACTCGCGGCCGAAGCAACCGAAGCGGCCGCCGCCCAAGGTGATTTCTGGGCTTTGCATGACGCAATTTATGAAAACCAAGTAGCGTGGGCGCAACTCAGCGTCGACGAAGCGAAAACTTTCTTGGTCGAACTCGCGGCCGAAGTCGGCCTAGATGATGTCGCCATGCAGGACGCACTCGACAATAAAACATATGAATCACGCGTCTTAACCTTCGCCACAGAAGCGCGCAACCTCGGTCTACCCGGCACCCCCGCCCTCATTGTCGATGGTCAGCTCATCCAAGGGGGAACACCAGAACTTGCGGTGTGGGTCCAATATATCGATGGACAAATCGAATTTAGCGAACAGTTTGGGAACATCCCATCCTACGATGCCCCAGATGATATGGAAGTCGATGTTGCTGCGGTTTACAGAGCAACCGTCACTATGGAAAGCGGCGATCAATTCGTAATGGAACTCTATCCAGAGTTCGCTCCCCAAACGGTCAACAGCTTCCTCTTCCTAAACAGCGAAGGCTGGTTTGATGGTGTCACATTCCACCGTGTTATCCCCGGCTTCGTCGCCCAAACCGGTGACCCTACCGGCTCCGGCCGTGGTGGCCCCGGCTACAGCATCATCAATGAGATCTCAGAGCTCTCTCATGATGACAAAGGGGTTGTCGCGATGGCTAACTCTGGCCCAGACACCAACGGTAGCCAATGGTACATCACGTTGGCTCCCACAACTCAGCTCGATGGTTCATACACCGTCTTTGGGAAAGTGGTCGAAGGGATGGAAGTCGTCGAAGCGATCTCACCGCGCGACCCAGCCGACCCCAACGCCCCTCTCGGTGATGCGATCGAATCGATCACCATCGTCAAAGATACGGCCACAACCGGTGAATAATCAGCCGAATCTAAAATTAAGGATCGCGAGCGACAGAAGTGTCGCTTTGTGACCTCACGGTTTATTCGGCCGAAGGTCGCACAAACCCTATAAAATTAGTTTTTTTCGGTGGCTATGCCACCGAAAAAACTAAAAATCACTTTTGCGAGCCGCCGCAGGCGGTGATCAGTCAAATATCACAATCATTTAACATCCCCCTAAATACGCAAGCGCTGAAGAGATATTGATTCGCCCCCATCCGATCAGGGAGCGAAAGCAAATCAGCCCCCTCCCCTAGAAACAGCCGAAAACAACTAACTCTGATAAAATAATTAACTTAAGCGAAGTAGAGAATATGAAATGATACGCGCTCAAACCTAAGTAGCGAATCAGCTCAGCCTTCCACCTTCATCCTTTCGCCTTAACTTAGCAAGTAAACAACTGAGAGGACTCTGTCCTCCCCCAAATTGATAGGTCGAGACAATGTTATCTCAACGACTCACTCGCATCTTTACCACCTTAGCCCTCATATTTCCCCTGTTGGCTTGTAATATCTCCGCCACAGACGTTTTAGACATCGCTGAACTAGCGGTGAGTGAGCCAGCCCCCCTTCCCTCTCCAACCCCTCAAGGGGACATCATTATTTTCCAAACGCTAAACTACAGCCACACACTTGTCGAAGGGGGCTTTGTCCCAGGAACACGCATGCAATATATCAGTGCCAACGATAATTCAACGTATCGCGTGCAAATCAATGGGCGAGAGGCGACCAAACGGCCGTCAGACTCCCTCGCATGGAAAGGGATTATCGCCCCCGGCGTGGTCGGTGAATATGATTTACGCCTTACCTCAGCCTTCCTCACCAATGATTTAGCGGCCTTAGGCGAAGTGACCATTTATGTTCTTAATCCAGCCCCTACGCAACTCCCCAACAACACCTCTCCCATCGCTCCCCTGTCATTTGAAACGATAATTGTTGACTATATCGTTCCGGTGGGCCATACGATCCCCGGAACCACACTAACCTATATCGGTATCGCCGAAAATGGATCGGCCGAGCTCGCCGGTACAACCGGCCACCCATTCTATCAGCAAGGGGACTCTTTCCTCTGGACCGGATACTTACGCGATAATGTGACCCTACGCTATGAACTAAACTTTAATAATGTCACCGCCGAAACGATTCAATTAACCGGCACCGCCAAACTTTGGGTAAGCAACTAAGGCTATGACACAACAAGCTGACTACGTTTCTCGCAATCCCTTCCGCCGCCAAGGATACAACCGCACCCCTCTGCCAACTTTCGAAGAAGCAAAACCCCATCTCCCTACACCGATCCTGCCCAACAACCCCGAATGGGAAAAGACCTACTGGCAAGCTTGGGAACGTGTGTGGTCAAGTTTATGTCAACCGAAAGAGCTTTCCGGCTTTGTTTCAGATTATCTATCCGCTTCGGCAAAACAAGACTATCTGTTCATGTGGGATAGTACCTTTATCACCTTGTTCGGCTTATACGGCCGTCGCGCCTTCAATTTCAGCGGCATTCTCAATAATTTCTATGCCAAACAAGACAAAACCGGCTTTATCTGTCGTCATATCGACGAAGCCACGGGCGACAATCTTTATCATCCGTTTGACCCAGATAGCACCGGACCCAATCTATTCGCTTGGGTCGAATGGGAAAATTATCGCGTCACCGGCGACAAAGAACGTCTAGAGCAAGTTTTCTACCCATTACTCGCCTTCTACAACTGGCAAAAAGATCATCGCACTTGGCGCAACGGTCTACATTGGGCCACAGGGGTAAGCTGCGGCATGGATAACCAAGATCGCATTCCCAACAGCCAACACCATCATCAGCATTGGGCATGGGTCGATGCCACGCTACAAGCCAATATCAATCTGCTTTGTTTACAGCGCATCGCTCTGGTTTTACAAGAACAAGCACTCAATAATACGCTCGCCCTTGATCGCTCTTTGCTCCACGCCACAATCAATCGCCACCTATGGAATGAAGAAACGCAGTTTTACCATGACATCAATCGGGAAGGTCAACCCAACAATACTAAATCGATTGCCGCTTATTGGGCGATGTTAGACCACGCATTAGTTTCTGAGAAAAAACGGGAAGGGCTTATTAAACATCTCCATGCGGAAGGTGTTTTCAAACATTTCCACCGCATTCCCAGTTTGGCGGCCGATAGTGAAAATTACACGGCCGGTGGCGATTTATGGCGCGGCGGCGTTTGGCCCGCTATGAATTACATGGTCTTACGCGGTTTACGCATCGCAGGTCAGCATGGGCTCGCGCACCGTATCGCCTGTAATCATGTCGGCATTGTCAGTCAAGCCTATGAACGCACCGGTGAATTTTGGAGCCACTATTCCCCCGAGTCGATCGCGCCCGGCACCAATGCATGGGTCACCAAACCGGGCTTGAGTGGCTTGACCCCCATCGCTATCTTGCTTGAAGATGTAATCGGCATTCGCAGCGACTGGCGCCAAAAACGGGTCATCTGGAACAAACGACTCGCAGGTAATGGGCTGCAAGGTATCCAAAACTACCCACTCGGTGATGAAGGAACGGCCGATCTACTCATCGATGAAGAAGGGGTCTATATCACCAGTGATGTCCCCTTCACCCTAATCCTACAAGCGGAAGACAACACCACAATTCAATCCGCAATCTCTATCGGCACCACGGAAATTCGCCTTAGCTAGTCAATCTATCATCAGCCCCACGCCATGCTTTCCGTCCTCACCTTAAACTTACATAGTCAACGAGACCGCTGGCTCGGCCGTCGCGAACTACTCCTCTCAGGCATCCTTGATGAACTGCCCGATTTTATCGCCTTTCAAGATGTCAGCGTGGTCGGCCGTCAAGTCAATTGGCTCGCACGCCAAATCAATGCCCGCTGGGGAAATCATCTCTACTACTGGGTGCAAATCGGCCGTCATCGCTTCCGCCCCACCGCCACAGGTGGTACCGCCATCCTGAGCCGCCTGCCCATTATCCGGCACGAAAAAATCGATCTCGGTCACCAGCAAGTCGCCTTGCTCGCCAACATCGAACTTCCACTCGGCCGCACCCTAGACTTTGTCTCCGCACAACTCTCGGCCGAACCTCATATGCGCCAAGTACGCCATGAACAAATTATGGCTTTATCAAGTGCCCTAGCAGCCAACGGCCGTTCCCCCTACCAGATCATCGGGTGTGATCTCGCAGCTCCTCCATCGTCACGAGTCGTCCATCGTATAAAGGAAAACTATATTTCAGCATTTGAACATATCCATGATACAGATCCGATCGCCACATACCCCACCGCACTGATCACACATAACATCACAGAAACAACCTGTGTCGATTACATCTTCGCTAGCACAGTAATCAATATTCATGATGTTCGCTTTTTCGGCCGTCAACCCCACCCCGCAGACCCCAACCTCTTCCCCTCAGATCATATCGGCATCATCGCCAATATCACCTTCCCCGATGTCACGATCTAAAACGATGCCACTCCCACAATCGACCGCCTAGACAACTCCAATTTAGCAACAAAAAAGCACCCCTTTCGAGGTGCTTTTCGCTAATAAGTGGCGCTTGATACGACAACAAGTTCGCAACTAACCCATCGGGTTAGCGTTTTTCTTATACCGATACGTAATACGGCCGCGTGTCATATCATAGGGAGAAATTTCTACACGAACACGATCCCCCAACAAGATACGAATGTAGTAACGACGCATCCGGCCGGATAAATAAGCCAAAACTTCATGACCATTGTCTAAACGAACCAAAAACTGTGTATTCGGCAACGCTTCAACAATAGTTCCTTCCACTTCAGCTTTTTCTTCTTTTTGCTTCTCTTGTTGTTTTTTCTTTTTTGCCATACCTCTCCAAAGGTTTAATCTTCAGCAGATTCTTCTTCATCTGCAGATTCTTCTGCCACAACTTCTTCCACAGCTTCAATCGCTTCAGCAGCTTCTTCAGCGACAGCTTCAACCGCTTCAGCGGCTTCTTCTACAACAGGGGCCGCAGCTTCTTCTACCGCTTCAACAGCTTCTTCCACAGCTTCAGCAACTGGTGCAGCTGCTTCTTCAACCGCAACTTCTTCCGCTGGGGTTTCTTCTTCAGCTTCTTCCTCTGTTGTTTCTTCAACTTGGCTACGCATCATCCAGTCAATTTGTTCTTTGTTGGTGACTGCACGCAAGCTCAAAGCGATACGTTGTCGCTCTGAATCCATGTTGATAATACGAAGCAAGTGGGTTTCGCCAACCGCAACCACTTTGTTGGGATCGGCCGCATCGCTACCACGCACCATTTTAGATGCATGAAGCAACCCTTCAACGCCTGGTTCTAATTCGACAAACGCACCGTAGTTAACAATACGGGTGATCGTCCCTTCGACCAAGTCGTTGGTTTTATATTTGCTTTCCATTTGGGTCCATGGATCTGGCAACAAACGTTTACGGCTCAAGCTGATTTTTTGCGATTCTTGATCGATTTTCAGGATATAAACATCAAACTCATCACCGACTTTAACGGCCGATTTCGGATGATCAACGCGGTGCCACGCCAATTCTGAAACGTGAACCAATCCTTCCAAGCTATCACCGATGTCAACGAAAACACCGAAGTCGCGAACACTGCTAACACGTCCGGCAACCGTATCGCCCGCTTGCAATGTTTTCAAACGTTCGCCACGGCGTTCCGCATCCCATTCTTTTTGTGCATCACGATTCGACATCACCAAACGGCGACGACGGCGATCTACTTCAATAATCTTGAGGGGCAATTGCTCACCACGGAGTTTAGACAACATCCGTTGTTTGTCCCGATCTTTCATACCGGGGCGAAATGCGGTGAGCTGAGACAAGGGCACGAAGCCACGCAAACGGCCGTATTCGACCAAAGCACCACCACGGTTGTAGCCAACGACTTCCGCTTCAACAATGGTGCCATCTCCCATCAATCCTTCAGCCTTAATCCAATCTTCGTTGAGATAGGCCCGATGGATTGAAACTTGCAAACCATCATGCTGACCGGTGTCCATGATATACACGGGCACTTCCATCTCTACAGACAAGGCATCAAGCTCTTCTTCCGTGAGTTGGGATAGATCAGATGGTGGGACAATGCCATCCCGTTTCAGGCCCAAATCAACAATAATGCCTTCAGGCGATTTGGCGACAATGACCCCTGTCCGAATGTCCCCAGACTTTGGCATGTCATAGTCATGCTGTTCAAGGTATTGTTCCAATTCTGTAGTGAAATCGACGTCTTCTTGTGTCATGTGGTTAAATTATTTCCCAAAATGAATAAATTTTCGGCCCAAGGACCGATTGATTACAAACTAATAAAAAAACTCGGCATCTTCAACAAATCTGAATGAAACCGAGCTACTAGGATAAATCTACTATATTGAAGAACCTTGTAAGTTAACAAGGCATCTGGCGATGAAGAACTCTTATTGCGTTTAATTCAATATTAGACCTGACCTTTTTCAATAGCTCGGAGGCGTCTATTTACACTAAAAAATGTAGATAGGACGCGCAGATATGTCAAAAATCGCCAATCATTTCCCAAATTATATAGTCCAGCCGAAATGTTGTCAATTTCATAGGCAGATAAAATGTAAGATTTGGAAGCTAAATTTGTAGTTTGGTCAAAGAATCCGCTAAACTTCACCCATCATCCTGCGGCCAAGCCTCATCAACCAAGCAGATATCAAAACATGATCACAATTTCTCTTAGAAACCTTAAACAAGCTTTACAAAATAAAGCGGCCGAAATGCAATGGTTCCTTGATAGTCAAACCGGACAAATCAAACTCCATTCAGAAGACATCGATTTAGGAGACGATGGTGCGTTCGCGGACCAATTAGATATATATCCAGATCGTTACATCTTAATTGAACCGATCCCAACCCAAGCTCAATTCAAAATCATGATCGACTTTACCAATGAAGTCAAAGATAACCGTGCCAAAGTTGAGCTTGCTCAAACATTTGCTCAAAAACGGCCGTCTCTCCAATATATGCGTACCATTGAACGGTATCCCGCTATCAAAAAACAATGGCGTCTCTATCAAGACAAACGGCACGCCGCACACGTCCAAGCTTGGCTCGCAGACAAATACCAAATAGAAGCCACCATTCGCTAACCCCAATCACCCAATCAAAACTATGTCAGAACAAATCAACTTTATGCCTGCCCTGACCGCCTATTTAGCTACGCTCGATTTAGGCGAAATGTTTGAACATCCCTGTTTCCAACAATTTGCCGATTTAGCCCAAGCCGATCCGGCCGCTTTCGCCTCGGCCAACGGGGTCAAAGTCGCCCCCGGCAAAACATGTGGCTACTACATCGCTTTATATGAAGCGAAAATCGAAATGGCGGCCTTACAAGGGGTTCCCGAAACCGAATTGGTCGGACTGCACGACCAGCTAGACTACAGTCGCGAGCACCCAGACCATATAGCACTCTATGTTTTTCTCAACTGCAATGGGGAAACAGCTCAACTCTTTTTCGGTGCAAACCCCAACACGCTCGATGTGATGCTCATCCATACGACCGTACAGCAAATGTCACGGCTCGCATTCGATGAAGTCATCGGCCGAAAATAATAGCCAATGGCAAATGAGGACGCACGCCACACATTTACCATTGGCTATTGGCCATTTACAATTATTTCAACCTCTATTTACAGCCTACTTCTGCAAGCCCGCAATAATTCCATTCAACGTCCCGCTCGGCCGCATCGCCGCCACCGCCAACGCTGGATCAGGATCATAATAACCACCGATCTCCATCGCCTGCCCTTGCACCCCATTTAGTTCGGCCACAATTTGCGCTTCATTTTCAACTAATTGAGCCGCCACAGGGGCAAATACAGCTTGCAACGCTTCGTCGGCCGTTTGTTGTGCCAACGCCTGCGCCCAATACATAGCCACATAGAAATGGCTACCACGGTTATCGATTTCGTGCACCTTACGGGATGGTGATTTACGGTTCTGCAAGTAAAGCGCAGTCGCTTCGTCTAAGGCATCCGCCAAAACTTGCGCCCGAGCGTTCCCATATTTTTCCGCCAAATGTTCCAAAGAAACGGTCAACGCCAAAAACTCACCCAGTGAGTCCCAACGCAAATGGTTCTCTTTTTCAAACTGTTGCACATGCTTCGGCGCAGACCCACCAGCACCGGTTTCAAACAAACCACCGCCGTTCATCAACGGGACAATCGAAAGCATTTTTGCGCTCGTACCCAACTCTAAAATCGGGAACAAGTCGGTCAAATAGTCGCGCAAAACATTGCCGGTCACCGACACCGTATCTAAACCAGCTTTAACACGATCAAGCGTATAAACCATCGCGTCAAAAGGTGATTTGATCAAGATTTCTAAACCATCTGTATCGTGGTCAAGCAGATAAGTCTCCACTTTTTTGATCAATTCGCTGTCGTGTCCCCGTTGTGGATCAAGCCAGAAAACGGCCGGCGTACCGGTCGCCCGCGCCCGAGAGACAGCCAATTTGACCCAATCTTGAACCGGCGCATCTTTAACTTGGCACATCCGCCAAATGTCACCCGCTTCAACAGTTGTTTCCATAAGAACATTACCTGCGTTATTGGTGACTTTCACCGTTCCGGCCGCAACGATTTCAAAGGTCTTATCATGCGAACCATATTCTTGTGCCTTTTGGGCCATCAACCCCACGTTTGACACACTCCCCATTGTAACCGGATCGAATGCACCATTTGTGCGGCAGAAATCGATGGTCGCTTGATAGATTCCGGCGTAAGAGCGGTCAGGAATAATCGCTACGGTGTCTTGCAACTTACCGTCGTTGTTCCACATTTGGCCCGAGGAACGAATCATCGCCGCCATAGATGCATCGATAATCACATCGCTCGGTACATGCAAGTTCGTAATCCCCAGATCAGAATTCACCATCGCCAAGCTCGGCCGTTTGGCATAACAAGCATCGATGTCCGCTTCAATCGCTTGACGTTGCGCTTCTGGCAACTCTTGCAACTTGGCAAAAAGGTCGCCTAAACCGTTGTTCGGATTAACCCCCAATTGATCAAACACAACCGCATGTTTCGCGAACACATCCGCAAAATAGACAGAGACCACATGACCAAACAAAATCGGGTCCGACACTTTCATCATGGTCGCTTTAACATGTACCGACAATAGAACATCTTTGTCCATCGCTTCATCAATCGCGTCAGCGATATAGGCGCGCAAAGCATTTTTACGCATCACGGCCGCGTCGATTACTTCCCCAGCTTGCAAAGCCAACCCAGATTTAAGCACAATCGCTTCACCCGCATCGGTATGTAATGTGATCGCAACCGTATCCGCATCAGATAGCGTAATTGAACGCTCGCTATCATAGAAATCCCCTTCACTCATGCTAGCCACACGTGATTGTGATTCGGCCGACCATGCCCCCATCGAATGGGGATTGTTTTTCGCAAATAATTTGACCGCGCGGGGTGCTCGGCGATCAGAATTCCCTTCACGCAAGACAGGGTTTACCGCACTCCCTTTAATCTTGTCGTAACGCGCTTTAATTTCTTTTTCAGCATCGGTTCCCGCTTCTTCTGGATAATCCGGAATCGCATACCCGTGGGCTTGCAATTCTTCAATTGCAGCTTTCATTTGTGGAATAGATGCGCTGATATTAGGCAACTTAATAATGTTAGCTTGAGGTGTTTTCGCCAAATCACCAAGTTCCGCCAAGGCATCGGGCACACGTTGTTCTTCAGTTAAGAAGTCTGGGAAACGTGCCAAAATACGGCCCGCTAGTGAAATATCGCGGGTTTCGATGACAACTTCGGCCGCATCAGTAAAGGCATCCACAATAGGGAGAAAAGAATGAGTCGCCAATGCGGGAGCCTCATCGGTACGGGTATAGATAATTTTTGCCTGTTCGTTGGTCATGATGTGTCCTGTCTATTTGAGTTCATACCTGCCAGCCTTGGCAGATAGCAAATTGATATTTGGGGAGTTAGTAAGGGTGTGTAAAAGCCCAGAATTTTATCGTTTTTTAGATAGCAAATACATCTAACATGGGAAAGACATGATCAAAGCCGAAATTGTTACGCAGATTGCGCACAGGTTAGGTCAACTTTAATTTTAAAAATAGAAGGTTGGGAAGTGTGTTGTGGCACACCCTTCATTATAGCTTATGCCGGTAACATGGCCTAATCGCTCTTACAATCCAGAGCAATCGGTCTACGGCAGATTTTTGCTAGCCATTTATGCACCCACCACAATGAGTTGCTCGTGCATTGAACAGACTTGCCAACCACAGTTTATATGTTGTACAATCTCAACAAAACTTTTGTTGTATTGTCCCGCATTCTCTTTGCGATTAAAGTGATATAACATATTCCCACAAATACAATGGATACACAATTGACCCAAATAAAAGGAATTCGTGATGGCTTACTGATGACTATCAGTAGTGGGCCACCTCATGATGAACTTCTCAAAATTTTAGCGGCAGAAATCCTCGCCAAATCTACATTTTTGCGTAATTCTCGGATCGCGCTAGAGCTACATGTCCGTAAAATGCACCGTGATCAATTGGAAGATATCTTAGAGCTATTTGCACATCATGGGCTTACCGTCTGGGCTGTCTTGTCAAAGCGGGAAACAACAAGAGAAGCGGCTCGCAAATTAGGGTTGGCGACACGCCTTCCTGGAAGCCAAATGGATTTAGAAGGAAACGGCCGTCCCGAACCGGTTATGGCTTCCCCCAAAGGGCGTAGCGGCCGACCTCCCAATGCACTATTCGTAAAAGAAACGTTACGTTCAGGGCAAGCGATCGATTACGAAGGGGCTGTTATTATTTTTGGCGATGTCAATCCCGGAGCGGAAGTTGTTGCGGATGGGGATGTCATTGTCTGGGGCAAATTACGCGGATTGGTCCATGCGGGTGCCAATGGCAATCTCAAAGCGACCATCTCCGCACTTGATCTGACCCCCACCCAGCTACGAATCGCGGATCAAATTGCGGTTACCCCCAAGCAAAAACGGCGTCAACCGATGCCGGAAACGGCCGCCATCCGTGGTGGGCAAATCGTAGCGGAAGAATGGCATTAGCATTTAAGCGAAGGAAACAAGACAAAACATGAGTGAAGGAACAGTCATTACCATTACCTCCGGTAAGGGAGGAGTGGGAAAAACAACCATTACCGCCAATCTAGCCACCGCCTTGGCGATGCGCGGCCACAACGTGGTCGCTATTGATGCTGATATCGGCCTGCGAAACCTTGATGTTGTGATGGGTTTAGAAAATCGAATCGTCTACGATTTGGTCGATGTCATCGAAGGGCGCTGTCGCCTCCGTCAAGCGATGATCAAAGACAAACGCCTAGAAGGGCTCAGCTTGATTCCGGCCGCGCAAACACGTGACAAAATGGCGGTCAGCCCCAACGACATGCGTCTCGTTTGTGAGCAATTACGGGAGGAAGTCGATTATATTATCATCGACTCTCCGGCCGGTATCGAACGGGGCTTTCAAAATGCGGTCGCACCGGCCGATCACGTTTTGGTGGTCACCAATCCGGAAATCTCGGCCGTACGGGACGCCGACCGCATTATCGGCATGATCGAAGCGGAAGAAAAAGGGCCCGGCCGTCTCATTGTCAACCGCATCAAACCGGACATGGTCGCCCGTGGCGACATGTTGTCTATCGAAGACATCGTGGAAATCTTAGCCATCGATGTCATCGGCATTATTCCAGATGATGAAGAGATTTTGGTTTCTACCAACAAAGGTGATCCACTGGTTCGAGGGGAAGATCAAAATCGCACCGGTGCCGCGTTACGCAATCTCGCGGCCCGGGTCGCAGGGGAAGAAGTCCCCTTCTTAGATTTAAAAGCCAAGGATACGATGTTATCTCGTCTTCGAAGCTGGGTAGGAGGTCGCTCATGAGTTGGTTCAGCGATTTATTCAAGAAAGAAGAACAAAGTGGCAGCATCGCCAAAACCCGCCTACAAATGGTGCTCAGCCACGATCGTGGAGACATTTCCCCCGGCATGATGGCCGTCATTCGGGATGACATCATCGCAGTCATCGCCCATCACCTACAAATTGACCCCGAATCGGTCGTCGTCAATCTCGATCAAGACGAACGGGAAAGCCGCTTGGTCGCTCAGGTCCCTCTCCAACAAGCGAAAAAACGAGAGTTATAAAGTATGAAGTAAGAAGTAAGAAGTATGAAGTATGAAACAAGAAGGGGGCTCTACAACTAGATCGATTGGTAAACAACCGTTTCATCTTTCATATCTCATATTTCATATTTTTACTTACGTCCAAAGTCGGCCGGAATCTCCCCCCACAACACCGTATCCCATTTTAAAATCGGGTTACGGTAGGTGTTGGTTTTCAGCCATTGCTCGGCGCGATCTATGAGCGTAAAAAGCTCCGCGTTGTCGGCCGTCTCCATCACCTGCGTCCGACACCATTTCGCCTTCACCCACCCCATTGCGATCTTTGAATCGGTGTAAATCGGCAGGTCGTGCTTACCCAGCCGCTGTAAAAAAGCCAGCCCATGCACCAGCGCCAAAAATTCACCGATATTGTTGGTCCCATCGGGAAATGGCCCCTGATGAAACAGTTGCTCTTTCGAGTCGGTCCACACCCCACGATATTCTAACAAGCCGGGATTCCCGCTACAGGCAGCATCGACCGCCAAGCTATCCGCAATCGGCGGATTATCGATCAGGGCGATCTGACGGCCGATATCGGCATCGGGCAACGCTTTGTTTTTGATCTTCGGTGCCTTACGCGATTCATCCGCGTCATCATCTTCCTGTGTAAACGCATCCCACGCCTCTTTTTCGCTAAAAAAGGCACGATATTCCGCATCAGCAAAACCGGCCACATGGGGGCGCGTCGCTTCCCATCCCGCATAAACACCGGTCTGACGGCCGTACCACACCACATACCAAGCGGTGGTAAACAGCTTCTTCGCGATAATTTCACTTTCATACCCTTTATACTGAGCCTTGGGAAACCCATTGACCTGTGCTTTGCAATCGTCCCAGTTGGTATAAATTCCCGGCCGATGACCACGCCACACAACATACCATTTTTTCTTTTTCTTTTTCTTCGCCATGCCGGAACTGTAGCCGAAAAGTGAGCGAGAGGGAAGAGTAAGAGTAAGTCTAGGGGCTACGGTGTGGGGGTGGGCTGTTTCTCAAACAGCAAATATCCGCCATCGTCTCGAATAAATTCACAGCCGTGCCGTTTATAAAAGCGCTGTCCAGCTGCATTGTTGGTCCAGACATAAAAGCGCAGGATTTTGTTTGTGCGATCACATTCGGCGATCATCGCTTGCATGATTTCGCTGCCAAAACCGTGATTCCGCTTCTTGGGATGGATGATGACATCAAGGATACGGATTTCTGTATCGGTTTCGTTGGTGTAGATCCGGCCGATCGGCTTCTTTTTACGCAAGATAACATTGTGTATCCCCTCTGGGTAATTGTCGGCATAGGTGTTATGCATCGCTTTGTATTGAAAGTCTAGAAACTGCTGACGCTGCTCGGCCGTCATCCCAGCTTCAGCTAGCCCTTCCCCACGGACACTGGCAAATAATTCAAAAATATAAGGCTCATCTTCAGGTTGAACCAAACGGACAGACAAATTAGGCATATTCTCAAACATAGGGGAAGTGTAACGGGCCATGTAGTGCTGTCAACCTTAAGGGTCCACGAACAAGTTGTCATCAAAAATTTTTTACCCTCCAAGGGGGTTTTGCAGCGGCTTCGCCGCTGCAAAACCCCCTTTAATTGCCCCGATTTTCGTGCC
>WTJY01000437.1 GCA_011524645.1 Anaerolineales bacterium | reverse complement strand
TAAAAACAACATTTTTTCGGTCGATTAGAACGATCGATTAGGGAAAACTAAAGTTATCCAGTATTTGTCAATTTTATAACAACGGCCGGTTTAGCACATTGATTGATGGTTAGTCGTGCTAAAAAAATTGGCTAAAGATGTTGGAGTCCGCCCCAAAATCGAGCGAAGGCTAATCGAATTGCCAGCTAAACCAAACTGATCGTAATAGCGAAACATTGCCAGCAAAGTTTGACGAGCGAAGTCAGACAATGTCTTGTTATTTGCCTCCCAGTTATCTAAAGCGATTTCTTCAAATTGAATCGTTCGGTTTATTGTAGCTCCTAAAATGTTCGAGACTTCTTGCTGGGTAAGTGGTGGTGTACCTGTGAGTTCAAATGTTCCGAAAATGTACTGGTTACTGCCTATGACAGTAACAGCCGCTTCAGCAACGTCATTCAAATCAACTAATGAAATGGCACTGTTTATCGAGTAAGGCAGACGCAAAACACCCTCATTTTTGATTGTCTCCCATTGAGGCTGTAGGTTTTGCATATAGGGCGCTGGTTGCAAAATGGTGAAGGGAAGCCCGCTGGCAAGAATCATTTCCTCAACTAAGAGTTTGTGCCAATGGTGCGCCATTTCTCTCGTCTGAGGATGAAGTACTGAGTGGTAGACAAAGTGCTCGACACCAGCTTGTTTTGCTGATTGAATTGCCAATCGGCCGATGTTGACTTCCTCCGGATGCATATTGGGGCAGATATGATAAATCTTTTTGATGTTGACACATGCTCGGGACCAATCTTCTGCGTCTTGCATATCTCCGATGAATAATTCAGAGGCACCCTCAAGCGCAATACTTTGGCGACGTACCCAAGCCCTGACCGCTACATCCCGTTTTGCCAATTGAGCCACAATCGCACGTCCCGTTTTTCCACTTGCACCTGTTACTAAAACCATCTTGTCCTTCATCATTATTTTTATTATTTTGTTATTGCTTACGATGTAATGCCTGAAAGCAGGCGGTAAAACCGGTCCAAGCATCTTTCCCCGATGAGCTTCCGATTGATAGCAAGGACTCAAGAGCATTCGGTTTTCCAGCTACGATATCATGCCATGGCTCTACGGCTTCCCCCAAAACGGCCGCATTCAAAAATGCAGCAGATAAAGAGGCTGTTCGTTTTATGGTTGATTCCCCAATCAAATTGATAACCGCTTGATCCCACTTGAGCACATGGAGTGCAAAAATCGTTCCCATTAAGACATCATCCCCTGCCGGTGTTAAGCCCGCGCCCAAACCAGCGAGCTGTGTGGCTATTTGACCAATTATGGCATGATCATCTGCAACAATCGCTTGATGCAATCGATGCATTCTCTGTTCTACGAGGGTTTGTAATTTGTGCGAAATGCCGACGGCTCTTTCTGGGGTGAAATTTGACCAATCTGGCCGTGCCTCCCAATGAGTGGCGTCCTGCGCTTCAAACAAAAGACCATCTATAGAAAGATCATTTGTTTGAGGAAATAGTTGGATATCTTCGGCCGTTTGTAATCGACTGAAACCGGCCGTGCTTATCTGATAGCTAAACGGCCCCATGAAAACATCCGGCGTATGCAAGCTAAAAACCTGCTGTGACTGATTACACAAATTACAAACATGTTCAAAATGCTGCAAAATATAGAATGTTTCAGTGTCAGCCAGCCAGCGCATGGCACGTGCTGTCGTTTTTCCTACCTGCATGTTTTACTGAAATATCAACGGTTTGATCCCAAGTGGCTTGGTCCATCACCCCTTAGGCATAATTTTTCTACCAGTGAATCTGTCATATATCACTCAAAAAGATTAAGCAGGCTTGTTGCCGAATCATCTTTGAGTCTCGCATCAATCTATATCGTTGCTGTCGATCTGTGTTTGCTTAGGACAGTTCTCTTTTTTATGGTAAGCGTGAGCCAATCTGGCCACGACAATTTGTTCCAAGTGGGGATAGCCAATCTGGCGAATCAAAGCCAAACTCTTCTGAAGAATATCGTTTGCCTGTTGATATTCCTCTCTCAAAAGCCTCACATACCCTAAATGCGCGAGTGCTTTTGCTTGGGCAATAAGTCCTTTTGATGCATTAAATGCATCTTGAGCATATTGCAATGAGAGATTTAAATCTGAATAGTCAATTGCACAGAGGCTTAGCCCAATCAGGAGGCGGGAAACATATTTTTTTATCCCGAGGGCATCGCAAATCTCAAGCGATTCTTGTAGTAAACTGCCCGCTTTCGTAGAAAGTCCTTTACCTTGATAAGCCTCGCCTGTGGCGGCCAAACTTAATGCAAGGTAATGTCGATCTTCATGGAGACGGGCCAATCGTAGAGATTTCTCTGCGAATAGCAATGCATCATCTAATCGGTTTTCGGCGAGTGACAATTCCACCAAACTGCACCAACTTTCCCCTTCGCTACGCCATTCTCCAATATACTGAGCCAGATTGAGAACCTCTTCAAAAAGACCCTGTGCATCTTGATGTTGACCTCTTAAGAAGCGTGTCCGTCCCAAATGGAGGCGTACTTCATTTAAGCGATGACTGTTGCTTAATTTAAGATAATTTTCAATCGCTTCCTCATAATAGGATTCTGCTAGAAATAGATTCCCACGATATTCAGCATTAAGCGCTAAGGCGACAATGAGTTGTGTGCTTGCCAATAAATCGCCACGTTTTTTTTCGATGGCCAAAGCTTGCCAACTAAAACGATCCGCTTCATCAAGCCTTTCTCGCCGCCAAGCAAGCCTTCCTAGCAAGCGCAAGGCGACCGCTTCCAACCGCTGGCTCTGATTTTTACGCGCATATGTTAATGCATTGACATAGTTCTGCTCCGCGTCAGCTATTTGATTTTTTAGCTCCATAGCCTCACCAAGATTGAGCAAGCCTTCGATATGTGCGGTTACATCTCCAGATGTTTTGGCTTGCCGAATCGCAGCCTCAGCAAGAGAGTGAGCTTGATCAAATTGGTGCAGTCGAAGACAGTAAAACGATGTTTTAGCTTGCACACGCGCAATTGTGCCCCGTAATATCGGCCGATTTTCATTGCCTGCCTTAGAAAGGATCCGCTTCAGTATCCCATTTGTATTTTCATACAAAACTTGTGCTTCATGATATAAGCCAGCAAAGTGATAAAAGCGTGACAAACTATTGATCGCTTGTGATATCGATTTAAAGTGGCCCAAGGTAATCATCAAATACCAAGCTTGTTGTATGTTGGCTAATTCCGTCTGAATTGTTTTGATAATCGGATGAGGGTTTTCAACATGTAGCTCAGATGCCAACGCCATGATTTGACCTAAATAGTAATCTCCAAAACGATATTGTGTGGCTTGGAGAATTGATTCCGCATTCGAGCCATAAATTTCCCCCCACTTTTCAGACACAAAACGGCGGACAAGATCATGCATTTCATATCTTCCACTATGTGAAATATGAAGCATTGATTTTTCAACAAGCGATATCAAAGTTTCTACAGATTCTTTGACAATCGCTTGAACCGCTTCCCGGCTAAATGTGCTCGTAAAACTCGACAACTGTAAAAGCACACTCTTCTCGTCGGTACTTAATAGCTGCCAAGAATGGTTAAATATGCGAATGATGTCGTTATGGCGATCAGGGTGATCTTGAAACCGACTGTGTAAAAAGTGAATATCCTTTTGAATAGCAGCTACAATTTCTGCACATGAATAGTGTCCAACCCATGCGGCCGCCAGCTCGACAGCCAACGGCAACCCACCAACGAGTCGACAAATCTGGATAATATCGGGTAAATTGCTTGGAGTAAGCTCAAATTTTGGAAAGGCCTGATTGGCACACGATACAAACAACTGCACGCAAGCAAGGGATTGGTCAGTCAGGTTTGCTTGCATTAAGGGGGCATCTATAGTTAACGTGTGAGGTACCGGCAGTCCTTCAAGGGGAAATAAAGATTCAGCCCGTATATTCAATGGCGTGCGAGAGGTAACGAGCAATTTAATATTCGGTGCCTGTTCTAAAAGTAATTGCGTAAATCGAGATGTTTCAAGTGGCTCAGATTCTGCATTGTCGATAATAATCAGCATGTCACGTTCGCGCAGATAGCCAATGAGTTGCTCGCCGGTTTTGCGACGGCCGTTCAAAGGAAGATTGAGTTGCCCCGCAATTAATGATTCAAGCGCATGGTGATCTGTGGATTCCACCAGCAATGGAGAAAAAAGCACCCCATCAATAAATTCATGAGCAAGTTCATCGGCAATATGTAAGGCTAAGTGGGTTTTACCAATTCCGCCAATCCCGATAATTGTAACGAGCCTCCGTGAAGGCTGGGCGAGGAGCTTTTTGATTTGCTGGATTTCCTTTTGACGGCCGATCAGGGGGCGCAACGGCCGTGGCGGAGGGGTATCCAATGGTCGTGCGAACGGTTGATCTTGTAAATCTGTTTTAGCAGACAACCTTTCATTCGTGCGCCTCGTTGGCCTGACTACATTTGCGACAAGATGAATCAGTTCATCACTCGGCTTAACACCAAGATGTTGGTAAATGTGATCTGTATATTGCTCGAAATATGTTTGAGCACTGTGTATAGACTCAAGCTGAGCCAAGCAACGAATAAAGTATCCCTGAACCGTTTCATCAAATCTATCCTTCTCAAGCAACTCATGACAAAGCCCCACCCCCTCTTCATATTGTCCTGAATAAACACGCTGGTTGATCAAATAAAGTTTGGCTTGATAGATTTGCTGATCAATCCGATCACGTTCTTGATCAATCCAATCAACAATTCCACTCTCAGCATTTAGATTCACCCCCTCTAAAAAAGCGCCGCGACAAAGATGAATCGCTTTTTTGAAACGTTCTGCAGTCTGTTCAATCGGTTTCGCTTCTCTGCTTTTGTGTCGCAATGCGGTTTGAAGTCTTGCTTCAAATTCTAATATGTCAATCCATGCGTTAGATGATTTAAGGCTGATCCGATCTCGATTGATATCTAGATAAGGCTCTAATTGATTCTTATGACGTGCGAGGAAAGTGCGAAGGTTGGACTTCGCCTGTTTCAACGCTCTCCCCCCCCAAAACAACTGACTAATTTGTGATCGGCTTTGTGGTGTTTGCTGGATAGCAATATAGGCGATTAAAGCGATTTCCCGATCGGTCAGATGCGGCACCTGTGATCGATTTGGAATATTTAAACGTGGGTTTCCAAGAAAATAAAACTCAAACATGATGAGGTGCAATTTAATTTTGCAAACAAATACTTTAAAGCGATCAGGATTAAGTTATATCTATTATACTCACAAAACGCTTCACAAACGCTTCAGGTTATTCAAAGCCGGGGCAAATGAAGCGTTTGTGAAGCGTTTTCAGATTATAATCACCTTGAAATAAGTTTTAGCGTGAGGAATTTAGCATGAAACCAGCACCATTTGCTTATGAATCCCCTGCAACTCTTGATGAAGTATTGAATCTTATTGCAGAGCATGGCGATGAGGCAAAACTACTTGCCGGTGGGCAAAGCCTCATCCCTGTGATGAATTTCCGTTTGGCACAGCCATCGATGCTGATTGATCTAAATGGAACAAATGGGCTTGATCATCTAGAGCTAACGGCCGATGGCTCTCTCGAGATCGGCTGTATGGTACGTCAATCGACATTAGAAAAAAGTGATTTAATCAAGAAGCATGCGCCACTGATCCATATGACCATGCCGTGGGTTGCACACAGTCAGATTCGCAATCGGGGGACAATCGGGGGCAGTATCGTCCATGCAGATCCTGCAGGAGAGTTGCCTGTACTAATGGTTGCGTTACAAGCCACTTTTGAGTTGCAAAAAGTTGGACACACACGGCAAGTCGTCGCCGAGGATTTTTATATCGACCTATTTGAAACAGCACTAACAGATAATGAAATCCTGACAAAAATTATTATCCCACCTCAATCGGACCGGACAGGATACGCATTCCACGAAGTGGCTCGTCGTCATGGTGATTATGCAATGGCAGGGGTTGCTGCAGTCGTGTCAGTTGATCAGTCTGGCATTTGCACTGATGCCAGATTGGTTTATTTGAATGTAGGCCCCAAGCCGATGCTAGCCAAATCAGCAGCCAATATGTTGATTGGGCAAATGATCACCATGGAATTGATTGAACAAACGGCCGAATTCGCAGCTGAAAACGAAATTGAGCCGACAAGTGATATTCATGCTTCAGCAGACTATCGGCGTCATCTCGCAAAAGTTCTGGGCAAGCGTGCGTTAACAGAAGCGGTAGAGAATATATAAGAAGTAACCACCCTACTCTATTGACAAACTCATGCCAGATACATTTTTAACAATCATCAAAGAGAACTGTAATCGACTCGTAAACAAAACGGCCGTCGAATTCATCCAAAGCACCCATACAGAAACAGTCACCTTTGGACAACTTGAGGCGAATGTGCAAAAAACAATGCTTTTTTTGCAGGCACATGGTGTTCAAACAGGTGAGCGTGTCGCATTGCAACTGCCAAAATGTCTGCCATTTATTTACCTGCACTTAGCCACTATGCGTTTAGGGGGAATCTCATTACCACTCAATCCAGGCTATCCCCCTCGCGAGCTAAATTATTTTCTGAGTGATGCGGAACCGATTTTGTTTTTTGTAGATCGTTCCCTTATGGGAGACCATATCGATGATCGAGGTAGTCAGCTTCGAATCATCGATTTAGATGGGACAGCGGCCGAATTCCAACAATTAATCGAAACAAAGACAGACACCAATAGCCATTCGCCAAATCCACCAGAAAATCACAACGACACAGCGTTGCTTCTTTATTCAAGTGGAACAACAGGGCAACCAAAAGGGGTGCAGTTAACACACGGCAATCTTACTGCCAACTCAGCTGGATTACATAGCGCATGGGGCTGGCGTGAGGATGATGTGCTGTTGCACGTCCTTCCTATTTATCATGCTCATGGGTTGGCGGTTGCACTTTATGGGGCGCTCTACGCAGGAGCCACAACGATCATGATGTCAAAATTTGACACAGAGCATGCGCTGGAACTGATGGTCACAAAACGTTGCACCGTGTTTATGGCGGTGCCTACAATCCACAAGCGCCTCGTCGAATATAAGCACGCAGCTGACTACGATTTAAGCCATATGCGCCTACTGACCTCCGGTTCTGATCGCTTGCCAGATGATGTGAATATTAAATTCCAACAAATCTTTGGGCATCGGCTATTAGAGCGGTACGGCATGTCGGAAACCATGATGAATCTTTCAAACCCGCTTCATGGGGAGCGGCGGGTTGGTTCAGTCGGTCTGCCACTCCCCCAAGTTGAAGCCCGTGTTGTGAATCCAGAATCGGACGAGCCTCTACCAGATGGTGAAGTGGGAGAGGTGCAGATTCGTGGGCCACATGTCTTTAAAGGTTACTGGCGGATGGCTTCCAAAACGGCCGAGTCCTTCGCCCCCGGCCGTTGGCTACGGACAGGGGATTTAGGCATGCGAGAGCCGGATGGGTACTTTACCCTCAAAGGGCGTTCAAAGGATCTGATTATCACAGGGGGATTAAATGTTTACCCGCCCGAAGTTGAATTTGTGCTGGCGGAGCATCCGGCCGTTTTAACCAGTGCTGTCGTTGGCTGCCCTAATGATGATTGGGGCGAAACAGTCACGGCCGTGATTATTCTACGTGACGGCTATCAACCATCAGAAGAAGACATGACAAATTATTGTCGAGATAAATTGGCTGCATACAAAATTCCTCGACAAGTTTTGTTTGTAGATGAACTACCCCGAAACTCAATTGGCAAAGTGCAAAAAGCACGCTTACGCGCAGATATTTGTGCATAAGACAAGATGCTCATAACAGGTTTGTTTTAACCATACAAAAAGTGAATCGCTATGGAAAAAATCGAAATTACAACAACGATAAATGGCAATCAAGTTACCAAGTCGGTCGAGCCCCGTTTGTTACTCACTGACTTTATTCGGCATGATCTGCGGTTAACCGGAACGCATGTCGGTTGTGAACATGGTGTCTGCGGTGCATGTACTATTTTGCTCAACGGAGCACCTGTTCGAGCTTGCTTGATGCTAGCCGTTCAAGCGAATGGCCAATCGATAGAAACGGTCGAGTCGCTAGGCACACCGGACAACATGCATCCTCTACAAACCGCCTTTCATGAAGCCCATGCACTACAGTGTGGCTACTGTACCCCCGGTATTTTGATGACACTCAAACCGTGGGTCGAAGAAAACCCTAACCCAACTGAATCAGAAATCCGTGAAGCATTGTCAGGCAATTTGTGTCGCTGTACAGGCTATCAACACATTGTCGATGCGGTTAAATCACTCAGCTCTTAGTTCATTAAGTCTCAATCAAATGCTAATAGAACAGAAACACATATCCATTCCAGAACTGCTAATACATCTCCGCGCTGGGGACTTAAAAATCAGCGACTATCTAGATACACTCGAAGCACGATTTGCTGAAATAGAGCCTGTCATCTTCTCTTTTGTGCCAGAACCCCGTCGCTGGGATCGTGTTCACCAACAAGCGGCCGAGTTAGAAGCCAAATACCCGACCCCATCTCAACGCCCCCCCCTATTCGGTTTGCCTGTGGGGATCAAAGATATTATTCGGGTAGATGGGCTACCCACTCGGGCAGGATCGCAGCTACCATCCCATGTCTTGTCTGCCCCTGAATCGACAGTGGTGACGCAGCTCAAAGAAGCAGGGGCACTGATTCTAGGGAAAACAATTACGACAGAATTCGCCTATTTTGGTCCAGGTCCAACACGGAATCCAAACAATCCATTTCATACGCCGGGAGGGTCAAGTAGCGGCTCGGCCGCAAGTGTCGCGGCCGGGTTGGTTCCTTTGGCCTTGGGGACACAAACCATCGGTTCTGTTAATCGGCCGGCCGGCTTTTGTGGCATTGTTGGGTTCAAGCCAACCTACAATCGAATTTCAAAAGAAAATGTCATTGAAAATTCGACATCACATGATCATGTCGGCGTCTTTAGCCGAGATGTGGCTGGCGCAGAAACGGCCGCTCAAGTTTTGTGTGCCGATTTTGCCAAACGGCCAAGGATCAAAGCAGAAAACGTCACATTTGGGATTCCTGTCGGTCCATACTTAGACCAAGCAGACAATATTACTACCCGAAATTTTTGGGATACAGTCGCAGTGCTAAAAGAGCATGGCTATACCATTCGTGAAGTACCTGCAATGTCAGATTTCGCTGAAATTGTAGAACAGCACAAGCTGGTCAATGAGCGAGATGCGGCCGATTATCATGCTCAATTCGCTGACTACTATGATTTATATGAAGCCAAAACCTTGCAATTGGTCCATGACGGACAAAAACATTCAGATGAAGCGTTGGAAAAAGGGCGACAGGCAAAAGTAAATCTGCGCACAAAGCTAATAGCTTTGATGGATGAACATGGCCTAGACAGTTGGATCACCCCCGGGCTTCCTGCTGCCGCGCCACTGGGGTATGCCAGCACAGGCAATCCGATTATGCAACTGCCTTGGACAAATACCGGATTACCAACGCTAAATATGAAAAGTGGAATGACCGAAAATCGGTTGCCCTTGTCATTGCAACTTGCAGCTCGATGGAATGATGACGAACTCTTATTCGCCATTGGAAAAGACGTTGAAAAACTACTGATAAAGATAGCAAACTAATTTATGACAACGACTAAATTTGAAATACGTGCCGGAACATACTTTGATTCGGTTGTGTTGATGCAATTACAAAAATCTCTTGTCGCTCTAGATGGAGTTGATGATGCAGGCGTTGTAATGGCTACCCCAGCAAATAGAGAGGTCTTGATCTCCACCGGCTTTTCACTAGATGGGATCACTGCCAGCCCCGATGATATGCTGATTGTGGTTAAAGCGATTGATGAAGTAACTGCGGCCGATGCGATTTCACAAGTTGACGCCTTGCTAAAAGCCAATCGCTCAAGTGGCGGAGCTGGGGATTTTCGGCCAAAATCGTTGCGCGTGGCCGCGGAACTACGGCCGGATAGCAACTGGGTTTTGGTATCTGTTCCTGGCAAATATGCGGCCAATGTGGTGCATGAGGCCCTTGATCTAGGCAAACATGTCTTTTTGTATAGCGACAATGTTTCCTTGAAAGAAGAAGCAGAACTGAAGCAAAAAGGGCGTGATAAAGGGCTGCTTGTCATGGGGCCAGATTGCGGTACCGCTATTATTAATGGGGTTGGATTGGGTTTTGCCAACAGTGTTAGCTCTGGGAACATAGGGATCGTTGCGGCATCTGGAACAGGCGCACAAGCGGCGAGTGTGGGGATTCACTCACGTGGTGGTGGGCTGTCACAAGTCATTGGCACAGGCGGCCGTGATTTAAAGTCTGATGTAGGAGGCATCACATTTGTGCAAGGGCTACAGCTTTTGGCTGAAGATGAAAACACAGATGTGATTGTGCTTATCTCAAAGCCCCCTTCGGCCGAATTAGCGAGCAAAATTATCGGGATCGCACGAGGATGTGGCAAACCAGTAGTCATTAATTTTATCGGCTTGGCCGTTCCGATGCGGACAATGGGGAATCTTAGCTTTGCTGTATCGCTTGATGAAGCGGCCGAGATAGCGGTGCAGCAGTCAAACAAGCATGACCAACAACAAAACCACAATGAGTTACCCGTCTTAAACGGATTTGTGCGAGGGTTGTTTTCTGGTGGCACCTTGGCATACGAAACCGTACTCGGGGTGCAATTATCATTTGCCCCACTGTTTAGCAATGTAGCCATTCGTCCAGAGCAAAAAATCGCTGATATCAATAAAAGTGTCGCTCATACCATCATCGATATGGGAGAAGACGAGTTTACTCAAGGGCGGCTCCATCCAATGATGGACAACAATCTACGTTTACGCCGTTTGCAACAAGAGGTGGCCGATCCTGAAACCGGATTAATTTTATTAGATGTAGTCCTTGGCGAAGGTGCACACGCGGACCCTGTCAGCGAGATCGCGCCACTCATCGCCGAAGCCAAGAACACTCGACCAGAACTTGAAGTGGTTTGTCTAGTCGTCGCATCGGCCGATGATTTGCAAAATACATCCGCACAGATCGAAGCACTCGAAGCAGTTGGGGCACAAGTCTATCGCACAGTTGGCGATGTACTGGCTGATTTAAATGGGCGTTTGCCAGCCTCTCCGGACACAGGGACATCGGTTCAATGGTCAGACAAGATGTCCGCGATCAATGTCGGGGTTGAAACATTCTACAACAGCCTCCAGAGCCAAGAAGCGGAAGTCATCCATGTCGACTGGCGACCGCCTGCAGGAGGTAACAAGAAAATGATGGATATTTTGGCAAAGTTTAAGAAGAAATAGAGACCAAACACTAAATGATAAGCTGAGGTACGAATGATCGATTTTGAAGCAGCAAACAATACAGTAGTTGAAAGAATGATGTCCGCTCGACCGATTCTAAAAAGAATTGAAACGGCAATCGATGTCATTCCAGGTATGCGAGAAAATTTATTGCTCCATGCAGGGCCACCTATCACATGGGAAAAGGCATCAGGCCCATTACGCGGGGCGATTGTTGGAGCACTCATCTTTGAAGGCAAGGCAACAGATTGGGATAGCGCCGTCGAATTAGTCACCTCAGGTCAAATCGATCTAGAGCCGTGCCATGAGCATGCCACAGTTGGGCCAATGGCAGGCGTCACATCCCCTTCGATGAAAGTTTATGTGGTCGAAAATGTGGTTCATGGGAATGTGGCGTATTCAAACATGAATGAGGGGTATGGCAAAGTATTGCGCTATGGGGCTTACAGCGAAGATGTGCTAGAAAAGCTCCACTGGCTCAATAATTCCTTCTCCGATCTAGTCAATCAAGCACTGGATTCGGTCGGTGGTCTTGATATCCGAGCAATGCTCTCTGAATCATTACATATGGGTGATGAGGGACACAATCGGAACAAAGCGGGCTCGATTTTATATGCCGCAAAATTGGCACCAGCCATCACCCTTGCGCAAGGATCGGATGAAGAGAAATCAAAGGTGATTGCGTTTTTAGGTGAAAATGCGCTTAGCTTTTTAAATCCGGTTATGGCGGGCTGTAAAGCGATGGCTGATGCAGGGCATGGTGTTGAAGGGAGTACGATTATGACCGTTATGGCCCGTAACGGTACAGAACTTGGCATCAAAGTAAGCGGGTTAGGGAATCAATGGTTCACTGGTCCAGTTGGACAGCCTGATGGGTTGTATTTCCCTGGCTTTACTTTAGATGATGCGAATGGGGATATCGGTGACAGCACTATTACGGAAACGGCCGGTATCGGGGCATTTGCGATGGCAACCGCCCCCGCCATCGTTACATTTATCTCAGGGACACCTGAACTCGCACTCAATACGACAATGGAAATGTATGAGATCACAACGGCCGAGCATACCGCATTCACAATCCCTGCACTTGGGTTCCGTGGTACCCCAACCGGTGTCGATATTCGCAAAGTGGTTGAGTTAGGCATCCGCCCCCAAATCAACACAGGCATTGCACACAAAAATCCCGGTGTAGGTCAAGTGGGGGCTGGATTGGTTTTGCCACCAATGAATGTATTTGAAGATGCCTTGGTCGCTTATGCGGAGAAATATTTAAGTTAAAGCGTTCTGTACACGAATCGTGCACTTAGCGCAAGGGGTGATTAATCGATGCTTGCTGTTGTTGCTGTTGGCGGGAATGCTCTGATTACCGATCCTGATCGTATCTCAGTCGAGTCTGAAATTGAGGCTGTGCAAGCTGTTTGCGCACAAATTGCAGACATGATTGAAGCCGGCTGGGATATTGTTATCGGACATGGTAATGGGCCGCAAATCGGTTTCAATCTACGGCGCTCAGAGCTAGCATCCCATGAGCTATTTGAGATTCCCCTTGATGTCTGCGGCACCTTTACCCAAGGGTCGATCGGCTATTACATTCAACAGTCATTGCAAAACATTTTCCACCGACGCGGGATCAAAAAACAAGTTATCGCCGTGATTACTCAGGTAGAAATCGATGAAGATGACCCCGCGTTTGTGGAGCCAACAAAACCGATTGGTATGTTTATGACAGCCGAAGAAGCGGAAAGGGTTGCAGCCAAAGGGTGGCGTGTCGTGGAAGATTCCGGCCGTGGTTGGCGCCGGGTGGTTGCTTCGCCACAACCGCGAAACATTGTGGAACTGCCTGTCATCAAACAACTTTTAGCCGCTGGGGTGATTGTGATTGCCATTGGTGGTGGCGGTATCCCTGTTGTGCGTAACGAAGCGGGCATGCTTCGTGGTGTACGCAATCTGCGGAAGTCGGTCGTAGACAAAGATTTAGCAGCAGCTCTACTTGCCAATCAAATCGATGCGGATCTCTTATTAATTAGCACCGGTGTAGAACAGGTCGCCCTTAATTTTAACCAGCCAAACCAAGTCAACTTGGCTCATTTGACAACAGATGAAGCGAAACAGTATATCTCTGAAGGGCATTTTGCACCGGGCAGTATGTTACCGAAAATACAGGCGGCCTTAAACTATTTAGAGCATGGCGGGAATCAGGTGATTATCACCAACCAAGATAGCATCAGCCATGCCCTCGCCGGTGAAACAGGCACCAGAATAGAGAAACAACCAAGAAGCAATACAGGAAATGTAGGATAAGAACGATATGAAATTTATAGATCTAACGATTCCGTTTGGGGTTGGTACCCCAGCGTGGCCAACTTACGAACCCTTGCAGGTAAAATATTTCAAGAGATTGGCCCCGAATGGAGCAAATGGACAATTGGTGACCCATAGTAATCATGTGGGGACCCATCTTGATGGTGAGATCCATTTTTACACGCCGGGCAAAGATATCGCCTCACTAGGACTCGACTTTTTGTGTGGTGATGCGGCCGTGGTTGATGTCAGTGATGTATGTGGTGACTATGACATCTACACCCCAGAAATGATTGAAGAGCGTGTCGAGGTACGTGAGGGAGATATTTTAATTATCCATACCGGCTACCATCACTTTGGTTGGGATCAACCATACGGCAACGAAGTACGTTATATGGTCATGCACTCAGGCCCAGATGATCGCTTTGCCAAGTGGGCACAGGAAAAGAAATTACGCTGGATTGGGGTTGACTGTGGCTCGGCCGATCATCCAATGAATACAAAGATTCGGGATTGGATGCCAGTTCAAGCGAAGCAATGTGACGCCCATTTCCAAGAGAAATATGGGAAAACACTCGAAGAGGTTTTTACCCCAGATATGTACCAAATGATGCATCTCTGGATGTTTGATAAAGGGATTATTCACGCCGAGTGTGTCGGCGGAGATATCGACTTGGTCCTAAATCGCCGTATTCAAATCGGTTGTTTTCCTTGGCGCTTTGTTGATGGAGAAGCCAGTCTTGCTCGAATCGTCGCCATGGTTGACGATGATGAATATGAAGAACTCATGGCAAAGAAAGCAACCATGCCTCAAACGAAATTTGGGGATTGCTATGATCAAACTCATGTAGATCGGCTTGGTGGCCGTGGGCGTGTCTATTAAAACGAACAGGCAGGTGGTCAACACGGCAATGTTCCACCTGCCGATTTTGCAATAATCTTCAGAATGTGCAGAGCCCCATTTATTCTGTAGATAGAAAAACAAATCTAGCCCTGTCGGATTTGGTGGGACTTGATCAATTAACGATTGTCATTCCC